>CAZFWN010000241.1:0-5780 GCA_964522745.1 uncultured Ktedonobacterales bacterium
CGCTGGCTGATGTCCAGGCGGTTATTTGCTCCATTAAAAAAGAGGGTCCGCAGCACGGTCGAGCGATTGGTCCGGCGTAGATCACGCATCGTCGGCTTGAGTGTTGTCATGAGGCATGCCTCATTTCGGAACATGTTAATTCACCTATTAAACTAAGTTTTAGTATAATAAGAAAATGAAGTTTGTCAAGCCTTTGTAATGGTTGTAGGGATCGGGAACCCCTGTTGGCCTTTCCCCACCCCAGCCGTTTTCTCGTATAATAGAAGAAGGCTATCGATGACAACACCAGGAGCGCGAGGATGGACCATGTAGCCCTCACCCCTACCCCTTTTCTTGGTCGATCACGGGAAATCGAGGAGCTTGGCGTACTCCTAAATGATCCAGCTTGCCGCTTATTGACGCTGGTGGGACCAGGCGGCATCGGTAAGACACGGCTGGCAGTGGAAGTCGCTTCCCACAAACGCGATGTGTTCCCCGACGGCCTGTTCTTTGTGGCGCTGGCCCCGCTGAACCGGGCCGACGACCTGCTGACCGCCATCGCCGAAGCCACGCCGTTTCGTTTCCAGCAGGATCAGCGCAGCCCGCGCGAACAGTTTTTTGCCTATCTGCACGAGAAACACGCTCAACGTGTGCTGCTGGTGCTGGATAATTTTGAGCATCTCCTGGATGGCGTGGACCTCGTTTCCGACATCCTGGCGGCCACCACCAGCCTGAAAATCCTCGTCACGTCCCGCGAGGCGCTCAACCTTCAGGAAGAATGGGTACGGCAGATCGCCGGACTGGCCTATCCTCATCAAGTAAATGGCAGAGCGATTGCCGATTACAGCGCGGTGCAGTTATTTCTGGATCGGGCGCGGCGGATACGCGGCGATTTCGACCTGGCCGAAGACCGCAGGAGTGTGGTGGAGATCTGCCGGTTAGTGGAAGGGATGCCCTTGGCGATTGAGTTGGCGGTCGGCTGGCTCAAGACGCTCCGCCCCGCCGACATTGCCCAGGAACTCCAGCACAATCTGGATATGCTAGCGACCCGTTCGCGCAACCTACCGGAACGGCACCGCACGCTCCGCTCCGTGTTCAGCCAGTCCTGGCAACTGATGGATGAGGGCGAACGCGCGGTCTTCCAGAAGTTGTCCGTTTTTCGCGGCGGGTTCACGCGCGAGGCAGCGCATGTCGTGGCCGGGGCGTCATTGCAGACGCTGGCGAGGCTGATCGATCAATCGCTGGTACGTCTGAACGCCGCAGGACGCTACGAGGTGCATGAACTGCTGCGGCAGTACGGGGCGGAACAGTTGGTTGTCTCCGAGCAGACAGAGACGGTGCAGCGTGCGTACATCGACTATTATCTTGGGCTGCTGCACCGCCTGGAGCGCGAGATCAAGGCGCAGCAGCAGCTTGTAGCGTTAGACACCATCGCAACGGACTTTGAGAACGTGCGGCACGCCTGGCAACTGGCCGTCCAGCAGCGGCGTTTTGTGGCGCTGAACCTGGCCGTCGAAAGCCTGCACTGGTTCGCCGATATGCGCGGGCGGTATCACGAGGTGGTGCATCTGCTGGGGAGTGCGGTTGAGTCGTTTCCGCCCACCTCTGACCAGGAGCAGGCATCCATACTCCGCCGCATTCAGGCGCGGCTGGTGCGCCTGATCGTGCTGGGCAATCTGCGGATAGAGGGTGATCTGCGCGGCCAGATCGACACCTGCCTGGAAGCGGCCCGCGCGCGGCAGGATCAGGCGGAACTCGGCTTCTGCCTCCTGGTTTCGGGTATCGTTGCGGGCTGGGAGGCGAATAGTGATTTTCACAACGCCAGGACAGCAGCGCTCTTCGAGGAAAGTGTGGTCGTGTACAAGGCGCTCGGCGATCCGTTCTACCAGGCGGATGCGCTGGCCTGGCTGGCATGTACGATCCATGATGGGGCAGATGATGCAGAAAGGGAATTGCTCAGGCAAAGCCTCGATCTGCGGCGCGCTATTGGGGATCGCAACGGCATCGCCTGGATTACCCTCAATCTGAGTGCGATCATGTTCGCGGAACAGGATTACCTCGCCTGTGAGCGCTATGCACGGGAGGCGCTCACGTTGATGCGCGACATCGGCAGCGTCAAAGGCATCTTGCAGGCCGGGTTCAAGCTGGTGTATCCGACCATATTGAAGGGCGACCTGGAAGGAGCCAGGACGCTCACCGAAGACCTGCGCGACCTGGCCGAGGAGACCAATAACCTCGACGGCAAAACGTTGGCAGCGGGGGTGCTGGCGTTTCTGGTCTCTGTGATGGATGAAGCGTACACCGAAGGCGCAGCGCTGGCCGAGAAACAACAGGCACTTGCGCAGCAGCCGTTCTACGGTGGACACAACGATCCGAGCGCGCGCTGGGGGCAGGCAGTGGTAGACTGCGGGCTGGGCCAGTATGCCGCCGCCCGGCTGAGCTACGCCGCGTTATTTGAAACCCGACAAGACGAGCCAGCGCCGGCGGCACTTTGTCTGGCGATAGAAGCGGCGGCGTGTGCCCAGGAGGGGCTTCTGGAAGAGGCTGCCGAACTTCTGGGCCTGGCGTTTCAGCAGCCCACCTGGGCGAGCGGATGGCTGCGTCGATGGCCGCTCATAACACGCCTGCGCCTTGACCTGGCGCACCAGCTTGGCGAGGAGGCGTATCAAGCCGCCTGGGAACGTGGTAGCTGCCATGACGTGGAATCTACGATCCGATCACTGCTCAGCGAGCCAGGCGACACCTCCCGCTTGGCAGCAAATCAACCTCTCCTCGAACCGTTGAGTGAACGCGAATTAGAAGTGTTGCGGCTTATTGCCGAGGGGCTTTCCAACCGCGAGATTGCCAGGCGGCTGGTGCTTTCGGTCGGCACGGTGAAAGTGCATACCCGCAACATCTACGGCAAGCTCAACGTCAACAGCCGCACGCAGGCACTCGCACAAGCCACTAAAATCCACCTCCTCTAACGCCGCAGACCCCCTTCCGACGACAGAAATACCCCCGTTTGCGCTCCAGAATACCACTTTTGGGAGATCACACTACCACCGTTTGCCGGCTATGCTTTCTTCAGCAGCCATGAGTCATGAGGCTGAGCGAGGAATACTGGCATCCGACCATGTCAGACCAGACCATTCGACCAACAAGAAGGGAGTTTCCTATGTATCCTCCGTACACCAGCATGAAAGTGATCCATGACCAGATGATTCAGGAAGCCCTGGAGCGACACCGCCCGGACAACGGGCAAGCAACACACCGACAAGGTCTGAGCCAGATGTTTGGAAGAGTGCTGGCTCGTTTCACCACTCACGCCGGTCGGAAACAAGAAAAACCCCTTCCTGGCAGTACACAGGGAGAGTCCTGCACCGTTGCTTGAAACACGAGGAGACATATCCATGATGAAGGGAGTAAGCTCAGCCTCGGTTAGCGGGCACACCATAATCGAAACAGCATCAACATAACTCATTTCGGGGAAAGTGGGCGCCTTGGGGCGCCCACCCTTCATGTATCCTTTACTGGGCCTCTTGTCCCAGCCAACGATTGCCCAGGCGTGCTAACTGAGCATGAGTACCGCATAGCAGGCAAGCCAGTGTTCCACCATGTAGTCCTCCCCCGTGACATGAGGCAGCGCTGCCTGGGCATGGGTTTCCGCTGCTTCCAGCGCTCGCTCGATCCGTGGGTCGCCAGTTGAGAGGCGCTCCGCGATCCGCCGCCAGCACCACGCCCGGCTGGCATTCAGCCCATGTAGGTGGGCGATGAAGGGATCGCTCGCATCGGAGACTACCGCCGGGGTGAACAGCGCTCGTGGATGGGCATCTGCAATGCCTGGCAGGAACGCCTCCAGCCAGCGAGCGAATCGGTCAGTGGGCAGGAGCTGTGCCATCAGTTCGGCCTCGGCCAGGGCGGGAGAGAGAAAGTCGTGTCCCGACGGCTCCCAGTCCCCTGGATAGTTGGCATCGGAAGCGTACCACCGCTGGGCGGCAGTGGTCATGACCGCCAGCAGGGTTTCATCTCCCGCCTGCGCTCGCGCCTGCGCATAGGGCAGAGCCTGGGAGAGGCCGAAAGCGCTATTGGAGTGGACGCCATACCGGACCGGATAGGTCGCTTTGGGCAGCCAGGTCAGAAAGCTAGTTGTGAGCGCTTCGGCCAGCGGCACAAAATGCGATGCCCAGAGGTGGGCATCGGGGTCGTCCCAGGTGAGGAGTTCGTGGGCCAGTCGTAAGGCCCATCCCCAGCCATAGGGCCGTTGGCGAGGGCCGTTCGTCGGCATACTGATGAAATGCGCCTCTGCCGCTAACCCCTCAGCAGTGAAGTGTTCATGGAGAGCGGCGCGAATCTGCGGCTCGGGTATCTGGTCGCCGGCAGAGCGCAGCAGGCGCACCAGGAGCCAGTGCATTTCCACACAGGAATGCCAGTCGAGACTGCCATAAAACACCGGCGTACGCTCGCGGGGCCGGTGGGGAAAATCCCCTGGCGCCTGCATCATATGGTGAACATCAGAGGGAAATTCCCGCTCGATATTGCTCAGCGCTACCCGGACGTAATCCGCCGCGCTGGCCCGCAGCACCGCCTCCCGCTCGGCAATGATACCCATAGTTGTACTCCTTTGCTTCATCTGCTGGCGAGTCAGGCATCCCAAGCCGACTGCTCCTCGCGTCTCGTCGGTGGGCACCTCGCCAGTGTTCTCACTTCATTGTAACCGGAGAGTACCAGGGAAGAGCCAACATATGGCTCTTCTCACCATTGGAAGCGCCGCCCCATAGTCGCCTCTCGCCAGGACTCAAGCTACTAGCAGCATGCCTCGGTCAAAGCCACGCAGCCCCGCTCAAGAGCAGGCCAGCGTGTTTTTGGCACGTGGCTCTTAAACAAGAGCAGGGCGCGTATCCAGGTCCATGTTTACCAGCGCGCTTATCTGACCAACGCCATCAAGCTTCCCCAATGGAGGGCCAGGACCACGAGCGCTAGCACAAGAAACAGCGTGGCTGGCACTGCCTCTGGCACAAAGGGATCATGTCCACGCAGCAGATGCGAAGCGATAGCAATCAGCATCTCTCCCACCAGGAGCAGAGCCGCCAGGGCCGCCAGCCACTCGACCCACAAACCTACCAGCAGGCCCAGCCCGACCAACACTTCGACGATGCCCGTCACCTACCGAAACCACGAGGGAGAGCGAAAATGCCTAAAACGCTCGGTGGAGGGTCCAATATGGGTCCATATGAACAATCGCCCTCTTAACAGCGCGCACGACATTAGACATGAGCGCACGACTTTATTCCCCAGCACCAAGGGGCTGTAGACGTTCAATAAAGTTGGGTCTCGTTGACCTTTTTCCGCTCATGATGGCGTGTTCATCAAACCATCGCCTTTCAGCCTGATCTAATTTTCGAACCGATATCGTAAGGTAGCCAGCACAGCCTCTTGCGCACCCAGAGAAACAGTATTTGATGACCGTCCCGGCTCGTGGCCTTCAGTTTGTGGCAGGTACCCATCCAGTCGCGCACAAACAAATGTATAAGGAACCGACGAATCTTGTGACGACTTTATTTGCCAGGGCAGGCCAGAGAGGAGCGTGAATCCAAGACAAAGTGTATTCGATGTCAATGACTGATCAAGTCGAGACATTCTGGATGCTCTGGAGAAGCAATTGCACAATGCCTTCTTGATAGGCTTTCTTGCCGTTTTCTCGCATGACAGCAGCCAACAAGGCAAATTCCTCTGGCAAAGTTTGTAGCCCGGCGCGCTCATACTCCTCAAGGAGAGCGCCAAGATGATGCAGCGCAGCAAGATATGCTGGCGGGTCGAAA
>CAZFWN010000241.1:5880-7611 GCA_964522745.1 uncultured Ktedonobacterales bacterium
GCGGGTCGAAATCACCGCTGTAATGAAGGACAACCTCTGGAGATGATTCGATGAGCAAGCTGAGCAATCGCAGCGCAGCAACGCTCGGCCAGCCGGCAGTACAGATCAGCGTAGGCAGCGGTTTCCTATCATTCCAGCACTTTGTGACAGAGGCGCTGTTCAACATATCAATTACCACCTCGAATACCTGTGGATTCTCAAACAGGTAGATGTCCTTCGAGGCCGGCATCACTTTCTTCCAGGCAAATAATTGCCTCAGCGGAAGTATGAGGATACGTTCTCCCGCGCTCTCAACGAGGGGGTCGGGATGCCCTGCAACATCTTCGGCGGATATGAGATGAAAGACTGCCACTATTGACGAGATCGTGTCCAAGAGCAATCCGGCATCATAGTACAGCAGCAGACGCCGGTGGTCGTTCTCTGGCGTCTGACCGGCTACCTCGTTGCTCAACACGTCTTCGCTTTCAGTTTGCATAGCCGGATTTTCCAGCCGGGCAAGGTCCATCAAAGCGTGCAAAAAGAGTCGTCCTGTGGCTGTCTGCGCGTCAAGAAAATGCGGGTCGCCACTGATGCGCTGGGCAAAGAGGGATAGGCGCTCAAAGGATGGCGGGTCAGGCAGGTGGTTCAGTCCATCGACAATGATGCGCAGGTGACTCAGCAGTTGCTCCTGAGCCTCAATCGTCTCGTTTTTGTAGCGGCGAAAGATCGCTGTGCTCCCATGTGCGCCGAAGAGCAGCCAGCGCTTTCCTGCCGAATCGTCGGGCAGCTCATCGGCGAGCGCAGAGAGCGCATCCGAAAAGCGTTGCTGTGAAACGGCACGCTGCTCCCGCTGTTCTGGCTTGGTGATCTGGGAGCGTTCAGGGAAATACGCGGCGAGCAGCGCCCGAAGATCGCAAGCAAAGCCGCTCTCGTTGAGCGCTTTTTGAAAGTCGGCGAGCCGTATGGTGATATCGCCGCGCGAAGGTATGCGTTTGTTCAGAAAGCGAGCGATTTCCCTTTGCTCCTCAGCGCTACATGCGAGCAACGTCACCTGGCCCCCGGCAGTGCCTTCCCGCATATATTTGTCATACACCGCTGCAAGAACGCGCAACCACGCCGGCTTTTTGAAGAAGGCGACGGCACGCTCCACGTTTGTGGATGGCTCATTTGGCGCGTTCATCGGCTTCTAGCTTCCGCGGTAAGGGCGTCATCCGTACACCAGAAAGATGGAAAGCCGGTAGCCACTTCTTGCTCTTTCTGGCAGAACATCGTGTATTTGACACAGGCCGGGATCTCTGCGCCTTCTCCGGTGACACGCGGCCCGGCCATAATCCACTGGAACTGCTGGGAGGCCAGAAACTTGAGCAGCTTTCTGGTGTTTTCGACGCTCACTTTGTCGAAGGCTTCGTCGAGCGCGATCAGGCGCGGCACTCCTTTGCCCGCGCTCTCATAGAGTGCCGAAAGCGCGGCAAAGAAGGGAATATACAAGGTCACATATTGCTCGGCTCCGCTGCCTTTCTTGAAGAAGCGATTAGTGAGATGTTGATGGGAACCATCCGCCCTACGGATGAAAATCTCGAATTGAAACCAACTGCGATAGTCAAAAATGCGCGCCAGTGCTTCGGCAAACGAGGCATCGGTTATCGCTTGCTGATAGGTGCGCAAGACAGTGATCTCTTGCCGGAACGCATGGACCAGGGCATCGACCTCTTCCTGCTTGAACGCCTGCGGATGCTTGCGCAGCAGATCGTG
>CAZFWN010000242.1:0-2827 GCA_964522745.1 uncultured Ktedonobacterales bacterium
GCTCCGGCAAGATCATCCTGGACCAGATACTGATCGGCAGTCAGGACGCCACCGGGAATGCGCGAGCGCACCATAAACTGATAGGCTTTCTCTTCTTTGGCGGCCTTCCTTGCCTGCCGGGCGTCGCGGTCCTCTTGCTGGTACATGCCGTGAAACTTGAGCAGTTGAATCTGCGATTCAGAAAAGTGAGTCGTTGGCTGAGTAAGCTCCTGGGCAATCTGCCCGCGCAGGTAGTTGCTATTCACTTTGATCTGCTCGACCTTGCTTCCCACGCCTGGTCCGAGAACCTTCAAATGCTTTGCCTGTTCCTGGGATTCCTGCTCTTCGGGTTCATCCGTCATCGTTGCCTGCTCCATTTCATAGAGTGGTGTGCAATCCGCATTCTGTCTTGGTGAATCCGCTCCAGCGACCCGCCCGCAGATCTTCGCCGGGTGCAACGGGCCGTGTACAGTTTGTACAGCCAATGCTTGGATAGCCCTGGTCATGGAGCCGGTTGTAGGGCACGTCATGGTCGTGGATGTAGCGCCAGACGGCGCGCTCATCCCAGCGCGCCAGCGGGCACAGCTTAACGAGGCCAAATTTTTTATCCCACGCTACCACCGGCGTCTCCTGGCGGGTCGATGCCTGATCGCGCCGCAGGCCGGTAATCCAGGCATCGTAGCCTTGCAATGCCTCGCGCTGGGGCATCACCTTGCGCAGTTCACAGCAGCGGTCTGGGTCGCGCTCCCATAACGCCTTGCCATATTCGGCAGCCTGCTGGGCGACGGTCAGGTGCGTTTGCACTGCCTGCGGATTGATGCCATACTTGCGCTTTGATTCCTCGATGAGCTGGTGGGTTTCCGGGAAAAGAAAGCCTGTCTCCAGATAAAAGACCGGCGTATCTGGCGCTAACTGCATGACCATATCAAGCAGCACCATCCCTGTGGGACCGCCAAAAGAGCAGGCCAGTGTGATATTTGGGCGATAGGTATCCATCGCCCATGCCAGTATCTCCTGGGGCGAGCATTCTTCCAATTCCCGCGCTATATGGTCGAGATTATCTGAGCCTGGTTGAGCGCTGCTCATCATAGTTGCTCCAGTCCAACTGAATTTCAATCCTGCTGCCTGAAAAACAAAGAGGTCCATAGAGAAGCTTGCTTCTCTATGGACCTCCAGTTTACTGGTCAGCCCGTTGCATATCCCTGAAAAGGTCGTTCACCTGGGAGAGATGCGCCTTGCCTTGCTCCCGCTACTTGTGCTGGCTTCGCGGTTTGATACGCAGCTTTTCGACGGTATCAATTTGAATCACGCGGTTATCCTGCACAATCACCTGGACTGAGCCATGCTGAAGGCGGCGGAGAATGGCAACCAAAGTAGTCACCACCTCTTCTTCATCGGTCGTCAGGTCCAGCCTATGTATCAAAGAATCCATAGCACGCGCTGTCCTCTCGCTCATGAAAACGCCGTTCTTGCTTCCTTCCGCACGTTATAAGTTTATTATATCGGTCAACTTTATCAACTATAGGCTACGAAAGATATATACCTTATCAACGCTCATATGTCAATGCCCATACATGGGTAAACAGGGCTATTTAATAGTCAGCAAGGAACCCAGCACAAGCCGGACAGCCTGTGCTGGGTGGGCATCCAAGCGACGCATCTGCTGCGCGACATTGCGCACCCCCAGAAAATCGAACAGAGCCAGGACCACATTGTTGAGGGCCGCCAGGACCAGCGGGGCCTCGCCTTTGCGGACCTGACAGTGATCTTCGCCCAGGGTCACATCGCGGCGCCAGCGGAGCCGATTTTCAATGGTCCAATGCCTCCGCACCACCTCCAGCAGACGTGCCGCTGAGGCATGCATCGGTGAGAGGTGGGTAATACCGTAGACGGTCTGGGTATGCCTCTGGCCCTGGCGGGAGCTAGTCCGCTGGATGCAGAAGACTTGCTCCACCCCAGGCCACGTTGCCGCCAGCCATTCGTTCAACTCGGTACTGGCGACGAGTTCGCGTCGTTCCACCCGTCCATGTCCTTTGGAACAGGTGTGCGCCAGTCGCCAGTCGCGGCAATCGACCGGTGGTTCGCTGAAGAAAAGGCGCAGATCCCCCTCCAACGTGGGCTGGTTGGCTTTGGCGAGCAGGACGTAATAGCCGCCGAAGCGGTGAATATCGGCGCACCACGTCCGTCTCCGTGTGCATCGCATCGGCGGTCACAATCCGCCCCTGCACCAGCATCGGCGTCAATAGAGCCGCTTCTACGCTGATCTCGTTGCCTTTTGTCAGGAACCGCCTGCTGGGCCAGCACGACACTCGTCTGCGTCTCATAGAGGGCCACCAGATGCTGACTGCGCTGATCCGGGGCGGCATGGGCCAGCGTTCCCCGCAACGTTTTCCCGTCGAGGGCCACCTGAGTATGCAACTCGCGTGCTGCTGGTTGAGCCAGTAAACGACTGGGTTCGGCACCGCAGCGCCGCGCGGCCTCCAGCCGCGTCAACAAACTGGCGAGCACCAGGGTGACCTGATCAGCCTCTACGGCGCGCAACACATTGCTGTAGGTCGCCACGCAAGGAAACTGCTCCCGCGCGCCAGGCAACACCTGGCGCAGCCAGTCCGCACGCCAGCGCACCCACTCAGCAATCGCGGTCAGCGTGGTCATCCCTGCCAGCTTCCCTAAGATCAGCAGGCTCAGGACCAGCGCCAGGCTATAGCGCTTCCCGCGTGGGTGTCGTTCGTCGGTGAGCTGTTCAAAGACATGATAGAGGGACAACGCATCTATCTCCTGCCAGGGTTGGACGGGTCCCAGGGCAGCACTGAGCGTGTTATAGTGCATTGAGGGCCGGGCCTCGCTT
>CAZFWN010000242.1:2927-7596 GCA_964522745.1 uncultured Ktedonobacterales bacterium
TCAGAGTTTGCTCATTGTAGCAAGGAAGGGCCCCTTCTTGTCTTGCTCTGGGACTTTTAAATCGCCCTGGCCCACAGGCAGGACTGTCTAAAAGTTGGGGCCAAGTGCCCCCTCTATGGCTTGGACAACGCCCTGTGCAATGCGCCTGATGAGGTCGTTGCTCGCATGCTCGTTCGCTTATCGTCGGGCCAGGCGCGTGCTATAGTCAAATGAGGAAACCGCTGTTGGAGCGGTTTCGTCTTGTTGAGGCTGCCGAAGCAGCTGTTCGTTTCAGATGCTGCTGCGAGAAAGGGACACCGAGTACGAGATGACACGCGAAACGACCGATTGGCTGGAGTGGCATCGTCACTATCACGAGCCCGACTCCCCGCTTCGTCGCCGCTTAGCGGTGGTCCAGACGCACCTCCGCAACGCCCTCCCCGAGGAACTTGACGGCCCGTTCCAGATCGTCAGTCTGTGTGCCGGCCAAGGACTCGATGTACTGGACGTGCTGGCCGCCTATCCGCATGCCCAACGGGTACGCGCTCGTTTGGTCGAACTTGACGAGCGCAATGTCGCCGCCGCTCGAAAGCTTGCCAACGCGACTGGCCTCAGCCAAGTCGAAATCCTCCAAGGAGACGCCGGGCGGCTGGCGGCGTATGAGGAAGCAGTCCCCGCCGACATAGTTCTGGTCTGTGGCGTCTTTGGCAATATCAGTGAGCGCGACATCTTTCACACCATCGACCGGCTGCCGCAGCTGTGTCGGCACGCAGCTACCGTCCTCTGGACGCGGCACCGCCAGGCGCCCGATCTCACGCCAGCCATTCGAGCGTACCTTGAGGCGCACCACTTCCCGGAAGTCGACTTTGTCGCCCCAGAGGACGTGTTCTTCAGTGTCGGCGTCAACCGCTACGCAGGGGAACCACAGCCCTTGCAGCTGGAAGAGCGGCTCTTTACGTTTCTCGGGTAGCCTGAGCGGCGCGAGCCTCCTACCGCTGTCAAGATCGTTCTGGACTGGGTACTAGAGCGGTCTTCATAAGTGCTGAGCCGTTTTCCCCGTCTCAGGAGCAGGATAGCCACAATGTAGAAACCAACCGAGCGCATCCTGAGGGGTAATGTTGGGTAACGCCTGGATAATCGCGTCCTGGAGCGCTTCGCGCGTGCGCGCGCCCACGCGTCGCAGGATAGTTTTCAGCTTGGAAAAGGCTCCCTCAATCGGGGAGAAATCGGGCGAGTACGCTGGGAGGAAGAGGAGTTGGCAACCTCTGGCTTCGATGGCTTGTTTCACCTGCGGTCCCAGATGAATGGAGAGATTGTCCAGCCTGGCGGCCCATCTCGGCGTCGCCCAAGATGCCCTCCCAACCGCGCAACTTCCTGCCAGAACACGGTGACGGTTACCTGCTCTAGGGGAAGGCCAATGGAGGCCGCGATGATCGTCACAGCCTCCGGCTCAACGTTCTGGACCGCCGCCGACTCCGGCACGCGACGTGCCGTATCACGCACTTGCAACAAACGCACGGCTATGGGCGACAACAAGCCCAACAGCCGTATCAACTGCTCAGCGGTGTGGACACGACGCTCCTCGAGGCGGCAGCCGGTTTTGAGGCATTGGTGATACTTTTCGACGATCCAGCGACAGCGATACCAATCCACCCGCAGCCAGGCATGCGCACACGTTGTGGTGGGGAGCGACGTGACCAGCATCTATTCCAGCGCTTCTTCCCTAGCGGGCGGATCGCGTTCCCATATGCGCACCACCCAAACGGGCAGAGGTTCTTTGCTCCCACGCGGGTCGTTCCAGGGAGGCAACAGGGTAGCTGGCCCAAAGCTGAGTTGGAGCGTCGTCTGCCTGGCCCGTCGCCCATGGCTAGCGGGCACCTCGAAGGGGCGCTGATCCTGGCTCGGCCACGCGCGTACGCGATCCAGCAAATGCCCGATGGCGTGTTCTTCAGCCTGCACGCGGCGATTCTGGGCGGCTCGGACCACACAGTGGGTCTGCGTCGCCAGGCACTTCCGAAAGAAGGGCAGCATGTCAGCGCCACGAATCTCCCACATGCACCAGGAGGCTGGTGGGGGCAGGCGTCCCTACCTGTTCGACCATCTGCATCCATCCATCCGTTTCTCGGTGTTCCCGGTGGCGACGCTGATAGCGCTGCTCATGAGGAGGAGCAGGCAAACGGATAAAGGGCTGTTGCGCCAGGCAACCCAGAACGGCTTGCGTCTCTGGGGCAACTGCCAGCACGGTCTGAAGCAAGAAGCCGCGCCCTTTGGCATTGCCGATCTGCCCCAAGCCCGTCATGCTGGCATGCGCGGACAGATCACTTTCCGTCGTGTCCTGCACCAAGAGCACCACGGCTTCTGCTTGCAGGCAGGCGTGGGTCTGCTGCCAATGCGGCTGCATTAGCGCTTCAAAGGTCACTTCGGGTTCATCGAGCAATCGGTACATCGCTTTGAGATTTTTCCAGGTCTGTTGAGACTGTGGCAGCGAGGCTGCCGGGTCGCGGACCACCCCATAGGCAGCTTTGACCGCTCGTCGGGTGCGACGCCGATCCCACAACAGCGCCTGTCCAAAGGTTTGGTCTGCCCACTGGTCGGGACACAGCAAGTGAGTTGTTTCCATCAACCACCCCGTTTTACCTCTATCTTAGCAAAGATGTGGGTAAAAGATAGATCTTGAGTCGGGGGATGAAGCGCCGCCCGTTCGAGTACTGACACTGTAGCCCATACGTGGTATACTGTGGACATGAAACAATCCACCCATTTCCGATTAACGCCAGAGGGCCTGGCCCTCTGGCACCAGATGGCTGAGAATGATGGCATCTCTGCCACTGCCATGGTAGAGATTGCCATTCGGGAAGCCGCCCGCAAGCGAGGCCTGCATGCTCATGCTGGAATACAAACTGAGAGCCAATCAGGCCCAACAACGCGCTATTGATGAAGCGATTCGTACCACGCAGTTCATCCGCAACAAAGCCGTGCGGCTCTGGATGGATGGGCGTGGCGTGGGCCAGTACGACATGCAAGCGGTTTGTTCTCAGCTTGCGAAGGACTCTCCTTTTGCGGCCCGGCTCAACTCGATGGCGCGTCAAGCCAGTGCAGACCGCGCCTGGCAATCGGTCTCTCGCTTCTAGAAGAACTGCCGCGAGAAGAAACCAGGCAAAAAGGGGTATCCTCGCTTCCAGAAAGACAATCGCTCGGTAGAGTACAAAACCTCTGACTGGAAGTTGGAGCCAGATGGCGTGCATCTCACCTTCACAGATGGCATGGGCATCGGTACGGTACGACTGATTGGCACCCGCTCCATTGAAACCTTCCCCGTGCAGCAGATCAAGCGCGTGCGCCTCGTGAAGCGGGCGGATGGCTCCCTACTGCCAGTTCGCGGTGCAGGCAGACCGCCAGGTTGTACACGTCCCTACCGGCGCACAAGTCGGCATCGATGTGGGCCTCAAAGCCTTCTCTACGGACTCCGAAGGCACCGCCGTCGCCAACCCACGCTACTTGCGCAAAGCGGAGCAAAAACTCTCGCGGTTGTATCGGCGCGTCTCGCGCAAGCAGAAGCGTTCCAAGAATCGCAAGAAGGCCATCAAACGACTGGCGAAGGGCTACCTCAAAGTCCAAAGGCAGCGTAAAGACTTCGCAGCAAAGACTGCCAGTGCGCTCGTCTCGTCTCACGACCTGATTGCCTTTGAAGACTTGAAGGTGTCCAACCTCGTCAAGAACCGTCACCTTGCCAAGTCCATCAGTGATGCGGGCTGGTATGGGTTCCTCTGCTGGGTCCGCTACTATGGGGCACTGCATGGTATCCCAGTGGTAGCTGTCTCGCCTCGCTTCACCACGCAGGATTGTTCCGGCTGTGGCTTCCGGGTGAAGAAGACACTGAGCATGCGGACCCATATCTGTCCCTCCTGTGGTCTGGTCTTGGATCGGGATTGGAATGCTGCCTTGAATATCCTGGCGCAGCCCTGGACTACTTGGCAACCCTACACCGTACTGCCGGGCAGGCAGAAACGGGCACCCGTGCGGGTGCGAACGCTTCTGGACAGAAGACCGCTAGCGAGCGCACGCCAGTGCGCCCCGTCAAGTCGGCTGGATGAAGGAAGAATCCCCAGGCTAAAAAGCCTGTCTTTTACCCACATTTTACAAAGTGGTAGAGTAGAAGGATGCCCCCACAAGAGGTGTTGGACCCCAAGAGTTGGGCCGAGCGGACCTTTGGAGGAGTCCACCTGCACGATCTGCGTCGAACAAGACGAGCGGTCAGAGCGGCCACGAGCCTGGCAGAGAATCCTCTGGGGTCTCTGCCGGCTCAAATGCAGACCTGGAAAGCGACCAAAGCCTGGTATCGGTGGCTTGGTGAGCCGGATGTCACCTTGGCAGCCTTGATGCAGCCGCACTTTCACCAGACCAGAGCACAAGCCACTGCTGCTCCTGTGATCTTGCTGGTGCAAGATACGACCGACATTGATCTGTCGCATCGGCGCAAGATCAGGGGCGTGGGCCAAATCGGCACTGAACGCGGGCGGGGAGTTTTCGTCCAAACGGTGCTGGCGGTGCGTCCTGCGACAGAAGAGGTGCTGGGGTGCATCGCGCAAGAACCCTTTGTGCGCATCCCCGCTCCCGAGGGAGAAGGGCGTTCTCACCGGCACAAGCGAGAGGAGCGCGAAACCGACACCTGGATGCGCCAGGTGCAGGC
>CAZFWN010000243.1:0-1957 GCA_964522745.1 uncultured Ktedonobacterales bacterium
TCACTGCGTGGTGGGTCGTCCAGATGGATGAGCAGGTGAGCCTGGACTCGCGCGGCATCCTCAGATGCGCGGAAATCCTTTCGCGTCTCAACGTGTGAAAGCTCTTGAGTACGTGCTTCGCTGCTGGCTACGCGCCACACTGCTTCCATCCGGCGCTCTACGTCATGAGTGGGGAAGGGCCGCCGGGCGCTAGAAATAGATGAATGCCCCGGCTGACGTCATGCCCAGCAGCAGAAAGGGAACTGCCAGCGCGATCACGCCATAATTGAGGCAGAGGCCAGCGATCCCAGCAAAGACCATCAGGCCGAGCAGGGCAAGATAGCGCAGGCGCCTGCGCTTTTTGGCTGCTGGATCAAGCGGCTCGCGCGAGCGCCGTTTCTTCTCCTGCCGGCGGCCAGCCCCGCGTGGTGGCTTCCCCGGCCCGCGTTCTGCGCCCTGGCGTGGGGAAGGCTCTTGCTCCCAATCGGGTCGGGAGCGCGGGCGTGGCCTGGGCCTACGTTCCATATCGGGGCGAGCGGATGGCTCACGTCCCCAATCCGGGTCGGAGGAACGAGTGGGAGCTTCGCGCCCCCAATCGGGGCCGGAGCGCGGGCGCGTGGGCGCCTCCCAGGCTGCATCAGAGCGCGGCCCGCCTCGCTGATCGCGGCTCTCTCCTTGCCGGCCAGACCGGGAGGGTCGCTCAGGCGCCCCGTCGCGTCCGCTGCGCGTGGGCAGCCCGCCGGGGTTCATGCCAGGGGGACGCGAGGAACGCGAGGGGCGGCGCTCGCCAGCGCCACGCTCGGCGCGCGGGTCGCGCGAGACGCGATCCAGGTACTCCTCCTCAAACTCTGGCTCACGCTCGGTCTGGTCTCTGCCGGAGTCCCGAAAGGACGCATGTGTCGCAGGACGCGAAGGGCCGCGATAGCGAGGGTCATTCATTGAAGTTCAACCAGCATTCATTAGGGGGACACAGTAGCCCAACAGTTATTTTCTCTTATTATGACATATCTGGCTCAGGGCGCCGGGTTCCTATCCCCCAATAGTACGGGGTAGCGCGCTAACGTTTTTGGCGAATCAGCAGGCACCAGCAGGCGGCCACAGCCACCAACGCTTGCAGCATCGCCTGCGGATGGGTAGTCGCCGTGTAGCCGAGTTGCTTGTTCACCTCATCGGCTACCCCGATCACGTAATCCCAATAGACCGAGAGAAAATGCACCGGCGAGAGCGGAAACCAGTTGTTAAACAAGCCCTGATGAGCCTGCTGAGCCGCCAGCGCGTAATCAAATAAGCCATACTGTGCTGCCACAAAGGCCAGCAGGGTGCCCAACGCCGCAAACAGGCCGATGGACCAGGGGCGCGTCTGCACCAACGCCAGGCGTGCGCCCAGGCCGGCCAGCAGGCCCACCAGCAGCGCCAGATAGGGCAAGGTCAAGCCGGTCACAACTGTCACAGCCAGCCAGAACAGGCCACCAAAGAGTCCGGCCAGCCCGGCGCCCAGCAGCGCGTTCAACGCTGACGAAACGCCGAGTGATGGCGCCGCCTCCCAGCCCTGGAACAAATCATCATCCCACAGCGGAGGAGGCTGCACGCGCTCGTCTGGCTCAGGCGCGCGCTGCCGCTGTTGGGTCTGTTTGCCCGGCGGGAGATCATACGGCGCTTCTTCCGGCTCCTGCTCGTTCCACTCCTCCTGCGGCGGGCGGGCCGGCGGCATCGGGCCGCTGTTTGGACGCCCAGGGAATCGAGTCAACGAGCCACTACGCGCCCCCGGCGGCGCATAGCCTGGCGGCGCCTCTGGAAGCATCCCGGACCCTCGGCGAAGCGGTCTGGACCCACCGCGCGGCTCTGGTGGCCCTTCCTGATCCCATCCAACGGGGCCAGGCCGACCACCCTGGTAGCCCTCCGGCGGCGGGGCGCCACGCGGCGGCCCTGCTGATAACGGCCCGCTGGTGTAGCCGGGCGGGCGTGGATTCGATGGCAA
>CAZFWN010000243.1:2057-7545 GCA_964522745.1 uncultured Ktedonobacterales bacterium
AACGGCCCGCTGGTGTAGCCGGGCGGGCGTGGATTCGATGGCAATGGCCCACTTGGATAACTGGGTGGGCGCGGATTCGATGGCAATGGCCCGCTGGTGTAGCCGGGTGGACGCGGGTTGGTCGGCAACGGGCCGCTCGGATAGTCCGGGCCACGTCGCTCTGGCGGCAGCGGCCCACTGGTAGGGCCACGTGGCGCCGGCCCCGGCGGCATCGGGCCACTCGGATAACGCGCCACACGCGGGTCGGTAGGAACGCCATTGACAAAAAATTCTGGCGGCGTCCGTCCGTTTTGCGGGGGCGAAGGGGGCGCCGCTGGCGGGGCCGCGCCTGGCCCGCGTCGATCTTGCGGCGCGCCACAGCGCGGACAGCGCCCGGCAACATCTGGCAATCCGCAATTCCAGCACTGTATCATCCCAGAAGCATCCTCGTTTCCCGCAAGCGGGCAATACGCTCGTCCCTGCCCATACCCGCCAGGCCGGCGGGCACTAAAACAGCACCATTATACCAGAGATGCACAGCACCAGGCAATCTTTTGCCAGGGTCACCGGAACTTTCGGGCTAGGGCATTCGGGGCGAGGCTTTGGCCGCCTGCAATGGCAAGCGTACCACAAACGTGCTGCCTTTGCCCAGCCCTTCGCTCTCGGCGGTAATCGTTCCACCATGCGCCTCAACAATGGCGCGGGCGATATACAACCCTAATCCTAACCCCTGCATCTTCCCATGCTTTGCCATATCTGCGCGCGTGAAGCGGCTAAACACTCGCTCCAGATCACCGTGAGCGATCCCCTGGCCCTGGTCGCGGACGGCAATCTCCAGGATGGCCGGGGGCGGCGATGGAGCGCCCGCCTCCGGGGGGGCATTCACTTCCAGCGGCGGCGGCTCGCCGGCTGGCATGGGGGGCGACGCGGCCACTTCCCGCACGGTCAGCGTGATCTCGCCACCATTGGGCGAATATTTGATAGCATTGACCACCAGATTGCTAAAAACCTGCTCCAGACGGTTCTCATCGCCACGCAAGATCAGGCTGGCCGGTGGCACCTGCACCTGCACCTGAATGCTGTGCTTCTCAGTGGTCACCTGCTGCGCCTCAACCACCCGGCGCAGCAGCGCGCCCAGCGCCACCGGGCGCCGCTTTAACTCAAAGCGCCCCAGATCGGCGCGCGCCGCGTCAGTGAGTTCTTCCACCATGCGCGTCAGGCGCTCGGTCTGGCTCATAATCTTGTCTACCCACTGCATATCGCCGCGACGCTCGCGGCCCCCTGGCGCCTGGCGCACGCCGCGCTGCAAGAGTTGGGTAAAGCCGCGAATCGAGGTAATCGGGGTCTTTAATTCATGCGCGGCAACCGCCAGAAATTCATCTTTGGCCTGGTCCAGTTCACGAGCCTTCGTAATATCCACCAGCACACCCACTGCCCCCAGAATGCGCTCCTCCTGGACGCGGTCTCGAATGGGCGCCGCGCTCATCGCCGCCTGCCAATCGGAGTCCCCGCCAGGCTGGCTCAGCAGCAATTCGACATCGCGCACCGTCTCGCCGCGCAGCGCGCGCGCCAGCGGAAATTCCAGCATTGTCATCGGCTGGCCGCCGGATGCGCGCACATGAAACTCCTCTAGCAGCCGTTCCAGCGTATAGTGCTGGGGGATCAGCCGCCGCTCTCGATCCAGCAAGCGCCTGCCGGCAGGGTTCACATGCAGCAGCATCCCGGCGCTGTTGCAGACCAGCACACTATCGGTCATCGCCTCCAGCACCGACCCTACGTAATGCGCCCGCTGATCGGCCAGGCGCACCATCTGCTCAAGCTGTGCCCGCGCCATCTGCTCGCTGGTCGCCTCGTGGAACGAGAGCAGCGCCTGTCGTCCCTTGCCCTGGGCATCGCGTACCAGGCGCCCGCTAAAGATGAGAAAGCGCTCGACGCCATGTGGGCCAAGGTAGCGCACTTCCACGTGCTGAAATTCCTCGCCACGCAGCGCGCGAAACATCGGCCACTCTTCGATCAGCAGCGGCTCATCCAGCGCGCTGCGCATTTGCAAGGCTTCATAGTCTTGCAGGCGACCCAAATCACCAAAAGAGCCGGCCATCCCCGGCCAGCCCAGCAGGTCGCGCCCCACCGCATTCAGCCGGAGAATGTGCCCGTCGGGGGCCAGCACCATCACGCCTTCGCCCAACTCCTCAAGAATGCGCTCGCGCTCCGCCTCGCCTCGCAGCAGATCATCATAGTGCCGCGCCAGTTCACGCGCCAGGTGGACCTGTTCACTTAAACGCGCATTCTCAATCGCCAGCACCAGTTCCTCACCCAGCACGCTCAGCAAGCGCGTATCTGACGGAGTAAAGAGCGGGGCTTGCTTGTGCCGGCCCACCGCCAGCACGCCCAGCGCCACCTTGCGCGCTTCGGCCCAGTCGCCGCGTTCCTGCGGCTGGCGCGGGAAGGGGCCGCTGGTGTTCTGCTGGTCAGGCCAGAGCGACGCTGTGCCAAAGAGCGGCACATACAACCAGCGTTGGATCGAATGCTGCACTGCCCATTCGTTCAGCGCCGGCACATCGGCCAGTTCGCTCAGCCGAGGTGTTTGATCAAGCAGCGTTTGCATGGCCGGGCCATCCGGCGGCGCCGGCATGCCGCGCAGCGTCACCTCCTCGCTCCAGGGCGCGCCAGCCAGCGCGCGCAGCCAGAGGAAGACCCGGCCAGGATAGCCAAGCGGTCTGGTCACGCTGCCAGTCCGCCGCCCTCGCGCCGCCGACGCGGACGGAGCGCTGGGCGAAGGTTTTGCCAAATACAGCGCGCACAAGGCGCCATCCATCAGCAGCGCCACCCGCGCCACCTGCTCATTAAATACCCCAATTAAACGTCGTGCAGTTGCTGATGCTGACGCTGAGGGAGCGCCCCCCAGCACCAGATCGCCACCCAGGCCGCCAAACATGGCATCGGCTGGCCCGGCATCCAGGGAAGCGAGTAATTTTGCCAGCGTGCGCCCCTCGTCCCAGGGAGCAGGTGGCCCTTCTTGCCAGAATGGTGTCTCCTGATCCATCATCGCCCCTCCCACAAAGCAGTAGACGACGATCATTCTTTATTGGCCGGATGCAGCAAATTGCGCGCCAATCCCTGCCCAAACAACCATACTCCAGTTGTCAAGTGGGTCTACCAGAGCTATACAATAGCTCTAAAAACACTCTAGAGTGCAGAAATAATGCCATACGACAGGCCACACCGGCAGGCGCGACCTCTCCTGGTAACTATGCGCGTCTGCCCAAAATGTTCACAAAAAAATTCCAGGCTCTCAAGATTTTTATATCCTCTTGACAGACTAGAATTTTTGTTCTATCATTGAAGTGAGGAAATTGAGGCTCCTCCCCCAGAAAGGGATGCTACCGTCCTCCGCTCCTATGTAGCATCCCTTTCGCCTTCTTCTGCCACCCGTTTCACCAGTCCCTCGGCGCGGCTCATGGCATGCCTTCTGCAGCAACATCTCGTTGTTGCTATCTGGTCAGCACACCCCGCACTCTCACCCCGCCAGCCGGGCCAGGAAGGAGCATGCCCAAAAGCAGGTACACTGAGCTTTGATCGCAGTGCATCAGGACACCTTTGATTGAAATGTGGTTGCATCGTCGCATCCGGCGACAAAGGGAGCGTATACATGAAAGCTGTTGTCTACAAAGAGCCATTCAAAGTGAGCGTTGACAACGTCTCCGACCCCAAGATCGAGCAGCCAAATGATGTGCTTGTGCGCATCACCTCAACGGCCATCTGCGGCTCCGACCTGCATATGTACGAGGGCCGCACCGCCGCGCAGAGCGGTATGGTGTTTGGGCACGAAAACCTGGGCATTGTCGAAGAGATCGGCCCCGGCGTGGTGAGCATCAAGAAGGGTGATCGGGTAGTGATGCCCTTCAATATTGCCTGTGGCTTTTGCTTCAACTGCGAGCGCGGCTTCACCGGCTTTTGCCTGACCGTCAATCCAGGTTTCGCAGGCGGGGCCTATGGCTATGTGGGCATGGGGCCGTATCGCGGCGGCCAGGCGGAATATTTGCGCGTGCCATTCGCCGACTTCAACTGCCTCAAACTGCCGCCAGGCACCGAAAACGAAAACGATTATATCTTGCTGGCGGACATCTTCCCCACCGGCTATCATGGCGCTGTACTGGCAGGGGTGAGACCCGGCGAGACGGTTGCCATCTTTGGCGCCGGCCCGGTTGGGTTGATGGCTGCCTATAGCTGCCTGCTGCGCGGAGCCTCCCAGGTCTATGTGGTGGATCGGGTGCCGGAGCGCCTGCAAAAAGCCAAAGAGATTGGCGCGATTCCCATCGATTTTTCCAAGGGCGATCCAGTCAAGCAGATTCGTGATATGCGCGGCGGCGATGGCGTGATGAAGGGCATCGATGCCGTCGGCTATCAGGCCGCTGCGCCAGGCGGCCAGAACAAGGAGCAGCCCTCAGCCGTGCTGGATGCGCTGGTTGAGGTCGTCAACGCAACGGGCATGCTGGGCATTCCGGGCCTGTACGTCCCCAGCGATCCCGGCGGCGTAGACCCACATGCCAAGGAGGGCCGCCTGCTCATTCCATTTGGCCGGCTCTTTGAAAAGGGGCTGCGTCTGGGCACCGGGCAGGCGAATGTCAAGAAGTACAACCGCTATCTGCGCGATATGATTCGCGCGGGCCGCGCCAAGCCAAGCTTTGTCGTCTCGCACGAGGCGCCGATCGACCAGGCGCCAATGGCCTACGAGAAGTTTGACAAGCGCATCGAAGGCTATACGAAGGTCATCCTCAAGCCGCAGGGTCTCACCAGCACGCGGCCTATGGGAACCCCGCCTATCGGACGCATCTAAACAAACCGCGCCCGCCTGCATACGTATGCAGGCGGGCGCGATCCTTATTGGGACACGTCTTGCTAATTCATTGCGCCTGGTTCCAGCGCAAGCGAGACAAACCGCGCAGGGGCGGTGACGCGCTGAATCTCGGCGATCTTCGCCTCGGCCTCACTGCGGCTGCGAAACCAGCCGAAATCATCTAACAACTGCCCAAAATAGACATGATAGAGCATCCAGAGCGTCCCGTCTACACAACGCGGGACGAGATGTGATCGTGCAAGAGGCACTGCCGCCCCTCCTTCTTCCTCTACCGCTGAGGGTGATAATTGCTGAGAAGTATATCACTTTTCCAGACGTACAGGCAAGCCAGGCGTAACAGGGGGGCCGGCGAGGACGCCGGCGGTACAGAAGACGGGCCGGCAAGATGCCGGCGCTACAAGTGACGCCCCAATAGAGTTTAGCCGTCGGCCTTGCGCTGGATGAGGACGCGAAAGCCGCCCAGGCCGCCGGGGTCGAGCAGGGCGTTGACCGCGTTGCGCAGGCTGTAGAAGCGCAGCAGATCGGCCTGGCCCTGGTCGGTGTGCCGGGCTGTATCGGCGGCAGCAAAGGCGCTGGCGCGCAGCGCCTCGACCTGCTCGCGGATGCCCCAGCCCAGCAGAAACTCGCGCTGGGTGGTGAAGCGCGAGCGGC
>CAZFWN010000244.1:0-7520 GCA_964522745.1 uncultured Ktedonobacterales bacterium
GACTATCCGGTGATGCAGCCGGCGCGGAAAAGCCGGCGCGGCTTATTTATTGGTCTGGGCGTGAGCGTCATCGTTGTGATCGTCGTGATTGCCGCGCTCGCCAACGGCCTTGGTGGCTTCAAGCAGCAGGTCACTACCGGCACGCACGTCACCAAAATCCAGACCGGCACTGGTTTTGATCAGAACACCGGCGTGGTGACCGGCGAGAAAGATAGCTTCACTACGGGCGATGATGTCTTTATTGTCTACACGGTAACAAACCCAGCCCCTGGCGCCCAGGTCATTCTCAAGCTCTTCCTGGGAAGTACCCTGGAAAGTACCAGCCCTCCAGTAGCACTGGATACGCAGACCAATAGCTATGCCAATGATGTCACCGTTCAGAATACCGGCGAGCATAAGGTCGAGCTTGATTACAATGGCGTTGCCGAGGGCAGCATCACCTTTAATGTCACCTAATACGTGGAGTCAGGCGGGGAGCATGCTGGCTGCCAAAGCGCCGGCGCCCCCTATCACGGGTCGCCTTTTGCTGGCCGACCCAACTCAAGAGAGGTATTATTACTCCCATGCAGCAATTTTGCAGCAACTGCGGTTCGCCCATTCAGGCGGGCAGCCCCGTCTGCGCCCGCTGCGGCACCCCGGTGAGCAGCGGCGCCTCAGGCACCTATGGAGCGGGCGCCTATGACCCCACCATCCGGGCGGGCGGCCCTCCCAACACCGGCTACGGCTCGCAGCCCTATGGCTCGCAGCCAGCCGACCCCAATGCGGCAACCCAACAAAGTTATGGAGCGCCGCCGCCACCCCCGCCACCAAGCTACGGCGGCCCACCGCCACTGAGCTACGGCGCACCGCCACCTTCCCCAGGCTACGGCGGCCCACCGCCACAGGGCTTTCCGCCGCCACAACCGATGATGCCGGGCATGCCCCCACAGCCGATGATGCCAGGCATGCCCCCGCCACAGCAGAAAAAGAGCCGGACGCTCTGGTATGTGCTGGGCAGCATTGCTATCGTCTTGCTACTTATCTGTGGCACTGTCGGCTTTCTCGCTTACAGAGCCGCCCAAAACGTTGGGAACAACATCACCCATACAGTCAACCAGGCGGAAACAGAGGTTGCTCAGACCGCCACTGCTATCACTGGCTCAATTAATGCAACATCGACGGCCATCGCGGGAAGCACTGGTGGCGGGCATATCAGCAACGTCCAGATGGGCACAGGTGATAGCAATAGCGGCACCATTCAGAACCAGACCACCTCGTTCCAGGTCAATCAGGGCATCATCGTCACCCTGACAGTCAATGCAGACAAGGACGGCGATCAGGTCCAACTTACTGTTCTCGATAGCAGCGGCACCAGTCAGGGTGTCGTGACCGTTCCGGCAAGTCAAGTCAAACAGGGTTCGCACGATTACATATTCACGTTCAGTATGAAGGCAGCCGGGAACTATACCGCCGAGCTTCAGTATAATGGCAATACGGAGCAGAGCATAGACTTCACAGTCTCATAACCGATACCGCCAGCGCTCAGGTGACAGGAGCAATCCGCCGGGCGCTTTCGCCAATCCAGCAGAATACCAGCCTGGCGCCGTGCCTCATCGGCAATGACCGGGCTGGTTTCTCTTGGAAAGCAGGAAAGCAGAGCAGGGAGGATAGGAACATCATGCAGCAAGAACTCTCAGCGCCGCCCGCGCAGGCGCCCAAAAGCCGGGGCCGGCTCCTCTCAGTGCTGAGCGGCATCGCCGCCGTGCTGGCCCTCCTCATCGTCATCGCCGTCTTGCTCGCTTCACTGCTCAGCGGGCAAACCACCCGCACAGGACCGCAGCAGGTCAAGACCGGCCCGCATATCACCAAACTTCAGACCGGCACCGGCTTCGACCAGCAGAAAGCGAGAATCCAGGGCGAAAGCGGCACCTTCAGCGCGAACCACGCCGTCTTTCTTGTCTTCACCGTCGTCAATCAGAATCCCAACGCCCAGGTCGTCCTGAAGCTCTTCTCTGGCAGCACCCTGGAAGTGAGCAGCACCCCCCTCAACCCGGAAGTCGGCACCACCGTCTATGCTGACGATGCCATCGTCCACCACACCGGGCAGTACCATTGGGAGCTCGACTACAACGGCGTCGCTGAAGCCAGCATCAGCTTTACCGTGTCCTGAGCCTGCCCTATGCGCTCGCGCGAAAACCTGCTATCATAGAGGAAAGAAGAATGCTGCTCAGGTAGGGAGGAAACGCGCGCTCTTGGTATTGCGGGTATTGCGGGCATTGCGCCTATCTCCGTTGACGCTGCTGGTCATGTTCAGCGGCTGCCTCACGCTGGCCTTGGGAGGGGGGCTGCTTTTTGCCATGCTGTCCAGCGCCCGGCAGGGCCGGCCTTCCACTGCACTGCCCGGCAACGCCTATATCAGCGCCGCCCAGACAGCCTCCGGCGTTCGCGTCGACGGCAGCCCAAGAGATGCCCAGGATGATTTTGCCATCAACCAGACCGTCTATATCACCTATCTGGTCAGCGACGCCGGCCCAGGCGACGTCATCATCAACGTCTATGCCAACAAGAGCTTTTTTGCCTCAACCGAGCATACATTTCCACAGCGCAGCAGCTATAATGCCTTCTTTCAGTTTCAGGCGCCCAGGGCGGGCAATTGGGAGGCGGACCTGTACTGGCGCGCGCCCGGCGCAGCGGGGAATGGCACGCTGGAGCAGCGCGTCACCTTCCTGGTGGGCTAACACACTGCGCGCTGGTGACCTTGTCCTCTCTGCGCTGGCGTTGTGAAACAGGCAATAGTCGAGACTGGCAGATCATGATATGATAGGCCCAGACGACACTCCAGGCAGCCCAAAGCACAGGCATCGCTGATCTCCAGCGGGGAATACGCCAGTAAAGAAGGGCCATGCCGGGGAAATGAGGGAGAAGTTGATGCAACAAACATGCAGTCGATGCGGTGGTCTGCTCGCTCCGGGAACGACGGTGTGCAATTATTGCGGCACCCCCGTCGCCAGCGCCTACGCGCAGCAGAACTACCCCCCACCGCAAACACAATATGGCGCCTATCCCCAGGGGGGCGCGGCCTCCAGCGATCCCTATGCCGCGCAATATGGCACGCAAGCAGCGCCACCACCGCCCCCTCCAACGGTTCCCTCTGGGCTATATGGGCAGTCCGCCTATGGCGGGAGCCAGCCCCCATATGGCGCCAGCCAGTCTCCCTATGGCGGCGCGCCACCGGCCACCGCATTTGGCGCGCCGGTGCAGCCACCGCCCATCAGTCTGCCACCACAACCAGGGCCGTTCACCCCCTCGCAGCCGCCCGCAGGGCAAAAAAAATCACCTGCCACCATGATTGGCATCATCCTGGCTGTCGTCATCGTGCTGGCCGGGCTGGGCGTCGGAGGCTATCTGATCTCGAAGTCCGGTTCTAACCAGCAGGCAAACGCTACCCCAACAGCAACCGTCATCCCACCGCTCTATCAGGCAAGCCTTACCAGCGACCCTGGCAGTTGGGTCTGCAATAGTTCCTGCTCTTTCCGCACCGACGGCTATCATATCCAGACTCCCGATAATTCGGTCTACGCCAGCTATACGACCAATCCGGTACTGAGCGATATGGTCATCCAGGTCAGTGCTATTCTTGCCAAGGGAAGCCAGGATTCCGAAATGGACGTGGTCTTTCGCATTCAACAGAACGACACGCTGGCGGGCTATTTGTTCAGAATTTTCCCAGATGGCACCTATCAAGTCAGCCGATCCGCGCCAAGCACCGGCAGCTTTACCACCTTGCTCGACAGAATACCCAGCACCGCGCTACACTCAGGATTGAACCAATCGAACAAGCTGAAGATTCTTGTCAAGGGGTCGCAGCTTACATTCTTCATTAACGATAAGCAGGTCAATCAAGTGAACGATACCAAATATACGAAAGGATATATCGGCCTGGCCGCCGGAGGCAAGAACGCGGAAGCGATCTTCTCAAACCTGCTTGTCACGAAGCCGTAATACTATCGATGGCTTGAAGCGCGGCAAAGGTCTGGATACGACAGGAAAAAGCAGAGAGCCGGAGCTCATGGCATAGATAGTGCAGTGCTTTCTGGTGAGGATTGCACTCCGGCAATCCTTGAATGGGCGATTCCGAAAGGAGCAACCCATGCGCATTCCGCTCAGAGTGTTGCATGTGGTGTGGCAAGTGGACAGGTAACGCTGCCGCAGCACGGCAGCACCCAGAACAACAGTAGATACCTATGATAGACGGGTATCTCTGCGGAGCGAGTGGGCGCTTGATGATAGCGAGCGCCCACTCCGTTTTTTGTGGGCAGCGCCGCTAGCGCATCTCCTGAAAGTAGGCTTGGAGTTGCCCGGTGTCCAGCGGCCCCGAAACACTGCCGCGAATGATGCCTTGTGAATCAATGAGGATGGAAGAAGGAGTTGAGGTCAGGCGATACTGGTCGAAGACGCGCTGATGGCTATCAAGCACCACCGGATAGGTAATGCCCAACTGCTGGAGAAACTGCGACGCGGTAGCCGGGTCATCCTCAATATTGAGGCCCAGAATGACGATCTGCGGGTTCTGGGTAGCAAAGCGCTCTAAATCAGGCATCTCCTGCCGGCATGGCGCGCAGGCCACATACCAGAAGTTGAGCAGCACTCGCTTGCCGCGAAACTGATTGAGCGACACCGGGGCATTGGTGAGATCGCGCAGCGTAAAGTTTGACGCCCGCTGCCCGGCCAGCGTGTAGAAATCAGGGATGGTCGTTCGGCTGGCGGCGCTCGGCGTGCCGGAGCGCGACGCCAGCAGACCCCAGCCGATCAATCCCACCACCGCGAGCGCCGCCAGCACCGCCAGCCATCTCGCCAGAGCGCCACGCTGCTGTCGCTGCTGCATAGTTCTTAACCCCGAAATCCCGTTTCTCAACCAGACCTCTCGACTTTACCCGCAAAGTGTGCTATCCTGGCACTATAGATTCTTTTCCTCAAGACTGCTCTACTTGGGAGAGGTCTACCTTGTGCGGCAATTCCTGCCTGGTGAGAGCGTACCCCAGGCTAAAGGGAGGTGTCAAGAGGAGGAACAGCACTCGTTTATTTTTCTGTATGCCCTGGGCGTCTTTTCCCTGTATGTTTTTTCTCTCTCTGCGCCCTGAATAGTCTCTGCTTCTCTCTGGTCCTGGCGACCTTTCTATTCTATTGGGATTCTCCCGGAGGAGAACGCTGTGTCAGAAGAAATTGCTTTGTTCATTGACTTTGAGAACATCCGTTATAGCTTGCTGAACATCCAACGCCGGGAGCCTGATCCCCAAGAATTGATTAGTGTCGCCCGCCGCTACGGAACCGTGATGGTTGCCCGCGCCTATGCCGATTGGACCCGCCAGCCCGATCAGTTTAAGGGCAGCTTGATGGCCGCCATGATAGACCGTGTGGATTGTCCGGCTAAGCTGCGTGATCGCTTCCGGCCCTATTGGGGCAGCCCCACCAGCAATGGCACACTTCCAGCAGGTGAAGGACGGCCTGCCGGCTGGAGCAGCGACCCATCCAGCTCAACCTATGGCCTTTCTCCCTCCCCAGGCAGCGCCGGCCTTGGCGAACCCGAAGAGCCGCTTCAGCAAGAGGGCATTGGGGAGGCCGGCGGCCCGAACGGCTATAGCCCCTATGCAGGAAACGGTCAATCCAATGGCCTCAGCTCACCCGCCAACCTCTTTGTCAGCAATCCCTCCCTCACCGGCCCATTGCCAGCTTATCCTGGGAGTACCAGCAGCCAGCGCCCAGAGGGCGCTGAAGCGCAGCGCAGCGGCCCACTCGCCAGCACCTCCAGCGGCAACACCGGCCCGATGTCAGTCGTGCAAAGCACGGTCTCGCAGAGTACCGTTGACTTGAACATGCTCATGGATATTATCGAGACGGTCTTTGACCGGCCCACCATCGGCACCTTTGTGCTGATGACCGGGGACCGCGATTTCACCCGCATCAGCGCGCGCCTGAAGCTGCGGCTCAACAAAAATGTGATTATCGTCGGCGTGCCTGGCACCGTCAGCCGCGACCTGATTAGCTCCGCAAGCCAGTTCGTCGCCTTGACCCCTGGCAGCGCTTCTTTGCCACCCGCCAGCCCCAGCAGTTCGCAGAGCTTCCCGGCCTCTTTTCTCAGCGGCGCCACCGGCCCCATGCCAGCCATCCCCACCACGATGCAAGGCACCGGCCCCATGCCCGCGCTCATCGATCCACTGGAGCCAGGCTTCATCCAGTTCCTCGACTACATTGACCGCAACTGGTCCTGGCGCACCGTGATCGGCATTTCAAACTTTGTCGGCGATTCCATCAACCCCAAAAATCGCTTCCGGGGCCGGCTGACCCGCGAGAGCGCCCGCGAGTTGCTTACCCTTTGCATTCAAGAAAAAATCCTGCTGACTCAGCAAGATTCCAGCGGCAGCGAAGACCTGCGCCTCAATCGCACCCATCCGCAGGTCGAGGAGATTCTTCGCCAGCTTGCTCGCACATGAGCAGCGGCGAGCGCGGGCGGGCCATGCAGAGCGCGTGCCCGCCCTCACTATTTTTAGCCCCCGGTGCAGCTTTCGCTAGCTCGCGCCCTGAAGAAACTCGCGGATGTAGTGGTTCACCAGCGCCGGCTGCTCGTGAACGACCCAATGCGACCCATCGGGAATGCGCCTGATCGTCAGATCAGGCACAAACTGATCCAGCCCATTCAGGTTGCCGGTCAGCAAGGCCGTATCTTGTTCGCCCCAGATCACCAGCGTCGGCACCAGCACCTTCAAGGCGTTCAAGTCCCGGCTTGGCCCGCCCTGCGCAGCCTGCTCTTCCCCCCTGGCTGGCGTCAGCCGCGACACGCGATAATAGTTCAGGCCGCCAGTCAGCGCGCCTGGCTGTGCCCAGGCCGCGAGATACGCCTGGCGATCCTCTTCCCTGAAGACCTCGTTCCAGAGATGCTCGCCCAGAAACTGCTCGCGCAGTTGAGCATACTGATTCGCGGCAAGTATCTGCTCGGCCTGAGCGCCGCGAAACGTGACCATATACTGGCTGGCCTGTAACTGCGCCGGATTGGTACTCAACTCACGCGCAAAGATCGCCGGATGCGGCGAATTGATAATCACCAGCCGCTCCAAGAGCGCGGGATAGGTGACGGCAAAGACCCAGGCCACCGCGCCGCCCCAATCATGCGCCACCAGCGTGCAGCGCTCGTGTCCCAGATGCGCAATCAGCCCGCGCAGATCCTCCACCAGATACTTCATCTGGTACTGCTCCACCTCGGCAGGCTTCGACGAAAGATTGTAGCCGCGCAGATCAGGCGCCACCGCTTGATGATCGCGCCCAAACTCCTCAAGCTGATCTTTCCACTCGTACCAGAACTCCGGGAAGCCATGCGCAAACAGCACCAGCTTGCCCGTCCCCTGCGTGGCATAATGCAGCCGTATCCCATTCACCTCAGCAGAGTCATGCGTAACCATCACTGCTCCATTTCTCGTTAGGAAACCTATCACTTCTTCGCTCGCTGCCATTGTACCGCAGCATCTTGAAACTAGCCGGCATTTCCT
>CAZFWN010000245.1:0-7430 GCA_964522745.1 uncultured Ktedonobacterales bacterium
TGGGGCAGGTCGTCGCGGTAGAGGACGAGGGCGCGATAGACGCTGCGCTTGCTGCGCGCATAGATCATGACGCCGATGATCTTGCCGTTGGAGAACTGCTCTTCTTTGACGCGCGCAAACTGGCTCCAGGGGATGACCAGTGGCTCGGAGGCGCCCTGCTCCTTGCGCACCAGACCCTCCGGCGTGAGTTGCAGGGTGAAGGGCGCGGGCGCGATCATGCGCAGATACCAGACGAAGCCGGCGATTAAAAGCGCCCCCAGCACGGCGGCCACGATACCGGAGTGGCCTTCATACAAGACGATCCCAACCACAAAGAGGCCAAGAATGAAGAGCATAATGGCCGTGCCATAGCGCCTGATTGGCGTTAGCCCAGGGCTAGAAAATTCGATGGTGCTTTCCAGGCGGTTGGTGGAAGGTGCGCTGGATGCCTGGGCAGCGTCTTCAGAGGTCACAGCAGGCGTACTTTCATCAGTTGGGTGCGCAGCATTTTCTGAAGAAGCCGGATGGGTATGTATCTCTTGTGACATTGGCTATCAACACTTCTATAGGCTTGCCGGCAAGATGCCGGCGCTACAAGCATCAGCCCCTTTATTGTAGCAGATTTCCCCCATCGATGGGTGGGAGAGATTTACGCTCTTCGCCGAGGATGTGCGCCAGCCCGGTAACGCAGGTGCGCGTAATCTGCCCAGCCCGTACGAAGGCGGCAGGGCGTAGTATACTTGGTTTGCCCATCGCCTCGCCCTGCCCGATGACAAAGCTGTGCCAGCCTGCTGAAAGATCGTCGAGTACGGCATGCTTGAGGAGATAGGCAGCTAAAGCGGCAGCGGCGACGCCGGTTGCCGGGTCTTCCAGATAGCCAGCCTGTTTGGGAAACTGGCGAGCCTCTATTTGCAGTTCTGGCGAGCGGGTTTCGATGGTGAAGGGATAGAGGCCCGTTGCCTGGTATTTCTCGCAGAGAAGGCGCACTTGCTCTGCATCGGGCGAGCAGCTATCCAGGGCGGCGAAATCGAGGAGCGGGATCATGAGCTTTGCCCGCGAGACGGAGACTGATTGTATTGGACCAACGCTCTCATCAATCGCCATCTCAGGAAGCTGCAAGACGGCTGCTACTTCTGCGCTGGGTGGTCGCTCAGGGGCAAAGGTTGGAGGGAATTGCTCAACTGTGATCCAAATGTCCTCGCCCTCGCGTTCCCAATACACCGGCAGGATACCCAGCGGTGTTTCGATCTGCGCGGGAGACGAGGCGAGGCGCTGCTGGCGCACCAGCACCGTGACCGCACCAACGGTGGCATGTACGCACATCTCCATCTCATGCCAGGGCACAAAGTAGCGCAGGCGCAGGTCGGCTCCTGTCGCCTGCGGAGAGAGGACAAAGGCGGTTTCCACGCCAAACTGCGCGGCCAGCGCCTGCATCTGCTCGGTGCTGAGCGCGTCCGCGTCGCAAATGACGGGGCAGGGGTTGCCACTCTCCGAGGTGGTGCCAAAGACGCTGGTGTAGGTTATGGAAATATTCATGGGTTTTCTTTCATCCCCACCTTATCTGGCAGGCCAACTGGACGAGCCGGATGGAAGCCGGCGCTACAGGGAACGGGCCAGCACAATGGCCGGCGCTACAGGAAATAGTCGGCGAGACGCCAGCGGCACAGGCAGAGATGGCGCGGCTTTACTTGACCGGCTCCAGCGCGGGATTGTGGGCGACACGGCGGCCAACTTTCGCCAGGTCATACCATGTGCCCAGGACTTTGACGCGCACCACATCGGCGGTATAGTCGTTGACGGTGCCGGCCTCATCCGAGTTGGAGAAGAGGGCCGAGCCAACGGCGTAAATGTCAACCGGCGTGCCGACGCGCTCAAACAGGCGAATTTTCTGCGGGGTGAAGCCGCCGCTGACGACGATCTTGACATCCTGGCACCAGGCTTTCGCCCGCTCGCGCCAGTGTTCCGGCACCTCCCACAACTGCCAGGCGTGATCGATGGCCTGACGCATTCTGAAGACCAGACGCGGATTCACGCCATTATCCAGCTTGGGATCGCCCAGCGGCTCCAGCGAAACATCGCGCACGCTGCCGCTGTTGTCGGGGCGCACACCATAGAGACGGTATCTCTCGGCTTCTTCCGGCTTGCCAGCGTCAGTCAGCTCGATAAAGCGGGCAAACATGGCCTGCATTACGGCCAATGTATCGCCTACACAGTCGTTATGAAAATCGACCAGCGCGATACGCGGGATACCAACCGGGCGCAGTTCGGAGAAGGCCATCATCGTTTCAGCCGTATCGCCCAGGAAGGCGGCAATCGCCGCGTGAGCCACTGTCCCGCCGCCGGCACCGCCCCACCAGTCTCCCTGCGCGTCGGTGGAGATAAACGAATCGAGCGCGTGAGCATAGGTGCGGTTGAACAACTGTACGGCAATTTGATAGGCGTAGCCATCGGCGGCCTGCACCTCATGAGCGTCGAAGCGCGCCGGGAAGAAGAGGACCGGCTTCCCGCCTGCCGCGACCAGCACGTTATAGACGTTGGTAGCAATGCGGCTGCCGCGTGTGAGCGTGCCCAGCGTCGGCGTTTCCAGCATGGCAAAGTCTCGGTAGCGCCCGCGCACCTTGAGAACCGGCTCGACGCGCAGCGGATCGCCGTCATAATGCACCACTGTGCCATCCTGTACGGCCTCCACCTCAAGCTGCTCGAAGGTGTTGACAAAGCGCCCGCGCTCATCGTAGTAGCCGGTGCATTCGCGCAGCATGGCAATGGCCTTATCCACTCCTACGACAATGCTCACGGGCTGGCGGCGTGTGAACCACTGCATCTCGACTTCAATATTGCCGACATCCACCTGTGCCAAATCGAGGCCCAGATCGCGCAGATCGGGCGAGGCGCCGCCGAAGCGATAGCCCTGGCGCGCCAGATCGGCCAGCAGCGCCACGATATTGTAAAAATACTTATCGGAGTACCAGCCGGTGCGCATGCGCTCGACATCCAGCTTAAAAATCTCTGTCGGTAGACGCCTGCCATCGAAGATGCTCATGAATCCTCTCCCCAGGTAAGCCCAGTTGTATGAGCGGTTCAGTCAACAGATATGGCATCGTAGCTGTTGAGTGGTCCCCCGTATTTATTCAATGCTCCGCACCACTTCGGCGCCGTTCAGCCGCAGATGATAGAGAAAGAGCAGATGTAGGAAATCGCCATCGTGGGGCAACGCGTTGATCTGGCGAGCCGTTACCACTGGCAGATCGTAGGTCTGCACCGCGTTGGCCGGGACGATCACGCGCAGCGGCTGGTTACGGGCATTAGCACGCAGCTTGAGGTGCATGGTTAGTAGATATACACACAGATCGGTGCAATTGCCGCAGATAACCGCCGCGCCCAGGTCAGAATGGACATCGAGCCAGCCATCCAGGCCGGTGTCCTGGGCGACGCTGAGCGAGTTTTTGGGGTAGATGCGGAAGAGCGGGGCAAAGGGGAGTTCCTGCAATTCAGCTACCGTCTGCGCCTCGGTAGTGCCTGCCACACAATGCAAGGGAAAGTCGTGAAACTCGACGGCATCATGGCGGTGGGCATCTTGAGGCAGGATGAAGTTGCGCACGCTGGCCTGATGAGCGGCTTCAAAGAGTTGACGCACAGTTGGAATGATCGCGTGTCCACGCGGGCTGGCAAGGTTGCCCTGATGGCAGAAGCCATTGACCATATCAACGCAGAAGACGCCCACGCGCTCTGGAGGAACGGCGCTGATCAGGTCAGCCCAGCGAAGCGCCGACAGGCCGCGCTCCCACTCAACCAGCCACTCCAGGAATGGGCGGCTCTGCTCAATAAAGGCTTCAGCGCTGGAGGTTTGGTGTGGCGCTGTCATAGGGTTCTCCCTTCATCATGATTCAGCCTTGGGATTAAAGCGATAAAGGCGGGCAGGACGATGGGTTCCCTCCATTTTGTATTCGCCGGTTGGCTCCAGGATGCCGGTTGAGACGATTTTCTTGCGGAAGTTGCGCTTATCCAGCTTGCGGCTCTCGCCGAGAATCACCTGATAGACCATTTGCAACTCGCTGAGGGTGAATTTTTCGGGCAGGAATTGAAAGCCAATCGTGGTATATTCGAGCTTGCCCCGCAGGCGGGTGATGGTGTAGTTCAGGATGCGGTCATGGTCAAAGGCCAGCTGGGGCAGGTGGTACATCGAGAACCAGCCAACATCAGACGCGTCATCCGCTGCCTTGGGGCTAAGCTGCCTGGAATCGACCAGGGCGATATAGGCCACCGTAATCACGCGGGTACGCGGGTCGCGGCCAGGGTCACCAAAGGTGTAGAGTTGCTCCATATAGAGGTCGCGCAGACCGGTTTCCTCTTCCAGTTCGCGGCGGGCTGCTTCCTCCAGCGACTCGCGCATCTCAACAAAGCCACCGGGGATAGCCCAATAGCCCTCATAGGGCCAGTGCTTGCGCTTGATAAGCAGCACTTTCAGGTCGCCGTCTTGCAGGGTTAGAATGACAACATCGACGGTAACTGAGGGCCGCTCCCATTTGCTGGGGTCATAGCCATGCTCCACCGCCTCTTGCGACCAGGCTGGCGGAGTCTGCGCTGTTGCCGCCTCACCGCGTTCGTGTGTTCCGTCCGCGCTCATCGCCTGCTCCTCTTTCTTACTCCCAGTTGTCTGAATAAGTGTATTCTAGACACTAATTCTACTGCTGGCCGGGAAGTCTGTCAAGATGTCGGGCTTGCCAGCCATGCTAAACTTGACTCATGAACACAAGCAACGCTCTGGCATGCAATCTGCAACGAGAAAGCGCGCTGTCCGGTCAGCCCATCAGCCTCAAACGAGGGGCTGGCCGGACGTCAGAGCAAGGAAACGCCAAAGTGACAAGCGGCTTGCAAGCAGGATAGCCGTGTTACCTGGCGGTAGACTCAACCGTTTCTCTATACAGGCAGGCGAGCGTTTACACGCTTGCCTCAGCATCGCTCTCTTTTATTCTGAACTAACAATGTAGCGCACTATTCTCTCTCACCAACCTCTCTTTTCTCTGTTTCTGTTTTGGCATGAAGGAGCCGGCGGATGAAAGAAACACCAACTGAGGAGCGCCTGGAAGCTGACGGACAAAACTCTTCCTCTGGTACACAACTTAATGCAGCCTCTCTGACCCCTGATGAAATACTTCCCATCACGCCAATCACATCATCCGCCCCTACTCACCAACCACCGAAGCAGAATTGGATGCGCCATACCTGGAGCAGCTACACCCGCAACCAGAAGATTGTCCTGATCCTCGTGGTCATTGCTTTGTGCATCGCCTCACCGATTTTTGGGACTTCGCTGGCCTTGCAGCTTACTCCCCATCAGCAGGCGCAGATCACGCCGATCCCAACGCTGCCCCTCAATGCGGTAACGGGGGTGAATAGAATCCTCGACCCGGAGCGGCGCGAGGCGCTCTTTATCGACCAGATGATCAAGAATATGACTCTGGACGAAGAACTCGGCCAGATGATCATGGTTGAGTGGGATGAGGGCGGTGTCTTCAATAATGACCTCCAGTACATGCTCGTCAATCAGCACGCGGGCGGCATCATCCTCTACACCTTCAACAAGAATATCCAGACCCCTCCCCAGGTCACCGCGCTCACTGCCGCCATCCAGGCCCACGCCAACATCCCCTTGCTCATCTCTATCGATCAGGAAGGGGGCAACGTCAATCGCTTAGACCCCATCACCGGCCCACGTCCATCGGCCAGGGAGATTGGCGCCACCAATGACCCGAATGTAGCCTATAAGCAAGGGGCAAGCGACGGCCAAATTCTCAAACAACTGGGCATCAATGAAAATCTGGCGCCCGACGTTGATGTCCAGGCGCTCAGCGATGGCGTCTTCAATGCCTCCAGCATGGTAGGGTTCGAGTATCGTATGTATGGCACTACACCAGACAAGGTCGCGGCTTTTGCGGGCGCCTATCTCAACGGCCTGCAAGATCAGGGCGTCATTGGCACCTTGAAACATTGGCCCGGCCTGGGTGCCGACATTGTTGACCCCCATGATGCGCTGCCCACCCTCGAAAGCAGCCAGGCTGACCTCAACAACATTGACTTCGCTCCCTATCGGACCCTGCTGGCCGAGGGCAACGTTGATATGATTATGTCCACCCATGAATTAGTTCCTGCCTATGACAAGAACTTGCCTGCCACACTCTCACCCATCCTGATCAATCAGGTCTTGCGCCAGGAGCTAGGCTACCAGGGTGTGGTCATCACCGATGGGTTGTATATGAAAGCGATTAGCCAGCATTGGTCGCTGCCCCAGGCCGCCATTCTGGCTGTTCAAGCAGGTAATGATATACTCTTAGGCCCCTACAATACTCAGGGGGTGCAAAGTGTCCTGGATGCCTTGCATGCTGCTATCAACAGCGGCCAGATCACCAAGGCGCGCATCGACCTCTCTGTCGAGCGCATCCTGGCGCTGAAGATCAAATATGGGATGATTAGCGTGCCAGGGAATGTGCAGCCGTAGCCAGAAGCGATAGAGAGATCATGATGCCACAGACAAGACAAACAGAGCAAACCCTAGAGCGTGCCGCGCCGGTGCGCGAGCGGCCCACGCGCTCGCGGGGTAGCTATACCAGGCGCCAGAAGGCAATTCTCTGGTCGGCAGTGATCGTGGCATTGGTGGCTTCGATCCCGCTGGCCGCTTCGCTCGCCTTGCAACTGAGCCAGCATCAGCAGGCACCGCGTGCCCAGGCGACCACGAGCAGCATCGTCAGCAGCAATGCAACCGCCGTTCCCAAGCTCCAGGGACCAGGGCAACAGTTGAGCCGCTACATCAACCAGATGATCCAACATATGACGCTGGATGAAGAGATCGGCCAGATGCTGATGGGCGCGTTCTATGGAGGCGGCTATAGTAGTGATCTTCAATCGATGGTAGTAGATGATCATATCGGCTCAGTGATTCTCTACGGCGGCAATATTCAGAGCATGGCGCAGACAGAGACGATGGACGCTGCCATTCAGGCGCACGCCAAGATTCCGCTGTTCATCTCCAGCGATCAGGAGGGCGGAACGGTCAACCGGCTCTTGAGCATCACCGGCTACCGGCCCTCAGCCGAGGAGCTTGCCGCCACGAACGACCCCAACCGCGCCTTTCAGCAAGGCGTTGATGATGGCAAGATTCTGGCGCAGCTGGGCATCAATCTGAATCTGGCTCCGGTGGTGGATGTGCAGACTGTCAGCGATGGCGTAAGTGTACTGCCTACACGCATGTTTGGCTCTACGCCGGATAAAGTGACGACCTTCGCCGGCGCCTATCTGGAAGGCATGCAGAGCCAGGAGGTGATCGGCTGCGTGAAGCACTGGCCGGGGCTGGGCTGGTCTACGATAGACCCACATGATGGCCTGCCGGTTTTCAACCGCAGCAAGGATGACCTGAACAACATCGACTTCGCTCCCTATCGCAATCTGATTGCCAG
>CAZFWN010000246.1:0-7354 GCA_964522745.1 uncultured Ktedonobacterales bacterium
AGCGCAGCCAGCGCGCCCAGGCTGACGCCGGCGATGCGCGTGATACGGCAGATACGGCAGGGGGGATTGAAGAATGCTTTCATAGGTGGCTTGGCCTCCAGGATGGTGATGCCAGCATTCTATCATAGGAGCCTGAAGATTCAGAGCGGAAGATAGGTTATCAGGTCGCGCCAGTCATCCGGGCTGCTTATCTCCCAAACAAGCTCCAGCGCATCAATAGCATCCCCTATGGGCACTGTTTTAGGAATTAAGAACAAGCCAGGGCTATGATGGCCGCTCTCAAGAAAAGCGGCAAAGTGGGTCGGCATGGTGGCAAGGTCGTGGCTCACCAAAACCTGCCCTTGCTCGGCAGCAAGGGCAAGCCGTGCCAGATCAGGTATGCCCCGTAGGCCGGCTTCGGGTGTCGTCTGGAAATCAATGAGGGGCTGGCGTCGTTGCAGCCCCTTGACAATCTAGCCATTAAAGTCTTCATCGGCCTGAAAGCGGACTCGCTCGCTCATAGCGCAGCCGACCTGGAGGCAGCTTCCAGGCGTTTGCGGGCTTCGGCCATACGGCGGCGCAGATCAGCGTACCGCTCAGGATCAGCGCCTTCGGCGGCAGCCCGCTGCTCCTGAGCCTTGCGCTCACCTTCAATCAGGTAGTGATCAATCTCTGCCCTATGGCTCAGATAATAAGCTAGCGCGCCGTGAACTTCAGCGAGTGCCAGCGTAGGAAAGGCGCTGCGGATTTCTTCTGCATCGTAGCCATCGCGCCAGCAATAGACGAGGGAATCAAGGGATACGCGGCTGCCACGTATCCGATACACACCTTCGCGCATTTCAATATATGGATCATCCATAGCCTTTGTCCCTCGCTTTCTGGTGCCATATATCCTTATGGTATCACAGCCAAGCCTGATAATGCTGCCAGATTCCCTACTCAAACTCGGTGGTCTCGCCCTTGCGCACCAGATAATCGGGCGAGACCAGCTTGGCGATCACGCGGTCCCCTGCCGGGGTCAGCAGTTCATGCGGGAGCGGGCGAATGACAATGCCCTCGCGCATATGATTGGCGATGGTGGATCGCCCTGCCGCGTGCTGGCGCGCTACCTCCCAGGAGAACGGACCTTCATAGAGGATCGGAGCTGCCGGCACAACATACAAGCGGAGAAATTCATCAAACTGCGCGGCATCCACAAAGTCCCCATTCAGCCAGAGATCGAAGGCGCGATAGCCGATCTTGCCGCCCTCGTAGCCATATTTCAAGTCTTGCACGCCCAGCACCTCACCAAAGAGCAGGATCGTCTGGCCCGGCTGCCCGATGTGTTCCAGATAGGCGCGCAAGGTGTCGTGCAGATGAAAATCCATTGCAGCGCGCCAGTAGACATTGCCGGCGGCCTCTTTCAGCATCATATGCCGGCCCGCATAGCCTTTGGAGGAGACCACCGGCTTCCCATTTGCCAACCCGCAGACCAGATTCGTTCCGTGTAGTTTCTCGCACATTCTGACCATCTGCCCATCGGCAAACATCTCTGGGTAGCGTTGCAGCGACTCAATATCGGTGTAGGTGCGAAAGCCGCTGCTGCCCGGCGCTGGCTCGACGGCCCCACGCATATGGATGGGAATGTCGGGGATCCATTTGGTGATGCCCAGCGCCTCGGCCACGTCTGTCCCCTCTTCCCATTCGCCCGGCCAGATAGCAGGGCGATAACAGATGCCCTGCGAGAGTTGGCCGCGCAGGCGGATGGCCCTGACACGGTTCCTGGCCTTGCCGGAGAGCTTGCCGGTCAGGCCCATCTCCTCGATGAGTGTATCGGGGACAAGCGCCTGCTCCGGGATATAGACTGCCAGATCGCCGGTGCGCAAGCTGCCCTTAACGATCACGCTGAAATATTCATCGACTTTCGCAAGCTCAATCGAGTGCGCTTCCGGGTCGGGGTGTGGCACGACGATCACCCGGCGCACCTTCACCTCAAAGGTACTCACGCTGCCTCCTTCGTCCAACTGCCACCAGAATCTTTCTGGCAGTAGCTCATGCGTATTGTACCATCTGGTGTGGGTGCTGCCGGGCTGCCGGCAGTAAGGGCGTGGACCGGCGCTCAGTAGTTCGTAGCTTCCTTGGTCAGTTCTTCTTCGCTGCGCACATCGGTGATATTCCACCTGCTGAAGCACTCGACATGGTGGGCCTGGTGCTTTTCCAGGATGTCCTGAGCGCAGTTCTCTTGCTCGCGGCTGGGATTATAGACAGCGAGAATAGCATGGCCCTGCTGGGCCTCTTCCTCATAGTGTTCGGCCAGCCCGCTTTCATTGGAACTCAAGTCGCGCGCGATGGTGCTGAAGCGCTGAGCGAGGCTTTGCTTCGCCTCAACCTGCTCAGCATGTTCTTCGGCCTCCTCGACCGCTTCTTCCCCATGAAAGAGCCTGATCTCCTCGTCGTTCCACCCGGCGCTGTGTAATGCCTCGACAGTCTGGTCCGCTTGTGCGCGGTCATCAATGATTGCCAGCAGAAAGTTTTTGGTGTGCCACTCATCAAGCAGCGCTTGCAGAAATTTGGTTGGTTTGACCATAGCATGCCGTCCTTCCTCTAGTCTCCATCTCTTGAAGGGTGGAGCGCGAAATGATGCTCTTCTACAGGAAGGCGTGGCATAACCAGGGCCAGCACGCCCCACTCCAGCCGGCAGGGATGCCATCGCTACAGCCCCCACCCCTGCCGACGCTGCGGGGCACAGCCTTAGACGGCGCGGCCCCTGCTGACGAGTAACAGCAGCAGAAACTCGATGACGGTCATGAAGAGCGTGGCGGCGGCAATGTTGCCCTCGAACTGGGCGGCGTTGTGGGTGATGCTGTCCCAGGGCGCAGCCAGCGTGGCGCGGATGAGGAAGAGGATGATGATGAGAAACACCAGCATCACGCCCAGACCGAGCAGGTGCGGCTTCGTGTTGATGAAGTCGCCCTTGCTGGGCCAGCAATGCGCGATCACGCAGAGGATGAGATAGAGCAGCAGCGCGTCGGCCCACCAGGGCTGCGCGCCCAGGTTCAGGCCGCCGGGCTGCCAGGGCGCGTGGCCGGTAAGCCAGCGATAGAGCAGCGCGAGGACGACTAGCCCCAAGGGCAGCGGCGCCAGGCTAATCAGCACGCGCACAACGTCATGCACCAGCGGCAGCGGGCGGCGCGGATCAGAGGTGGCGACGTAGCCGACGGCGGCCATCGCTCGCCCATCGGCCAGATCGACCTTGCTGAGTGCCGGGTTGAACAGCACGATGCGCCGCACGCGATAGCCCAGTGGGAAAAAAAGCAGTGTCATCAGCGCGTGACCGAGTTCATGGCAGGCCACGCCGGGCGCGGTCAGTAAGGTCCAGGCGCCGGAGCCATGCTCGCTGGGGCGTTTAATCGTATTGACCCAGCCGCCCAGCGAATAGCGCACGCGCCACTCGATATAGGCCAGCGCGGCGACCAGCAGCGCGCCTTTCCACCATCCGCCCGGCTCGGCCAGGATGAAGCCCAGCACACCATGCCAGGCGGCGGAGAGCAGACCCCAGGTGGCCGCAAGGATGGCAAGCACCTGCTTCCAGAAAGCGTCCAGGGCGCTATCGGCGAGCGTCAGCATCGGTAATGGTTCTCCCCCAGGGAAAAAGACTCAGCAGAGATTTCCGCTGTGAGTATAGCACAGCGCGCCGCATGGGATGTATCTGCTTGTAGCGCCGGCAGGGATGCCGGCGCTACAAGTAACACTCCTGCACGCCTTGTCGCCGCCAAGGTTGAAGGGCTATGATACAAGACAGATGAGTCTGTTAGTGCTTCCTATAGCCTTTTAAGAGATACAACCAGGAGGATGAATGGCAACCTATACGATTGAGCCGGAGCGCGCCACGCTGCGCGGCAAGTTCTCGCGCGAGTTTCCACCCGTGCTGACCATTGATTCGGGCGATATGGTGCGCTTTCGCACACTGGATTCCGGCTGGGGGCTGGAGCCGGACAAAGCGCCAGGCATCCCGCGTCGGAAGTTTGAGCCGTTCATCGAGGGAGAGGATAACGGCCACGCGCTTTGCGGGCCGGTGGCGATTCGCGGCGCGCAGCCAGGCATGACGCTGGAGGTGCAGATCGGCGCTATCCGTCCTGGCACCTGGGGTGGCACCTATGTCGGTGGCCCCCATCCCCATCGCAAAGCGCTGAATGAGCGGCTGGGCGTGGCCGACCACGAGGAGGCCCTGCTCTGGACGCTCGATCCTGATGCCCTGGTGGGGCGCGACCAATACGGCCATACCGTACCGCTGCGGCCCTTTATGGGCGTGATGGGCCTGGCGCCCGACGCGCCTGGTCTGCACTCAACCACGCCTCCCAGGGTGTGCGGCGGCAATATCGATTGCAAAGAACTGGTGACGGGCAGCACGCTCTATCTGCCCATCCAGGTGCCGGGCGCGCTCTTCTCAGTGGGTGATGGGCACGCGCTGCAAGCCGATGGCGAGGTCTGTGGCACGGCCATCGAATGCCCGATGGAGCGCGTTGACCTGACCTTCCGCCTGCGCGACGATCTGTGCCTGACCACGCCACGCGCTGACACGCCGGCGGGCTGGATCACCTTTGGCTTTGAGGAAGATTTGAACGAGGCGACGCTGATCGCCCTGGCCGCTATGCTTGATCTGCTGCATGAGCAATATCAGCTTGAGCGCCACCGGGCGCTGGCGCTGGCAAGCCTGGTGGTTGATCTGCGCGTGACGCAGATTGTCAATCAGGTGTGGGGCGTGCATGCCGTGCTGCCGCCGGGCGCCATCAAGGTAGGCTAGCAGTATGTTAGAGTGTGCGTACCGCTATCCGCTATCTCCAGGAGCGTATGGAGCGGGATGACCTATGACGCAGCAGCACCGTTGCCCGCGTCAGGCACCGCTTCATCGTCGCTGGTTTCTTTCTGATAGTAGGTGCGGGCGGCTGGAATCTGGATGATCTCCAGTTCGGGGTAGCGCAGGGCGGTCAGCCGGCCCCCGAAGACACAGCCGGTATCGATATTCATCGTGCGGCGCGTCTCGCGCACCTCGTCCACCACATTATGCCCGTAGACGATCAGCGGGCCGGTGCTGGCCTGTTCTTCGGGGCGGCTGGCGGCCCAATCGCGGCGGATGGGCAGGCCGCTCTCCGCATCCAGGCCGGCCACGTCGCCATAGAGGCAGAATGCCTGGATGGCGCGATTCCACTGGCCGATCATCGCATCGCGGATAGCGGCGTGGGTCACGACCAGCCGGCCTCCATCCAGGACCAGATAGCCGGGCGCGTTGTGCAGCAGCGCGATCAGCCGGGGGCGCAGCGCCTCCTGCTCTTCCTGGGGAAGCGCCTCAAGCTCGGCAACCGTCGTTGCCAGCCCGTGCTTGACCTGCACCCTGCGCCCAAGCAGCCAGCGCAGCAATTTATTGTCGTGATTGCCTTGCACCAGCAGCGCCTCTCCGCGCGCGACCATGCGCTCCGCCAGGGTCAGCACCGCCAGGCTGGCCGGCCCCCGATCCGTCAGGTCTCCGACAAAGACGGGCAGTCGTTTCTCAGGATGGCGATAGACCTGCTCACCTTCCTGCCACTCGTAGCCCAGGCGCTTGAACAGGGCGCGCAGTTCGTCATAGCAGCCATGCACATCGCCGATGATGTCAAACGGCGGCGCATCTCGTTGGGGGATGAAGCTGCCGATGACCACCCGCGCAGCATCTACTTCCTCTGGCGAGCGAAGGCTGTAGATCGTCTGGAAGCCTTCATCGGGCAGCCTTTTGAGCGAGAGGTCCAGATTCTTCCAATGGCGGGCCAGTGCTTCTTGAGGCACGCGCCGGGCGCGGCTGGCGTTCCATTGCTCGTTGAGCGCTGGCGGCAGGGCAAAGACGAGCGCCACCGCCGGGCGGCCATACTGCGCGGCGATCTTGAGCATCTCGGCGCGGATGGATGGTTGCAGGGCGGTGGAATCCACCACCGTGAGGACGCCCCGGCGCAGCCGCTCGTTCAGGATGAAGTAGAGCAGGCGGAAGGCATCGCGCGAGACGGTCTGGTCGCTCTCATCGTCGGCGATCATGCCCCGGCAGGCATCGGATGAAAGAATCTGCGTGGGCAAGAAGTGGCGCGCGGCCCAGGTCGATTTGCCGCTGCCCGCCGGCCCGACCAGCACGACCAGCGCGCCCAGCGGCAGGCGAATCAGCGGGCCGCCCGGCGCGGATACAGAGGCTTCAGTGGAAGGTTCCATCAAGTGTCCTTATTAACCAAAGATGACGTTTATTCTACCATACGATGCTTCCTGCCTGCTATAATCCTCTGAGAGAGAAGGCAATCATGGTAGTTCTTATCAAGTAAGGAGAGTAGTTTTCGATGACCATTCTGCTGCATATTACCACCGAAGCTGCCTGGCAAGCCGCGCAGCAGCAAGGCATGTATCGCGGAGATACGCTCGATACAGCAGGCTTTATCCATGCCTCGTTTGCGCATCAAGTCCTCGGCGTTGCGCAGCGCTTTTATCGCCACGTTCCTGATCTGGTGCTGCTCGTCATCGATCCGGCGCGGGTGGATGCAGACGTTCGCTACGAAAAGGGCACCCATGAGGGCGCCGACGATGTTGAGCAGTTTCCGCATATTTATGGGCCATTGAACCTTGATGCGGTGGTGACCGTCGCTCCATTGCAGCAGGAGGCAGATGGCAGTTTTGTCCTGCCAACGCTGCCTGATATGCTCTGATAGCTCGTTGACGGCTGGGATTCGCGTTGCAGCGGGCCTGAGCGCCATTACCAGCCCAGCGCGTCCTTGAGTGCGGCGAAGCCCTGGTGCAGTGACCAGGCTTGTACCCCCAACTCCCGCTCGGCTTTCTCGACGCGCAGGCCGCTGAGCAGCGGGCGCTTCGCCTGTTGTCCGAGTTCGGCGCTGGTGAGGGCGACCACCGGCGAGGCATCCAGTCCGAAAGACTGCGCCAGCGCGAGGACCAGTTGATAGCGGCTGATACGTTCAGCCCCGGCGGTATGATACAGGCCGGTGGCGCGCCGTTCGGCGGCGGCGATGAGCATCGCGGCCAGATTTGCCGCGTGGGTGGGCGTGTTGTACTGATCGGTGACGGCGCGCACCTGGCGGCCCGCGCGCAGATTCTCCAGGATGCTGACCAGAAAATTGGTCCGCCCGCTGGGATTGACGCCGTAGACCAGCGCCGTGCGGCAGATGGCGCAGCCGACGCGCCCGGCGCAGATGTCGCTGACGAGACGCTCAGCCTCCAGCTTGGTCTGGCCGTAGTAGTTGATCGGATGGGGCGCGGCGCGTTCATCATACGGGCCTGGGTTGGCCGCTGAGCCATCGAAGACGTAATCGGTGGAGACATGGATCAGGTGCGCGCCTACCGCCGCGCAGGCGCGGGCGACGTTGGCGGCGCC
>CAZFWN010000247.1:0-7350 GCA_964522745.1 uncultured Ktedonobacterales bacterium
GGGCCTCATCGACCGCCAGCTCGATGACCTTCTTGGCGCGTGGGGTGAGACCAATCTCCCCTAGTACCAGCCGGTCACCCCGGCCTATAATAAACTCGACGGCGCTGCGAACTTTGTTGAGTTCTACGCCGAGGTTGCTCAGAACCTTCGCGGCAACCCCTTCGCCCTCCCGGACGAGGCCGAGGAGCAGATGCTCGGTGCCGATATAGTTGTGGTTGAAGCGCTGGGCTTCTTCCTGAGCGAGACGCAGAACCTTCCTGGCACGCTCAGTAAATTTGTCAAAACGGTCGCGGTCGTTCACCTGTGTCACCCCCCTTTCAAGGCAGAGGGTGGAACTGTCGCCCTCTGATAGCTCAGGTAGACCACAGCCCCATGATACAATACGCGCGGGTGAGCGTCAAGCATGGTCTTCATCGTTGGGCTGCTTATTTGCTGCCCTGTATGAAGGCCATTTCTTATGCCAAACGAGCGAGCAATCTACCAACAGCCCCGCTCTGTCGTTGCTCGAAGATGCCTCCTCTTCATCTCTTACGCTCGCCGGTGACAAAGAGATCACTATTCTCTTTCCATTATACCAAACTTTTCAGGCAAAGGGAGTCGGAACGTCGGTTTGCCGTGCTGGTGGAGAGGAAGAAGATGCCATGCGGCCTCCTTGTTGCCAGCAAGGGGGCAACAAGGAGGCCGCACCTGATTCTGCGCTTCGCAGCCGTGAGGCGCCAGCAGGGTGGCTCCAGGCAGGTTGGCGATTACGGTTGTTCACGCTCAACTTCCCGGTTTGCATCCTCCTGCGGGATGATCTGCGTCGGATTTTCTTCACCAGGGGTCGCCTCGCGCTCGCGGTTGCGTGCCGCCTGGAAGGCGGCAGCCATCGCCGTCAACTCTTCAGCGCTTTGTTCCCTGGCAGGTGCCGGCTGAGGTGTCGGTGCCTCGCGTGGCTGGCTGCGAGCCGGCTCGCGCGCTGCGGGTGACTCCGGTGCCGGTTCCGCCTGGGCGCCCGCCTCCTGAGCAGCAAGCTCTGCTGTCTCGCTGAGCGGCTGGCCCTCCACGCCTTCCTGTATGGGAGCGGTTGGCTCAAGTGCCTGGCGCACACTCAGCCCCAGCCGCCGGCGATCACTCTCGATACGCAGGATACGCAGGGAGAGTTCCTGCCCTTCATGCAGGGCCGTCTTGGGATCCTGGCCGGGCAGCAGTTCGGAAAGGTGGATCAGCCCCTCGACGCCATCCTCAATGCGGGCAAAAGCGCCGAACGGTGCAATCTTGGTGACGACACCCTTGACAAGTTGACCGACCTGATAGCGCTTCTCAACCGTTGTCCAGGGGTCTACCTCGGCACGCTTGATGGAGAGCGCGATCTTCTTCTTCTCCTTGTCCACCCCCAACACCTGCACCTCAACCTCCTGACCGACATGCAAGACTTCGCTGGGATGGTTGACGCGGCTCCAGGCCAGTTGCGAGATATGCACCAGACCGTCGGCGCCACCCAGGTCTACGAACGCGCCAAAATTTGCCAGGTTGCTGACGGTGCCCTTGCGTACTTCGCCTACCTGCAATTCGTTGAGCAACTCTTCGCGTCGCTTGGTGCGCCATTCCTGAACGGCCAACCGCTCGGAGAGTATCAGCCGGTTGCGGTTGCGGTTGATCTCGATGATCTTCAACTGAAGGGTGCGCCCAACCATTGCCTGCAACTTGGCGTTGGTCTCGGTGCTGTCCGCCGTGTCTTCACGCTTGAGGTTGAGAATCTGCGAGATAGGCACAAAGCCGCGAATGCCGTCCAGATCAACGATCAAGCCGCCCTTGTTGTAATCAATGACCTTGGCTTCCAGCAGGTCGCCGCGCTCATATTGCTCCTGAGCGATGCGCCACTGGCGCTCCATGCGGGCGCGCTTGAGTGAGATGATGGCGTGGCCTTCAGGAGTCTCTGGCTGCATGACGTAGACCAGCACCTCGGTGCCGACGTGCAAATCCTCAAAGGCGCCATAGCCGGTAGTGGGCAACTCTTTGGTAGAAAGCACGCCTTCGGATTTCAGGCCGATATCTACCAGAATTTCTTCCGGGTCAATACGCACGATGACACCTTCGACGACATCGCCACGTTTGACGCTTTTGAGCGCGTTTTCTGGCTCCTTGAGCAGTTCGGCCATCGGGTTGCTTTCGGCCTCGTTGCCCTCGGCCTCGACGCCGTTGTAGTCGGTTGCGCCATAGCGCATGCCGCGAGAGCGTTCGTCAAGGAAATCGGACGCTGCCTGCGTCGATGAATCAAAATGTTCCTCTTGATACATGGGTTTGTCTACACCCCCTCATTTCGCTGTGGTGCCCTGGCTGCCGCGCGAGCCGCTCGGCGTACAGGAGTGCGGGAAAGAAACCCTCACGCCTGGGCGTTACGGTAGTAAAGCGCGACTATGCGTAGGCAAATAAGCGGGGGGACAACGTAGGCGCTGGCTCGCCAAGTCGGCGCGATGCTGCTCTCTAGCTCTGGCTCATGTGTGATGGGGAACGAAAAAAGAGCCTACTGGTAGCAAGCTCTCATCATTGAGAACAAACTCCAACAAACACAGCTTGGCGCGAAGCCCTATGATATGCAGTGCCCCCACTTATATGAGTCTATTATACCCTATCAACCCGGTGCAATGCAAGTGCGATCCTCTGTCACATTTGGATTGTGACGAGCATCACATTTCATGCCCCAGTTGTGCTATACTACAGGTAGAATGCCTAACGAAAAGCGTCGCATTCAGGTGGGCGAGGAGGAGCGATGCCTGCGTTGATAGATGCTGACCTGGAGACAATTGTTCTGCATTTGCAGGAAGTTCTGACGCATGATGAACATGGAGCATTAGCGCGGGTTCCGGCAGGTATGCGGGTGGCGGCGGTGTTGGCGCCGCTTTATCTCAAGGACGGCCAGCCGCATCTGCTCTTGACCCGCCGCGCTACTACCCTCAGCGCGCACCGGGGCGAAATATCCTTCCCTGGTGGGTCGCACGAGCCGGCGGATGGCTCACTGGAGCAGACAGCACTGCGCGAGGCACAGGAGGAGATTGGGCTGGAGGCGGCGCGAGTCACGCTGCTGGGCATGCTTGATCCGGTGGTAACGGTGGTCAGTAATTTTACGATTATTCCGTTTGTTGGCTATTTGCCTGACGGTCCAGGCCCGCTGCATGCAAGCCCCCAGGAGGTTGATACGATTATTGAGGCTCCACTGGCTGCGCTGGCCGATCCGACGATCTTTCATAGCGAAGAGTGGGTGCGCGGGGGCGAAGCACACATAGTCTATTTCTTCGACTATGGCCCGAACCGTATCTGGGGGGCAACTGGGCGGATGCTGGTCGATCTTCTAGGCCGGCTCCAGGCGGGCGGGGAGGCGCATACAAGCCTCTAGAAGACGCAAGGAAGCGCAATACACGTGTTCGCGTTACTGCCTGACGTCTTATCCGTCTTGCTTAACAGAGCAAGTTGCTGCGCTGGTGGCGTGCCCCCACATTGCCACACAAGTAGTGACTGCTCACACGCCTGTGTTTGCAGCGCATCCAGCCTTCAGGCTGGATGCGAATGGAAAAGCAAATAAACAGTTGTAGAGCGTCTTTTGTTGTGCGGCTGCTTAGCGAAGAAAAGGCTGCTCTCTGTGGCTTACCACTTGCTGCTTTCATTGCTTGCCCTGTTGGCTGTCGGCCCGCTCTGCAACGTGCAGACTGCCGGTCCCCTCATTGCCGGCACACGCCCTGAATGGGCGCTATGCAGTCTTCCCCCCTTTTCCTCATCTGCTCGTGTTCTGCGCGTTGTGTGGAGCAGCCCCCAACACCTGAAAGTCAGTGTGATGCAGCAATTGCGCCTGCTTACCTTGCCAGCAGCTCTCTGCTGAGGGGAGGTGTGTTCAAGATTCCAGAGAAGGATGGGCGTTGAGAGAAGGCATTAGAAGCGCAGGTTTTCCCGCCGGTACATGCCGGAGCGGTAGAGTACGTGTGTTCTTGAGCAGTCCGGTGACTGGCAAACTACAGGCGCAGAGATGGTTATCCCGCCTGGTGGGCCAGGTCGCGGGCGGCTGGCAGACCGTGCAGCGATTCGGCGGCCTGGATGGCTTTGACGATGGCGCGCGCCAGGGTTTGTACAGCGGCTGCGCCGAGCATGCTGAGTTCTGCCGGGCCGAACTTCTCCGGGCCGGCGTGCTGATCGGGCCGGCCCATGCCTAATACAAAGATGGTATCGCCATCCATGAGGGTATGCACCGGGCGGATGGCGAGGGCCAGGGCGTCGTGTGCCATGCGGGCAATGATGGTGGCGTCGGTTTTGGTGAGCAGGGCATTGGTAGCGACAACAGCGATAGTCGTGTTTGCCAGGGGAGTGTTTCCCGGCCCTGGTTCTGCCGGCGCGTGAGTGGATGGGCCTGGGGTGGTTTCTGCGTTGGTGGTGACAGCAGCATCCGGCTGTGTGGGCGTGGCAATCACGGGCATGCTTTCGAGCAGGAAACCCTGGCCGGAGGGATGGCGTGTGCCCGCCAGGATGCGCTGGGTTTCCGGGTCGCGCACATCGCCGGCGGCGTTGACGGCAACCAGCGCGCCGACGAGCGTGCCATTTGGCAGGCTGGCGCTAGCGCTGCCCAGTCCCCCTTTCATTGCGTGCGCAAAGCCGAGAAATTTGCCGACAGTGGCGCCAGTTCCGGCGCCAACATTGCCCTGCGCGATGGGGCCGGTGGTGGCGTTCTGGCAGGCGCGCTCACCGGCGGCGGCATCTGGCCGCACATCGGAGCGGCCAAAACCAAGATCGAAGAGGACCGCTGCCGGAACAATTGGGACGCGCACCTCGCCGACAGCAAAGCCGACGCCGCGTGTTTCCAGAGCGCGCATGACGCCTCCGGCGGCGTCCAGCCCAAAGGCGCTGCCGCCGGTCAACAGCACGGCATGCACTTCCTGCATCATATACTCCGGGCGCAGCAGATCAGTCTCGCGTGTGCCCGGCGCGCCGCCGCGTACATCAACGCCTCCGACTGCGGGCCAGTCACAGAGGACGACGGTGCAGCCGGTGGCCGCTTCCAAATTGGTGTCGTGGCCGACCCGCAGGCCGGGAATATCAGTAATATCGTCGTGCATACTCTTCTATCCTGAGGTCTAAGAATAGCCCCACTATCCGTGCCAACGCTCATTGCTGGGCAGAAGTTCGGATGAGGGGTCTGCTTCGGGCAGCGCCAGGCCGTAGGCTCCGTCAATAGCTGGTGACAGATGCGTGTGGCCGCTGTAAACGGCGGCGGCCTCCGGCAGTCCTTGAGTGATCTTGGGCTGGCGCGTGCGGCGCGGGTCAAAGCGTGCCACGATAGCTGAGCCGATCAGTGTAGTGACCAGGGTAGCAAGAGCCAGGAAGGCAAAGGGATAGAAACGATGGATGCCCCCTGGGCCATAGAGCGTGGGGGTGATGATGGCGCTCAGGAACCCTCCTACCATGCCAATCGCATAAAAGAGACCCTGAATCAGACCTCGCGCCTCCTCTGGCGAGACATCGATCAGATAGCTATCGATAGCCGGCTGCACGAAGCTGACCAGCAGACCCTCGACAAAAGCGACGGCGCAGATCAAGAGCAGGCTGGTCAGCATGCCGTAGATGGTATAGACCGCAGCGAGCACTATCCCTGGGAGAAGCACCAGGAAGACGCGCTTGTGTCTGTCAGCAAAGCGCCCGGCGACGGGCTGAAAGAAGAGTTGGGGCAGGGCGAAGCAGGTATAGCTCAGTCCAATGAGCGAGAGTGAGGCGTCCTGCGAGAGACCTTGTTTGCGTGCCAGATCGTTGAGCCAAATGCTCCAGAGGACGTTGAAGAGTCCAAGCGCGATATTGCGCCCGAAGGTGAGGACCATTGCACCCCAGAGCTTGAGCTTCAGGAGCCGGTGATCAAACAGACTGACGCTGATCTCAGCGGCTTCGGCAGAGAGACTTTCCTTTGCCTTGCGGTCATCGACCCGCGCCAGGCAGATACCCATGACGATCACGGCCATCAGTGAACTAGCGATGAAGGGAACGGGATAGCCGAAGAGGGCCAACTCTGAGCCAAGGCCGGGGCCAATCAAGAGGCCCACGCTAACGGCGGCGCTAAAGGCGCCATAGGCTTCACCTCGGCGCGATGGGATGGTTACATCGCCCAGATAGGCGCGGGCCGCCGGGATGAGCGCGGCGGCGCCGCTGCCTTCGACGAAGCGCAAGATGATGAATGCCCAGGGGTTGGCAAAGATGAGATAGAGAATGGCAGTGAGGCCATGTAGCGCCAGCCCGGAGACCAGCATCTTGCGCCGGCCAAAGCGGTCGGTGAGCCAGCCGCACGGGAGCAGGAAGAGAACGGTGGCGCCCAGAAATGCGGCGGTCTGCCAGCCGATCTCTTCGGGAGAGGAACCAGTTTGCTCGGCGTAGAGGTTGCGGACAGGCGTGACGATACCCAGACCCAGAAAGGTGACAAAGACCCCTACACAAATCAACAGCAGGTCGGGATTGGTCAGCAGATACGAGTGACGAATACGGTGCCAGAGACGATGGTGCATAAAAGCGTCAGATCCTCCCGCGATGAGATGGCCCAGACCTCGCAGCGCCTGACTGAAGAGCTACCCCAGCAGCATAGCATGCCTGTCAAGGCGCTGCCGGTTCTTTCTTTGGTGCGGCCTGCTTCGGCTTGCATCTCGCCTCTTTTTGAGGAAATGCGCGACTGGCCCAAATGGGCTATCGCATTTCTTGTCGCCTGCTGAGAGGCCCATTCTGGGAAATGGGCCTTGCTTATAGTCCCTCGTCGTGCAGATAAACGATGGGCAGGAGGCGCAGGTCCACCTCGCGGAAGTGTTCGGGGCCAAGCTGAGTGAGGGCAGCATACAGAATGCGGGCGTCGCTGATGAGGCGGGCGACATCAACGTGCATGCAGACGGGGGCGAAGGGTTCCAGGTAGCGCGCGCCGGAATCGAGCTTGATGACGGCGCCGCGATAGTTGTTGCGCAGCAGGTGATAGCAGCCTACACCGACCTGCAAGATGCCTTTATAGAGGGTGCGGATGGGCCGGGGTTCTTTATTCCAGATGCCCTCCAGCGTTTCGTGGCATTCAAAATATTCCCGGTGGTTAAATTGCTCGATGCCGTGCAGGAGTTCTGGCGGTGGCTCCTCGTCAAACGTTTGCATGATGTCTTGGTCTTGCTCCCTGATTTTAGGTGGCATAAGAGAACGGCTCTAAACGTGCAAAGGTCTGAATCTGAATTCAGCTATTTGACAATGGCATTCTCTATAGTCTATACTAGAAGAGCCAAACCTTCATGGTGACCGTAGCTCAATTGGCAGAGCACTGGATTGTGGCTCCAGTGGTTGTGGGTTCAAGCCCCATCGGTCACCCTATTTTTT
>CAZFWN010000248.1:0-7328 GCA_964522745.1 uncultured Ktedonobacterales bacterium
CAGCGCATCCTGGCCCTTAAAATCAAATATGGGCTGATTAAATTCCCCTCCTAGTGGGTCAGTTGCCATGTGCGAGAGGAATGTGAGAAGCTGAACCAAAACGTCGAGCAGGAGATCAGCGATGTTACGTTCAGCAGCGGCGCCTGAGCTACGATACCGCCTGGCCCAAATGCCCAAGATGGGGATCGAAACGCGGCCTGACGCGAATGCCCCAGCCCATCGCACCGCCATCTGGGTCGTGGTGCTCGGCGAGGACGTGTATGTGCGCTCGTTTCGTGGCCCAGCGGGGCGCTGGTATCAAGACCTCAAGGCCCATCCAGAGGCGGCCATCTCCGTCGAGGAGCAACGGCTCCCAGTGCGGGCCGTCCCCGTCAAGGACGCCGCGACGATCACTCAGGTGAGCCATGCCTATCGGCAGAAGTATCACCACGAGCTGTATCTGCCCGCAATGCTGCGCGAGGAGATCTTACCCACCACGCTGCGGCTCAAGCAGCAAGGAGGGACCGCAGCCGAAGCAGACCAGATGGCGCTTGCCGTCTCATGAGGCAGAAAAACGATCGCCGATCCAGCGAGCAAAAATAGGATCGGCGGTGCTTCAGGCGCGCACTGGCTCGTTGGTCGTCGGCAGACTGCCACTGCTCATGTCGACAAACAGCGAGCCGGCGCAGAAACTGCGCTGCGCCGGCTCGCTTATTCCGGGTTAATACGAGATCGCGCAAGCGGAGACGGCGTTGCTCCAGAGTTCCTGCACTGCGTAGGAATTGCTGCCCAGGGTAATGTTCTGAGAGACATCGCCGTTCGTGGTCCAGGCGCACTTGTCGCCAATTTCGTCCGAACCCCCGCCCGGCCCCTGCCAGCCGATACTGCCAGAGGAGGGAACCGGATCAGTTGCCGCCTCAGCATACTCATGGCCGCCGACGATGGAAAAGCCATCGAAGTAGCCGTTGCCGTAGCTGTTATTCGTTGCGTTGACGTAGTTCATGCCGCAGCTTGCACCAGCATCCGGGATATAGGGCATGTAGGCATAGGCGACATTGCCCGAGGTGGAGCTGGTCACGCTGTGCCAGGCACACCACTGGGTGCCAAACCCACTCATGGAATGGCCGCTGGGGGTGAACACGAAGTAGGTGGCATTGGCATTGTAGCCGAAGTGGTTCATCAAGCGCACTGCCGCGCTGGCGATGTTACTCTGTTTGATGCTCTTGGGCAGCGAGGTGGTATCTACCCATGTTCCACCAAGTACCGCGCCGTTGGTAATATGGATGCCGCTGGTGCCGCAATTGACCGTGCCAACGGCCACCCCCTGGCAATACTGCGTATCAATATTGTTCCAGCCGCTGCCGCCCAGGTTCCCGAAAAAGTTGGTGTTATAGGTTTGGGCCTGGGCACTGGTATAGCCGCCGGTGGAGAAGCCGGTACTCCATTGGGGACCCCACCAACTGATGTAGACGACTGGGGTGGTTTCCACCGGGCCACCCTGATAGGTCATGTTGCTGGAGGTAGGAGAAGCGTTGATCTTGCTGCCATGAATGCCCATATAATGGAGTGTGTTGATCTGAGGGGCAGCATTGGTCGTTGCATGAGCGGAGGCAAGAGGGGTCAAGGCGAAGGCCAGGGCGATGGCTCCCACAAATGACAGAGCCGTAATGAAGAGAGAACGATAGTACTTCACTCTGGTAAACTCCTTTTGGAACTGCCCGTGATAGTGTTTGCATGCTGGCTAGGCGTTGGATGGCCGCATGCGTGCCGGTGCAGCAGGGTGGCTGCTGCACCAGGCGCGGTCTAACTCAACCGTTTTAGCAGAGAGACCGCCTGGTGATCTTAAGAGCAAGGGAAAACAAAAACCGCTCGCGCATCCGCCGGGGGATGGCAACACACCTCCACGTCAGGTAGTGATTTATTGCTCATGCTCGCTCGTGCGTCTGGCAGATTGGCTGCCGGGAGGGGCGATATGGCCCCTCGATGTGCACAGCAGAGCAGGATGCGCGTAGCAGGTCAGTCGTCGGGAATTTTTGGTAGGGGCCCTGTGTGATCCGTCATACTACCCCTACTCCTCTTGAAGGAGTTCCTGGGTATCTCTATCTGGTTCTATCTCTATAGTCGTATCAATGCCCGCTTTAGTAACGGGCAAGAGCAGAAAATTGGCCCCATCCTACGCTACGGGCTACCAGGGGCTGGCGTTCGCTCTGCACGATCGGCATAAACGATGAGTTTATCTAGGCCAGATGATCACTGTGCCGCAGGAAACGGTACATCTCGCGCTCCCTCTGGCCCTCATATGCCTTACTTGCGCTTGCTTATCGGGGATGACCACAATACCTCCAACTTTAGGAAGATGGGCGGGGGGAGACCAATGCAGGCGTAATTGCCTGAAGGCAGGGACAGGGGCCTCCAGAGAGGTTGCAATGAAAGCAGAATAGCTCGTAGAAAGATAGTTGCTCCCAAGGGTTCCTTGGTTAAGGCCCTCTCTATTCTTGTTCACTCTCCGGGCGCTGAGGTAAGCTTTCAACCCAATAGCCGGCAAAAGTGAATGGAAACACTGCTGGTTTTGTGCAGCGTTGGTCGGCGGGGGTATACAAAAAGACCGAAGCGACGCGCACGGGGCGGGCGTTTGAGGCATTGCAGCCCAAACGCCCGCATAAGCAGTAACACATGAGTGGGTCTGGGCAGAAACGCCTGGGGAAGTAGACTCCCAGGCGCTTCTCCTTCATTGCTCGCTTCAATAATTAACGATAGCTGCATAGGTATCGGTATTACCAAAATTGGTGGCGCAGGCGCTATCAGGATTGGGCGCAATAGCTGTCTTGGAGCCGGCATACACGGCATTACGGTAGCTATCCACTGCCTGGCAGGGGGTGGCGTTGCGCGCATCGGTCCAGACGACATAGGCACTGGTGGGTCCAGCAACGATGTCGATGTAATCGCCGATGAACTGCTCCTGCAGGTTGTTATAGCCGGAGCCATCAGGGTTGGACGACGCTGTACTCACCCGAATGGGGGAACCAAAACCTGTCCCGCCCGCTGGCGATTCGGCAAAGTAGTTGTCATAGACCTGCACACCTGTTTGCCAGGGAGTATTGGCTGGTGGCTGGGTCAGCGCGTCGAAGGTCAGCGCAATGGTGCCGTTGGAAGCAACGCTGGCTGCTGGGAAGAAAGCATTGCGCCCCGCCACACGGGCAAGGGTCCCCAGCAAGGTCCAGTTGAGGCCATCGGACGAGACCGCGCCCTTGACCGTGCCTTGCCCATTGCTATAGTCGCACCAGACAACATACATCCGCGTGCTGCTGGGGTCGGCTGCGGGATGGGGATAGCAGTCCACACGGGCGCTCATGCCGGGCACGCGATTAAACAGATCGACGATATCAAACGGGGTGCCCGTCAGTGGGTAATCATGCACCTGCGCGATGGTAATGGGTGCGGTGAAGGTCTGGCCTCCATCGGTGGAGGTGGCAACCACTTGCAGGCTGGGATAGTTGGTGGCGTCGGCATTCTCGGTCCAGAAGACCTCAACGGTCCCATTCGAGGCGACCGCCATCTGGCCGGTCTCGCGGAAGCCTTGCGGGGTATTGTTATTGGCTGCGCTGACCTGCACAGCCTGCGACCAAGTGCGCCCTTCGTCATCGGAAGAGGCCACATAAATCTTTACATTGCCGTTGCCGGAGCAGGTGTTGCAGAAGACGGCCCAATCGATATACACCCGGCCAAAGTGCGGGCTGTTGGAGAAATGATCCACTGAGACCCACTCATGGTCATCAAAATTGGATTTGTTATCAGTCGAGGTCGCTTGCACGGGATTGCTCCAGCTTTGCCCGTCGTCATAAGAGCGCGAGACGGTGACCTGCTCGCCACCGAATTCTGGGAAGGGATCGGCCAGGCTGGAGTAGTACATGACCGCGCCGCAGGAAAAGCTAAAGGCGCCATTGGCGCAGCGCCGGGGGCCGTAGTCCAGGCTGGGGTCGCCACCAGAGACCCGGCCAATCGTGTCAAAGCCGGGCAGATAGCCACCTGTCCAGGTCTTGCTACCATCGGTCGAACGGTAGAAGGCCGAGGTGGGCGCACCCGGCGTGAAAGGACAAGGGCTGGCGAGCGGAGTGGTCGTTCCTGGGCAGAGATTGTTGCCAATCTCGTCGTTGGCCCCGGCGACCAGCACGCCGGTCAGCGGATCGCGGGTAATCGCCGGTTCATTCTGTTTGTTCTGGGAGAAGGCGAGGTTGTGATCCAAGTCTACCAGAAAATTGTCTGTTACTGAGGGCGAGGATGGCTGGGCCGCGCTTGCCCGGTGGACAAAGAGGGCACCAAAAATGACGAGGATGGTCAGGGTCAGGACACTCACTGCGGTCACAAATCGTCGCATGCTCAGGTCAACCTCCTTTTAGCTGGCCGATGGCCCAACGCTGGGTCATCAGCCCTGATGTGCTGGGGAAACCAGGGTAGAGGCAGGCGCTCTTATATGGTGCTATCTGCTAGCCTAGCACAGCCGGAAGGAAAGTGTCAACCAGGTTCAGTGAGTAGCAATTGAACGCTGATGGCGAAATCGTTCACATTATTCCAATACATCATCGCCAGTGGTCTGGGATGGAATTGCTTCCACCCCAGACCTCAGCGTGCAAAACGATGTTCGCTTATTGTGCTGGCAGACAGGAATCAATCGTCTTGAAGGTGTTTCCCGTCCAGACATTCCCATTCAGCGCCGGCGCGCTCCCAGGGCCGTTGTACTGGGTCACGTTGCAGTGCAGGGTTGGGGGATAAGTGGTGACGCCAATTGGTGTGCTGCTGTTGGGCACCGCCTGCGCCCAGGCGAGGTCGGAACCAAACGATCCCCAGGTCTGGTTGTTTTGAATCGTATTGTTGTAGGTGCCGTTGAGTACGACGATGCCGCCCAGGAACGCTGGGACGACGGAGACCGGGTTGAGTTCGGTGCCCGTTGGCCCATCAGTGTGGATGGTGTTATTCTCAATGAGGTTATCATGCGAGGAGCCATAGGTACTCAGCGTTGCCGTCCCTTGCAACGGGTCTGCAACCATCAACCCAATAAAATCGCCCGTACTCCCCTCATTGTTCGTCACCGTGTTATAAGAGGAGCCATCGATGATAAGGTAGTTCATCGTGAAGGGGTAATCAGCGGTATTGTTGCTGATGGTGTTGTGGTTGGAATTAAAGAGGGAGTAGGAGACATCTGTATCGTTGTTGGCGCTGTTATGGTCAATCGACGAGTTTGTCACTGCGAAGAACCGCACGCCGCCCACTGCCCAGTAAGAAACCGATGGATCAAGCGTCACCCAATTGGGAGTAATGCTGGGGCCGTTCGTACTCATCTGCCAGCCTTCGATGGTGATGTGGCTGCTGTTCTCGACATCGAACGCCCCGCTGGAGTTCTTATTGACCGTTCCTGCGCCCTTATTACTGACGCCCTGGCCGTTCGGGTTCTCACCCGCTCCATCCAGTGTGACATAGTTGGAGTTCTCAACCAAGACGCCCACATTGTTCGTCTGAATCGACGTCTGAGCGCCGTAGACCTTCGCCACAATAGTCTGGCTGCCGCCAGGATTAATATGGTTCAAGACGATGCCTGTGTCTGTGCTGGTGCTGTTCCCAGCGATGGTCAGATTCAAGAACTCGAATGACTTCGTCAGGCTGGTGCCATCCACGTAGATGGCATCACCATTCGCATTGTTAATAGTTAATGGGCCGATGATATACGGGCTGCTGGTGGTGCCGCTGCCACTTGACACGCAACTGCAGCTTGTGAAGTCGCTGTCCTGTTGAATGACGATGGGCGCGTGGCTTCCACCGCCAGCATGGGCAGTGCCCACACGCGCCAGAAACAATCCAGCAACCAGTATGGCTGCCAGGACCACCATAGCCAGGGGAGTAAAGCGCTTCATCGTTTCTCATGCTCCCTTATATACAAAATAACAATCAGCATGTGCCCTTGTTGGGCACCTTGCACCATGCCGGGGTCAAGATGTGCCAGTGTCTTTGTGATTCATTCCCCCTTTCTAGAGCTAGAATCAACGGGTGTCCTGCTTGCAGTTTCAGTCGCTGGTCCTGCAACATTCACAAGCGTGCGTTCCAGTATGCTGAGGCCAGTGGCTAGTTGCTCATCCGTTGTCACCAGCGGCATCAGCAGACGAATCACATTGTCATCAAGGCCAGCCTTGATGAGCAGCAGCCCACGCTCACGGCACTTCGTCACCACTGCTGCCGCTTCGCTGGTAGCTGGTTCTCATGTCGCGCGATCTCACTTGCGCGTGAGCGCAAAAATCCCTCCTCGACACGGCCAACAAAGCAGGCGTGCGATAGATTTGCTCGATATTGTATGCGAGCGAACCAGCCTTCGCTCGTTAGGTATTCTGCGCGTCAAGCCTCGAGGTTACGGTTGGCCCCCCTTCCCATCGCTAGCCGCCCGTAAAGAGCCTGCCATCGGCACACGAGAGAGCGCATCCGCAGGCCGATCATCGATGATCCCATGTTCCTCAATGTGCTCATCGACACGAATGCCCCGGCGAGCCAGTTCAGCGATAAAGGTCGTGGGGTCGAAGGCTGCCTCTGGTGCCATAACGCCGGTGCGCTGCACCTTGCCCTGTGCGAGCAACTGCGCGCCAATCGAAGCCGGAATCCCGGTCATCTTGGCAGTGGCTTGCCGCCCCCACTCGCTCATGCCCGGATGGCTGGTGCGATACATACGCTTGGCCGCAAGCCCGGCGCGCGTGCCTTGCACTTCGACATAGAGCAAGAAGGCCCAGTCACCAACTTCCTGCCCGTGTCCGTTGGATGCCTCCTGGAGCAAATGAGCGCGTAAAAACTCTTGAGCGCGCACCGTCGTGCCATGCACCTGGACTGCATCACTGGTGATCAGGCGATAGTGTAAGAAGAGTCGCAAGGCTTGCATAATCTCTGGTGTCCAGGCACCACGCACATCCACCCTGCGGAGGCCCTTGCCAATGAAACGAGGCAACGTGTGCGTTTCGGAGTGGGGGACAAAGTACACCTCTTGCGCGCCTACCGGCGGCTGGAAGGTGACTAGTCGCGCCCCATCGAAGGGCTGCACTTCAACGAGCCGCCCATCCTCATAGTAAAAGCGTGAGGCCTCCGGGCTAAACTCACCAATGACTGTGTCTAAGAGGCCAGGCGAGGGAGCAATGCTGCGGTGGCTGGCGAAGGAGATGTGAATCGCCTCAACGCTGTCCAGGTCATCTGCCCCCCGGCGGGCCAGCACGTTGGTGACCCCTGGCGTGGCGCCACAGCCCAGCACAATCGTCACGCCTGCCGCCTGAGCCTCGTGGTCCAGGGCCAGTTGTTTGGGGGTGTTGTGGAGTCCTCCCAGG
>CAZFWN010000249.1:0-7281 GCA_964522745.1 uncultured Ktedonobacterales bacterium
AGCCAGACGCCCCAGACCGGGCGGCAGTGGGGCCGGCCATCGGGGCGCGTCGTCGCAATCCAATAGTTGCGCGCCTGTGTCAAGCGCGCAACCGCCCATTTCCAGGGCAGCCGCGCCGGCTCAAGCTGCCCGCCAAACATGCGTGGCCGGTCAGTTGTTGGCTCGTCGCTCGTGTTCTCCGTCTCTGCTGCCATCGAAATGCCCCTTTCGCTGAGAAGACTATCGCTCGTTCATGCTCTGAAAGCATAGCCGGGCATTCTAGACATCTCCTGTCATATATCACTCGCAGCAGGAGCAGGCGTGGCCTTTGGCCGCTTCCAGCGCTTCGCGGCCTTCGCGGAGGACGAAATAGAGCAGACCCAGCGAGGCCAGCGGGTCGGCCCACCACCAGCCAAAGGCGCGGGTGAGCGCCAGTCCGGCCAGCAAGACAAGCGACATATACGCGCAGGTGACGCTGCACGCCGCGTCGGCGCGCAGGGCGGCGCTGCCGATGCGCCGGGCCACGCGCAGCTTGACACGCCAGAGGATGGGCATCACGATGACGGCGGCAACGGCCAGCCCCAACCCGGCCCAGCTTTCCTCTGGACGGGTACGCAGCAGCAAGGCGACAGCAGCATTGACAACGATATACAGCGCGAGGGCGTACAGCGCCCAGCCGACGATGCGGCTGGCCTGGCGCTCGATGCCCTCCAAGGCTCCGCCATCGGCGCCGCGCTGCTCCGACCAGAGCCGCCAGAGCAAGACCCCGCCGCCGATCAGTTCGATGACGCTGTCCAGGCCAAATGACTCCAGCGAGGCGCTGCGCGAGGCAAAGCCGGCAATCAGCGCAATAGCCGCCTCGGCAACCATCCAGACAATGGTGACACCCTCGATGAGAATGCCCATGCGCAGGTCGGCACGCCGCGAGGTACGAGTTTCCTGGTTTTCAGCAGAGAGCAAATGCACTAGAGTACCTCCAGCCTGGCATCATCGCGCCATGCAAAGGTCAGAGGCTTGCCGCCCTGCCCCGGCTGCCAGCCTGATTTTCGAGCAGCCAGAATCACCGAGCGCACCCGCGAGGGAGTCAGCGGCTCTAAAGCAAAGACCTCAGCGATGCGCTCCGGCGGCGCGGTCAGCAGTGGCCCATAGTTCAACCAGGGGTCATCGAAGCGTACCTGCACCTGGAGTTCCTGGCGCCCAAGCGCCTTCTGCGCCGGCCAGACCCTCAGAACGAGCGAGTGAGGATCACGTCGCTTGATACTCCAACCATAGGAGATCCCATCCACAGCGATGGTTCGCATCTTCTTTCTACTCATGGAAGGCTCCTTGAAAAACCGCCGCGCAAGCGTTCTGCTCGCCTGCGCGACTATCAAGAAGGTGAGAACGATGAGACATCCAGCCTAATCTCCGCAGCAGCGGTTCAGATCGCAGTAGAGCGCGTTGGTGGAGCAGGCGGGGCGGGTTTTATGGCTGGTGTGGCGCTGGGTTTCAATCTGGATGGTCGTATGCTGAATATGATATTTATCGGCCAGCATCTGCGAGATGCGATCAAGCATCGGCGGTTTGCTGAGCGTCTGCTCGCGCTCACTGATGATGACATGGCAGGAGAGCGCGCAGACGCCGCTGGTGATATTCCAGACGTGCAGATCATGCACCCCACAGACGCCCTTGAGCGCCTGAATGTCATTTGCCAGTTGGTTGACCGGCAGATGGCGCGGCGCCGATTCCATCAAGATCGCCAACGTCTCGCGTACAAGCCGGAAGGCGCTAAACGAGATCAGCAGGGCAATGCCCACTGAGAGGATCGGGTCGGCCAGCGACCAGCCGGTCAGCAAAATAATACCGCCAGCCACGATCACGCCAAATGACGCGCCAATATCGCCTATGGCGTGCAGCAGGGCGCCGCGCACATTCAGGTTCTCATGTCCCGCGCCACGCATCCCAAAGGCGATAAAGAGGTTCACCGCAACGCCAACGCTGGCGGAGAGAAACATCACCAGCGGCTGCACCGGCTGCGGGTGCATCAAACGGCCAATGGCTTCGTAGGTCAGCCACGCGGCAACCGCAATCAGCGTGACGGCGTTGGTCAGCGCCGCCAGAATGCCCACGCGATGGTAGCCGAAGGTGTTGCGCTCGTTGGCGGGGCGCTCAGCCTGCGCCCCGGCAAACCAGGCCAGCCCCAGGGCAAAGGCATCGGTCACGACATGGCCGGCATCACCAAGCAAGGCCAGGCTGTTGCCGAGCAGGCCACCGGCCACCTCGACGATCAGAATCAGCAGCGTCAGCAAGAACGCCAGGCGCAGCCGGCTGCGCGTCAGCGAGGCAGCATGGTGATGATGACCAGTGTGATGGTCATGGTCATGCGAAGGCAACTGCTCCGGCTGAACCCGATCAACATGCTTGACAGCCATAGCTTATCCCACCTCCTGAGCAGCCACATCCGCCGGCAGGCGCGGTGGGGGCTGGTGCGCGGTATGCGCCAGCGCCTGTTGAAACAAGGTCAGCACATGGCTATCCGCCAGTCGATAGAAGGCGACACGCCCGCGCCGCTCGCAGGTCACCAGATGGTGATCGCGCAGCAGGCGCAGTTGATGCGACACCGTGCTGGGGTCTCGATCTACCGCCCGCGCCAGATCGGCAACGCGGACATCTTCTCCGATGGCAAGCGCGTGCAGCAGGCGCACGCGGGTTGGATCGCCCAGCAGCGCAAACAAATGAGCAACATCGTATGCCACTGGCGATGGCAGCAAGCGCTCGCGCAGCGTCGGACCATGCCGCACTTGAGACGACATAGGGATCGCAGACTCCTTCACAAATAATAGCTGCATCACCATGCAGCAATTCCATTGCCTAGTATAGCATAAAAATGGGCTGGCGTCCATCATATTTCGCGCTTGACAGGTAAGTCGGCTATCTGGTAGGATAGTCGCGCGAGGTTCAGCCAAATATTGAGAGGAGTCTTTACCTTATGCAGCAACCACCATATCAGGATCCAAATCAGCAGTCGGGGCAGTATCCTGGCTCTCAGCCCTACCAGCAGCCAGGGCAGTATCCTGGCTCTCAGCCCTACCAGCAGCCACAGCCTGGCTATCAGCAGCCAGGGCAGTATCCTGGCTCTCAGCCCTATCAGCAGCCGTATCAACAGGCGGTCGTCGCCCCCGTCGTGATGGCTACGCAGAAGGACTGGCTGACCACCCTCCTGCTGTGCATCTTCGTGGGCTACCTTGGCGTGCATAGCTTCTACACCGGAAAAACGGTCTTTGGTGTCATCCAGCTGCTCACTCTGGGTGGCTGCGGCATCTGGACACTGGTTGACCTGATTATGATTATCACCGACAACTACCGGGATGGCCACGGCCTGCCCTTACTCAAGAAGTAATGGAACGCACATCTGTACCCGCATGGGGGAAGGTCGGCATCTTGCTGCTCCTTCCCCTCGCGCTCGTGCTTATTCCAACGGCCTGGCTGGAGCGTGGGCCATCGATCTGCGTGATTCGCCGCGTCACCGGCAAGCCTTGCCCCGGCTGCGGCATGACCAGAGCGCTCTCCTGCGTAGCGCACGGTCATTTCAAACAAGGCTATCAACATAACAAGCGAGTGATCATTGTCGCGCCATTACTCGGCTACGCCTGGCTGCGCTCGTTGCTGATGGAATATCGCCGCCCCATTCCTCGCGTGCCCTAATCAACGAACGCGCTCTCTTCGCTCGTCGCTTGCCAAGCAGGAGGGTCGCCCACTTCCTCCCTGGCAAGCGACGCGGCAGCCGCCCGTTCATTGGCGCGAGCGCTCAACACGCCAATGGTGATAACAATGGCGCCAACCAGCACGAGCAGCACCGCCATGAAAATCAGCAGGGCATTGGCCGGATCGGTGGCATTCGCATAAGCGGCGGGATCGGTGGGCGTGGCCTGCGGCCCACCGGGCGGCGTGGGCGCGAGCAGCAGCACAGAGAACAGCAGCATACCAACCTTCTTTCCTGATGAAGCAATGCTGCCTGTCCTCTCTTGCACTAACTATTCCCGGAGATGGCTTTTTTCATGTCGTGCCGCCGCGCCCTCGCTGCCGGCCAAGCAGGCTTGACAGCACGATCAGCGCGCCGCAGAGCAGCGCCAGGATCAGCAGCGGCAGCCAGGGCAGGGGCAGCAGCCCCTTAGCGTGCGTGGCGCGCTGCTCGATGATGAAGGCGCCCGGCACCAGCAGCGCCAGCGCCACGCCATAGATGATTTGCAGCGCGCGGAAGAGTGTGCGCAGCGAGGCGTCGGCCAGCGGCGCAAAATAGCTCAGCCCCAGGATCGCCAGCGGCAGCAGCGGCTCAGCCAGCATGTTGCGCAGCAGGAGCAGCGCAGCGCCGCTGCTGCTCAAGGTCGCCCGGTCAATATCTTCCAGCACCCGCCCCAGGCCCAACGCCAGCAGCCCCAGCGCCAGCGCGAGTTCCGCGCTGTGCGCGCGCGTGCCCAGCGGCACCTGCGGCTCTAGACTGGCAGCAGGGCGCGCCCCAGGGCGCCCGCTGCCCTCCAGCGCCAGGGCGCCCGCGCCCAGGGCGATCAGCACCCCTGCCAGCAATTCCAGGAAGAGCAGCGGCTCGCCCGGCGCGACGCGAAACGGCCAGGGCCAATCAAGCAGATTCGTTACCAGGCCAGAGAGCAGATTCAGCACGCCTGCCAGCGCCAGCAAGGTCGCGCCGGCCACAAACAGCGAGCCGCGTGCTTTGCGCCGCGCCCCAGCCAGCAGCAGCCCCAGGCCCAGCGTCAGCACGCTGAGTGTCGCCATATTCAACACGGCGGCGCGGTCTGGCGGCTGATGTGTCGCCAGCGCGATGATCAGTCCAATTACGCTGAGGGCCGGCACCAGCGCCAGCGCCGCCCAGGCGGTGACGCCTGCCTGGCGCGCCTCCGTATCCAGCGCCAGCGCGGGACCGGCGGCGTTCAGAATCACCGCGCCACCCGAACGCGGCAGCGGGAGCGATGGGCGCTGCGCCCGCGAGAGCGGCGCCACCCAGAGGTTCTGCAACACCCGGTGGAGCATTGCCGTCGGCGGGGCCGGGCGCCTGGGAGCCATCGGCTGGGTTGTGCCGTTTGCGGAGTAGCCGGCTGAGGCAGATTTGACGGGCGCGGCGAGCGAGCGGGCAGGCACAAACCAGCCCGTCTCCAGCAAGAAAGACGTCGGCCCATCGCGCTGGGTAAAGGGCGCCAGGCGGAAGAGCCAGTTGTAGCCTCGCTCTGGCAGGCGCGCATAACAGACCACCTGTAACATCTGGCGCGGCTGCTCGCGGCGCGCATGCAGGGTAAACGGGGAAGGCCCGCCCCGGCGCACCCGCTCGGCGTTTTCGCCCAGGTGCCGGCCATGCCGGAAGGCACGGCGCAGGCGCGCCACGCGCCGCCAGAGGACGGTGCGCAGCCGGGCGCGCCGGCCACTCATCGGCGGCAGCGTTACATCGTTGAGTTGGGTCATATGCCCCCAGGGCAGCAAAAACCAGCAGCCGGGCCGGCCCGGCAGAAAGAAGAGCAAGCCCTGGCGGCCAAGCGCCAGATGCAGATCGCGCTGGCGGCGCAGCCAGACCTCGCGCCCAAGCAGCAGCGGCAGCGCGCTGAGGCCAAGTATCAGCGCCAGCAGCGGCGCCCCCACGCCGATACCTACCAGCACCAGCGGTAGAATGGGCCGGGAGACGGTGACGTGCTGCGCGTGCGGGCCGGATGGCTGATGCACCGGCGGCAGGGGCGCCAATGCTGAACGAGCAGGCGGCAGCAAGAGCAAGAAGCCAAGCGCTACGCCTGCCACCAGCAGCCACAGCACCAGGCGCAGACGCCGCCAGTTGAGATCATACAGCGCGGCCAGCCGCGCCCGCTCCAGGCGAAACACCAGCGTCGAGGCCGTGCCCGCCAGCGTTGGGCCAGGCGATGATGCCGGAGGCAGCGCCGGCTCCAGCACATCAGCCGGCGGGGGCATCGGCGGCAAAGGCCGACGGACTGGCAGCGCGGGAGGGGGCGGCGTCTGCTGCTCCTCCAAGGCGGGAGGGGGCGGCTCCAGTGACGGAAGCCTCATCTCCGGCGCTTCCACGTTCGCGGGCAGATTGGCAACATACTCAGAGCCAGGGCCAACAACATCCATAGCGCCCCTCCAGCGTCAGTCGATGCTTATAATGCTGAGGTGATTCTAGCACAAGGAAGCACACTCTACCCGCAAATAGCCCAAAAGAGTGGGAAGCTCACGCCTCCTCTGGTGGCTCGGTATGGATGAGGACGGCCCCCAGCGGCGGCAGCTTTGCCCGCAGCGCCCGCTCGATCTCCTCGGCGCGCACATGTACCTGCTGAATCGGCGCCGCCCCTGAGAAGGTGCAATGCAAGACCAGATCATAGAGCGGATGCTCCGGTGATGGCCGTTCCTGCTGCGAATGATTCATCACCTGATAGACATGCACCTCGTGGCAGCTTCCCGCGCCGGCAACTCCATCGGCCAGCTTGCGCACTCGCGTCACCAATTCTTTTTGCTCAGTTGATACATCGCGCCGGCGTTCCACACCCACCTCCGGCGCCTCCAGATGGGTCGTCACCCGGCGCACCGCCGGATAAGCGCGATAGATGGCCCGTTCCAGGCGCGTCGCCGCGTCGTGGGCCGATCTCAAGTCCAGATCGGGGTCCACCTCCAGATGCAGGTCCACCTCCGGCGCCCGGCTGCCAGCCTCGTCTTCCAGCAGGCGCACGCGCACATCATGGGCGCGCAAGTTGAGTTCCAGCGCCAGATAGTGAATGCCCTGGGCCAGCGTCTCCTCTGGCGTCGCGGCAGGCTCCACATGCACCACCACATCCACCTCTGCCTGGGGCGAATCGGCGCAGACCGCCTCGCGGGCCGCGCTCTCCACCGCCTCAGTTACGGCATGCGCGTGTTCAAAGGTCGCCGTGCGCGGCGCGCCCACCACCAGATCGGCAAAGAGCTTATTACCGGCGCGCCGCACGCGCACCCGACGAACATCGACCACTCCTTGCACATCGCGTGCCACCTGCTCCAGCGCGAGGCCCAGCCGCCCCGGCGCGCGATCCAGCAGGGCATCCAACGTCTGACGCACCAGCCGGAAACTGACCCACAGCACAATCAGCGAGACGCCCAGCGCCGAAACGGCATCGGCCCGGCTCAGCCAGGGCATGCCTATCGCTTGCCCCAGCTTTACCACCGCCAGCCCCAGGATGACCACCGCCGAACTCCAGATGTCGGTGCGAAAGTGCAGCGCGTCGGCCTCCAGCGCCTGGCTCCCCTGTTTTTTCGCCACGCGCATCAGCGCCCGCGAGCGCGTATAGTCCACGACAA
>CAZFWN010000250.1:0-7279 GCA_964522745.1 uncultured Ktedonobacterales bacterium
CGCGATAGGCGATCAACTGCGGCATGCTGGTGGCCGTGCCGCAGAGCGCTGAGCCAAGCAAAAAGAGGGACGCCCCGACAGTGAAGAGGGGCTTGCGACCATAGAGGTCGGCCAGCTTGCCATAGATCGGGACGGTGACCGTGCCGGTAAGCAGATAGGCGGAAAAGACCCAGGGATAGAGGCTCAGCCCGCCTAAATGCCCGGTAATGGTTGGCATCGCGGTGCTGACGACCGTGCCATCGAGCGCCGCGAGCGCGGTCCCCATCATGACGGCAAAGGTGACTATGCGCCGAGTCTTTTTGTTCATTGAACATATCCTCTCCGCTATAGACACACTACCTCTGATTCCAGTACCCAGGGCGCGGACGTAGCTCATAGTTAGGTCCGCGCCCTGGGTACGAAAAGATGAGGTGAGGCGGCCCTTCTCAGGGAGCCGTTCATCCGCAGATCAACGCTATAAACTCTTTGCTGCTGGTCAACACCACAGCCAGTGCTGCGCCTCCCGATGGGCCTTCTACAGTGTAGAGTGTGTTGCCCTGCGCGTCATTCACCGGGATTGTTTGAGCTGTCTCGATAACCAGCGCTTGGTTTCCCTGGCAAGCATAGATGTCGAGGGCCTGATCCGTTGAAGCATTGGCTCCGGCAGGATGCTTCTCGGTCCAGCCATTGGCGGCAAGATGCGTGTCATAAAACTGCTGAACTGCTGCCGGGTCGTTTGGGCTATTCGTCGTCCAGAACCACTCATCAGCTGTGACCTGGGTGCCACTCGTAGGGTCGCTGGTAAAGATTCGCTGCTGTTTGAAGACACAGCCCGACGGCAACGGCACATTGCTTTGCAGCCCATGCCGGTCGAAGAAGGGGCCGCTGCAATGGCTGGGGCTTAAGACGAATCCCCAGGCAGCAACCGCGCCACCCACCAGCACCACCAGCACCAGCAGAAGGGCAATCCACTTGCCAACTCCGCGCTTCGGGGCCGCTGCGCCTAGAGCCGGGTAGCCAGGCTGTGGCTGCGGCCATCCCGCTGGAGCCGGACCATACACGCCGGGCGTTACACCTGGGACGGGCCCAGGCATCAGAGAAAATTGGTAGCCGCACCTGCCGCAGTATGGGGCGCTGGCGGGCAGAGCCGTGTTACAGCGCAGACAGATCTTTGAGGGAGCATTCACGATCATAGATACATATCCTTTCTGATTACAAGCCGCTGTTGAAGGACCGCTGTGCAAGCGCGGCGGAATATCGCAGCGATCCTGTGCCTAGTATGCCTGCATACCAGGGGGAGAACCATGAGCAATTCCGGCAAAGGCTCCTGCAATGGTTCCTGCAAATAGCTGGGGATATGCTGAAAGTCGGCTGAATAGGGATGGAGAGCATCAGCCCGGAACTTCATCGACATACAAACGCGGAGGTGCTTCTGCACCTCCGCGACAAGAACGTCAAGTTGTATAAAAGCTCCCCTCAGCCGCCTTCAAAAGCACGTTTAGAAGTGCCTGCGCAGCGCGGCCAGCGCCGCAAAATAGCCACACATTCCATGCACACCACCACCAGGCGGCGTCGAGGATGAACACAGATAGATGCTTCTATCCGGGGTAGTGTAGGGCGTCAGACGAAATGCAGGGCGGGTAAAAAGCTGCCAGAGGTCTTGAACGCCGCCGTTGATGTCTCCACCGATATAGTTGGCGTTGTAGCCCTCCAGTTTATCAGCAGTAAGCACGTGCTTGGCCAGGATGCGGTCGCGGAAGCCAGGGGCAAAGCGCTCGATCTGGGCGGTGATGCGTTCGCTCATATCTTGCGAAGAGCCGTTGGGTACATGGCAATACGCCCAGGCGGTATGTTTCCCAGCCGGAGCGCGGCTGGCATCAAAAAGGCTCTGCTGCGCCACCAGCACATAGGGGCGTTCAGGATGCGTGCCGCGCCAGATGGAAGCCTCGGCAGCAGCAATCTCCGGCAACGTGCCACCAAGATGCACGGTGGCAGCGCGCAAGCACTCCGGCGCTTTCCAGGGAATCGGGCCATCCAGCGCGAAATCTACCTTACAGACGCCAGGGCCATAGCGATAGCGCTCAAGCTGGCTGGAATAGATGCCGCTGAAGCGGCCCCGCGCCAGCCGCAGCAACTGGCGCGGCGTGACATCACAGAGCACAGCGCGAGCAGGGGGCAAGGCATCCAGCGACTTCACCTCTATGCCAGTGATGATCTCGCCGCCAAAGGAATGCAGATAAGAAGCCATTGCATTGACAATCTGCTGCGAACCGCCGCGCGGGAACGGCCAGCCAACCGCATGCCCCAGCACCCCCAGCACCAGGCCAAACGAAGCAGTGGGCCAGCGCTCCAGCGGGAGCATGGCGTGGGCAGAGAGGCCCCCCATGAGGGCTCGCGCGCGTTCGCCCTGGAAGCGACGCGCGGCAAGGCCACGCGCCGAACCAATCGCCCGCAGCCCAAAGCCAGCCAGCACAAATGGATGGCGCGGAATGCGCAGCGGCCCCAGAATGTCCTCCAGCAGAGCTTCATACCTGACAACCAACGGTGTCATCAGCTTGCTATAGGCTGTGGCATCGCCGCCGAGCGTGGCCCCGGTTGTTTCAACGGAGCGCTCCAGTACAACGGCGCTGCCATCATCCAGCGGATGCGCCATCGCTGCTGGCGGATGTATCCACTCCAGACCATGCTCTGCCAGCGGCAGGCTGCGGAAGAAGGGCGAGCCAACTCCCAGCGGATGAATCGCCGAACAGACATCATGCGTAAAGCCTGGCAACGTGAGTTCTGCCGAGCGGCTTCCGCCGCCAATCGTCTCTTTGGCCTCGAAGACGATGACTGAGCAGCCAGCGCGGGCCAACGTGATAGCAGCGGCTAACCCATTTGGCCCAGCGCCGACGACAACGGCATCGTAGTGAGTGCGCGTTGACATAGCCGCCTCTATTCCCCCCGGCTGGAGGGCCGGACCAGCTTGCGCACCCCACGCACTGGCAGGCGGATGGGCAGCGTCAGGAGATAGAGGGTGGTACGTATGCCCGCGTTATGCCAGATGTTTTTGGCTTGCGACCATTGGATTTGGGGATCGATACAGGCGACTTGCGTCTGGACATGACCTTGAACTCCAAAAAACGCGGCTAACGCCGTCAGGGTATGCTGCCAGAATTTGTCCTCGGCTTTGCCCCCACCTAGACGGAAACCCAGTTCGTAGATGGGGTCGTTGGTGCGAATCAGCACCTGGATTTGTGCCACCGTTGTATCATCTTCCTCATAGGCACTGAAGGTGATCCAACCGGCAAAGATGTGACCCTGCGGGGTCATGAAGGTAAAGGATTCCTCATCGGCATACAGCACCAGAACTCCGGTCGAAAGAGGCATGGGGCCGCCCATGCTAATATTAAGGAGCGCTGCCTCGCCAGGGGCAATGCCGGTAATCGGCCCATAAAAATGGTTCCCTTTCGGCCAGAACTGCTGGAAGTGCTCTTTCCAGGTCTTGATGACGCTACGAGGCGTGACGTTGGCACCGCTCAGGCGCACTTTATAGGTCTTTTGCCACAGGGGGCCAAAGCCCTGAAGCGGCCCAACGGCATCCTTTCCCTGGACATTCAGATTAATGGCCTGGCTGGGCACGTCAGCCAGTTGCAGGCCAGAAGCGCGCCTTGCCCAGTAGTCTGCATCGCGTGGCTTCTCGGCAACGGTCTCCCAGGTATTCGATGAAGTTGAGGACATGATGAGTCTCCTTGATAACTAAAGAACTGGGAACATGGGTTAGGATGCTTTCGCTGCCGCAGCCAGAGCATCAGCCTCGGTGGCATAGAGCTTGATGGCATCCTCCAGCCGCGTCAGCCTGAAAATATGGCGGTAGTGGTCGCTCATCCCAAAGGCAAACAAACGCTGCTTCTGGCGATTGGCGCGAATGAGCAAGGTGACGATCAGCCCAATCCCGCTGCTGTTCATATACTCCAGGCTGCTGAAGTTGAGCAGGATGAATCTAGTGGTTGGGCTGCTGGCTCGGGTGTAAGCATCCATCAAAGCATTCTCGGCGAAGGCGTTTATTTCGCCATCAATATCGATAATGCTCGTCTTGGGAGTGATCGGGCGCACGTTCATACGGATGTTCGCTGGTGGCATGGTGTTTTCCTCTTTCTTCTATTCACTATCCCATCCATTGTGGGTAGGGGCTTGACTCATGACAATCTCTCGTTGTTGATCTGGTTGTGCCGCTCGCTGGACTCTGGCTCGACGGATGCCTTTGAGGTTCATCAGCAACTCAACCGTGTGATAGGTTTCGTCATTGCTGACATGCATCTCGTCAACCAGATGCTGAATCAGGAACAGTCCCCAGCCACGTGGCGATTGTAACCCCGCCAGCTTGGCTTCCAGATAGGGAAGCTCTGGATCGGGGACTGGCTGTTGTCCACCCAAATCGCTGACGCGCACTGAGACAGCGCTGGCTGAGGTCCGCACCTGGATCAGTACCGGCTTCCCCGGTTGGTACTGGTTTCCATGTTCCATCGCATTCATCGTTGCTTCGGCAACCGCCGTTTTCAGGCGTTCCAGGCGCTGGCGCGAGAGTGGTTCTTCCCTGACGGCCTGAGCCACGAGCCGCATCGCCAGCCGCTCATTGCCCGGCGCGCTTGGGATGGATAGCTCAGCCAGGTTGCGCCAGCTTTCTTCACCCATGGTATCCTCCCATCGTGTGATTGTTCGGTAATGCCATGCTCTCTCGTCTGGGGGCAACTCGCTGAAGCGTGACCAGCGTCACATCGTCCTCCTGCTCGCGGCCAGCCCCGGTGAAGCCAGATAGCTGGTGAAGCAGCGCCTCGATCAGATCAACGCTGGTGGTCAGCGTCTCCAGCAGCGCCAGCAGCCGGGGAAAGCCAAAAAGTTCATGCTGCGGGTTATGCGCCTCGACCAGCCCATCGCTGTAAAATAAGATGCGCTCGCTCGGTTGCAGTGTAGTCTCTTGCTCGTCATAGCTGACGCCGGGCAGCAAACCGAGCGGCATGCCAGTCGCCAGGAGTTCAGCAACACCGTAGCGGCCTTGCTGATAAGGTTGCACATGGCCGGCATTGGCATAGTGCAGCCGCCCGCTGACTGGATCAAGCACCGCATAGAAGCAGGTGACAAACATCTTGGGTGGCATCGCTGGCAGGAGCAGTTCATTGGCGTGCGCCAGTACCACCCCAGGAGCAGCCCCACCCTGCGCGACGGCGCGCAAGATGCTCCTAGTGCTCGCCATCACCAGCGCAGCCGGGACGCCCTTATCGGTCACATCGCCAACGACCAGACCCAGGCAGCCATTGTCCAATTCGATGAAGTCGTAGAAATCACCGCCTACTGCCCGTGCCGGTTGATAATAGGCGGCAAGCTGCCAGCCAGGAAGATGAGGGGCTTCCTGGGGTAAAAGCACCTGCTGTACTAACCGGGCAACAGTCATCTCCTGCTGAATGCGCTCCTGTTCCTGGATAGCCTGCTTTTGCTCCTCGACGAGCTGGGCGACCCGGATGGCCGGAGTTGCCTGCGCAGCAAGCGTATTCAGCAAGCCACGATCAGCAAGAGTATAGCCGTGCTGGCTCGGGTGCTGACCAAGGTTGAGCAAGCCAACCAGTTCGCCCTGGCTGATGAGTGGAACCGTCAGCTTCACGCCTGCCGCCTTCAGGGAATTCAGTGCTGGCGAATCCAGGTTCAATTCCTCCAACTCAACAGCGCCGGGCACGCTCAGAAAATGCGCCCTCAACGGATCATTGGGAGCAATCTCGCCATCCAGCGCCGACAATTGATGCGCTCGGCCAGCCCGTAGTTTGCCAATGATGCCCAGGTTGTTCATCGTGTCACCACTTTGAGCAATCCAGGACACAAGATCGGCAGTTGGCAACCGGGGCGGTTCTAACGCCTGCTTGTGCCTGGCCCGTGACTTCAATCGAAAGAGTGTTTGTGACCTCACCATAGGGCCTCCACATGTTTCTCAGGGTGCTCATCACTGCCAATACTTGTAGGGGTGGGTGCTCGACTGCTAAGCCAGAGTGAGACAAACTCGGGTCGCATGGTCTCCTCGACCACCGCTAACAATAGGGCTTTGAGTTGCATCAGTTCAATCTCATCACGCATGGCTGCGCTGAAGGCAGCCAGTATCCGCGCAGCGTGGTAGTTATGGCGATAGAATCGTCGGTTGATGATCTTCTGAATACGCCGACGCAATGGGTGAAATAACGCGGCAATCAGGATGGTCGAGCCGAGCGTGATAGCATCAGAGGTGACACCGGTGAGACCGCGCAAGACATATCCCACCCCAACGACACAGCCGATGTAGAGGAGGGCCAGCAGGCTCGTCAGTGTGCTGTACACCAGCACCCGGTTGATAATGGTATCAATGGCCCAGAGTCGGTAGCGCAGCACAGAGAAGCCGATCACGAGCGGGATAAGCAGTGGCAGCATGTTGGCGATAAACAAGATAACAGAATAGAATGAGCCAGGCTGCAAAAGTGCTGGAAAGATCAATGCAGGTATCCAGAACCAGCCACCAACAACTACTGCGGCTACGCCTAGAAAAATCCACTTGGTTTGTTGGCGTTCCAGCGGGGTGGAGATGCGTTGGTAGCGATAGCCCTGAACAAATACAAGACAGGCCACCAGGCTAAACCAGGCAAGCCCGGTAAGCGGAATCGGCCAGGTCCTCAATGCCAGACATGATTTGGGGAGAAGGACATCTACCAGCGCCGAAGCTGTGTAGAGGATCACCAATCCAATCCCCCAGCGTGGCGCAAGGCGACCGCCAGGAAAAAGCGAGAATACCAGAAAGACCAGGCCAAAGGTGAGCAAATTCAGCCCCAGCGCGGGAGCCTGCCAGAGCGAATGGGTCTCTGCCAACACATGGGTTACATCGGCAGTGCCCAGACAGATGAGCAAGAGCGCCACCAGCAGCGCCATCCAATCGCTTGACCTCCGCCAGAAGATGATGCCGCCAACAGCGAACCACACCAGTGCCGAAACAACCTGGAAAACGACGCTGTACAGGGGATAGCTGCCAGCAGAGGCGTTGAAAGCCGGGGGGACACGCACATTTTCAGGGGCGAGTTGCCCGGCAGCACATCCGCCGCTTGGGCACACCTGCTGGAAATGCGCGATGTAAACCGGCAAACCAGCGCAAAAGATGCCGACAACGAGCAGGGCCAGCAGCATCCATATCACCCTGACAAAGAACAGCCAGGGATGATGCAGTTGGGTGTCAAGAGGAGAGCGCCGATCCGCAGGAGTATTCTTCTCATACGAGGCAGCTAAGAGTCTCATCGGGTACTCCTTGATAATA
>CAZFWN010000251.1:0-7268 GCA_964522745.1 uncultured Ktedonobacterales bacterium
ATGGCAGTTCCCTCTCGGCAATGGCTTCCGGGCAATGAGCAAAGAGCATGTTCTCTCACTATTTTACTGCCCTATTCCTCACCTGGCAAGGGGGCTTGGGGCGCCTGCGAACGGAGGCTGGCGGTTGAAAGCCGCGCCTCTTTGGCGTGCCGCCACGAAACCCGCCTTCGCGGGTTAGGACGAATGGACGCACAAACCTGGTCCGCGCAGGCGGACTTCGGGCCTCGCAGGCCAACAAGCCGCGATCTTCAGTCGCCAAGCTCCTCGCCGAGCGCGACTTTTACATGGCCCTACCTGGCAAGGGATTTTAAGCGCCGCACTGTGGTACAATGGCTGAGTAAAAGCGGTTGTATGTCTGCTCAAGAAGAACATCATACGCGCAACAAGCATATCCCTCTACAGAAAGGACCACTTCTTCATGTCACTTCACTATCGCCAGGGCGACCTCCTCTTCATTCGGCAGGATACCCGGCCAGCGGCAGACCTGACCGCCCGGCAGAGCAACGTGATCCTGACGGGCGAGGCCACCGGCCACGCCCACCGCCTGACAGCGGGCACCATCCTGGAAGCGCCCGATGGCGCGCTCTATCTCGACCTGCCCTATGCGGCCAAGGTGGTCCATGAGGAACATAACCCCATCACGCTGGACCCTGGCCTCTGGCTGGTCGTGCGCCAGCGGGAGTACAGCCCGGAAGCCATCAGGATGGTCTTGGACTGATGGAGCCGACCCTTCGGGTGAGTCGGGGACAGGAGCGACTCACCCCAGAACAGCGAGCGGAAGCCGAACGCTTTGCTGAGGCCGCCATCCAGGCGCAGCTTTCCACCGAGCCAGTGGATGAGCAGGAGGCTGAAGCCTTCTTGTGGCAAGCCTATGAGGTGGTTGGGCTGACGGCTCCGCGCCACATCCACTGGCTGGATGGCCCGCTCCAGTTGGTGGCCGTCCTGGCTCGTGAGAGCGACTGGATCTCCGTCGAGGACGGCTTCAAGGATCGCGTCTCGCACTGCGTCTGGGACGACAGCCTCCGCGACAGCAGCGAGATCAACCGCCTCCGGGCGGGCGTCTCAGAGAGCGTCGATTATCGCGTCAGGAGCGTGCAGAAGCGTGTCAGGGACGGCCTTCCAGGCAGCTTTGGCTCCTCCTGGGGGTCGGGCGTTGCGGGCGGCATCAGGAGCAGCATAGGGTGGAGTGTTCAGGATAGGGTCAGGACCAACGTTGGCGAGCGCCTCTGGCGGGGCATCGGAAATAGCCTTGCGTATCCCTTCTCCAACCGGATCAGGGACCGGGGCGGGAGTATAGAGGAATCCAGCCTCTGGCACAGCATCTGTGCCTATGATGAGGCCGACGAACTCGCCAACCTGCATTTTTTGGATACCTACTTTGCACCCAATGAGGCGCATGCCCTGGCCCGCTTCAACCAGATGGTCTCTGGCTATTGGTTGGGCAAAGAGGTCGCCCTCATCATGCGCCGCCCCAAGGTTCTCGCCTTTGATGCCGAGGATCGCCTGCACAACGAGACGGGCAAATGTGTCGAGTATCACGACGCCTGCGGCTTCTACGCCTGGCATGGCGTTCGCGTGCCAGAGCGGGTGATCCTGGCGCCGGAGACGCTGACACGCGAGGACTTTCTGCACGAGCGCAATATGGAGGCCCGCCGCGTCATCCAGGAGCGGATGGGTCAGCGGTTTGTCTGGGAACTGGAGGGCAAATTCATCGATGGCGGGCCACATGGGGTACTCTATGAGGTGGCGCTGCCCGGTGACCCGGAGCGAGTGGCGCGCTATGTCCATGTGCAGGATGCTTCCACGCCCCACCAGTATTACTTGCGTGTGCCGCCAACCATCCAGACGGCGGCAGAAGCGGTGGCCTGGAGTTTCAATTTGTCGGTCGAAGAGTATCACCCCGCCCAGGAAACCTGAGGAGGAAACAGGAGGCTGGCGGTTAAAACCGCGCCTTCTTGGCCGACGGCCACAAAACCCGCCTTCGCGGGTTAAGACGAATGCTCGCCCGAATCCAGCCTGCGAAGGCAGGCTTCGTGGCGCCGCAGCGCCTCTAGCCGCGACTTTAGTCGCCAGGCTCGTGACTGGTCTCCGTAACGCTGGCTGTAACGATCTCGTGACGGGCGTAGAGTACGCTCGAAACAGATCAACCAACAAGCGTTAGCTGGCAAACGGAGACAACCATCATGCACCATGCTCAACAGTTCTTTTCCTTCCGCCCCAGGCGCTTCGTCCTGAAGCTGCTCAGCCTGGGTGTTCTGCTGCTCGTGCTGGCGGCGTGTGACACTCCCTCGGCGAATCATCAGACGCAGCCAACGTCGGTCCCGCTGCCCCCGCTGCCGGCGATTGGGACGCTGCCGCTGGCGGCAGAGGGCGCGCAGGCGCTCGGACCACTCTCGCCGGAGAGCCGGCTGCAATTGTCGATAGGGTTAGATACGAACCGGCAGGCGCTGGCTGATGATCTGGCCGCGCTCTATGACCCCACTTCGCCGCACTTCGGGCAGTTTCTCACGCCGGATCAGGTGGCGGCACGCTATGGCGCGCCGCAGGGCGATGTTGACAAAGTGACAGCGTTCCTCAGCGCGCAGGGCTTTCAGATCGGCTCGGTTTCTGCCCTGCGTGACAGCATCAGCGTGTCAGCAACGGTGGCCCAGATTGCCGCGACGTTTCATCTGGTCCTTCAATCATTTCAGCAGCATGGCGCCACCTTCTTTGGGCCAACCGGGCAAGTGAGCCTGCCGCCGCAGATGCAGCCGCTCATCACCTCGATTCTGGGGCTGAGCAACTTTGCGCAGCCTGGTCCCAGCGCCGGGCGAGCTTCGCTGCCCCTCACCGATGCGGATGGTTCTTCCGGGCAGGCTGCGTCGGGGGCGCAAGCCGCCTGCCCACAGTTCCATGTCTTGATCCCGCCCAAGAAGGTAGCGGCGGCGTACCATTATGCGGAGATCTATCAGGCGGGCTATACCGGCAAGGGAATAAAGATCGGCGAGATCGAGTTCAACGATCATGTCTCCGAGCAGGATATTACCGCCTTCCTGGCCTGCACGACGGGCGGCACGCTCCACCGCCAGGTGGTGCCGGTGGATGGGGGCGCGCAGCAGTTCACCGACGACGCGACCTTTGAGGCCACGCAGGATTTCGAGGAGTTAAGCGCGATGGCGCCCGACGCCCAATTGCTGGAATATCAAACGCCCTCCTGCTCCAGCGCCGATGTCACCTGTCTGGCGAGCGGTGGACATACCTGGCCGCAAGCTTTTTACGATGCGATCAATCAGGTTGCGCGCGAAAAGCGTGTCCAGGTGGCAAGCATGAGTTGGTTGACGCTGGAGGATGCCCTGACCCCTAATGAACTGAGTATGCTCGGCCAGGCAACGCAGCGCCTGGCGGCAGAAGGCATTCCCTTCGCCACTGCGGCTGGGGATTGCGGCGCTTTTGGGGATTCTAGCTTTGGTCGTCCCTCCACATATGGAACGCCCTCCATCTTGTTCCCGACGGACGATCCTTATGCGTTGTCAGTGGGTGGCACCACGCTGGCGACAGACGACCAGGGGCATCGCACCAGCGAGATCGCCTGGTCCGATGCCAATCCCGATAAGACCAATTGCGCGAACACCTGGGGAACGGGCGGCGGCCTGAGTAAATATTATAAGCAGCCCTCGTGGCAGCAGGGTCCAGGGGTGAAGAACTCGGCTTCCACCGGCTACCGCGAGGCGCCTGATGTGGCCGCGATTGCCATTCATCTGCCGGGGTTCTATCAGGGCCAATGGTATGGGGTCTATGGCACCAGCTTTGCCGCGCCCATCTGGGCGGCGGGCCTGAGCCTGGTGGCGCAGGGTTTGCAGAGCCACCATAAGTCGCCGCTGCTTGGCAGCACCCCAACCTTCTATCGCCTGGCGACCCACAGCGGGAAGCTGCATCCCTACTATGATGTGACCCAGGGCACTGACCTGTACTACCAATGCACGTCGGGTTGGGATTATCCCACTGGCTGGGGCGCGCCGAATTTGCTCGACTTCGGCAAAGCGCTTGGCGCGTTCTAGGGTGTTCCAACCGCCCGCCGATTAAAATCGGCGCTAGGGGCGCCTGCGGCGCCACCAAGTCCCGCCGGGACTGCTTGGCCGCAGGCCCGTAGCGCCGATTTTAATCGGCGATGGCCTGGCTAGGACGAAGACCCGCTTTCTTTGTCAAATTTCATCATTCAGCGAAGGGTTGATGTGCGTAGCGGCTCGCACAGATGTTTGTCTCTGCTTCTGCTATCTCTCCTACAGAGGGGATCATCAGAATTTCTCTTCTTCTGGCTGCGACAAAGTTGTGACGCTTCCGCGATTGGCTGATGACATCTGCCGCCTATACTTCTCAGTGTCGGCAGGATGAGCCGGCAGGTGTTTATGATGAGCAATCGGAGGAAGAGCAATGAGTGTAGAGCTATTGGAGCGACCACGCCAGACGGCAGACGATATGGCACACGAGACAGACAACGCGAAGCATATCCAGCAGCGCGTCACCAGGCGACTGGCGGACAGCGCGGAGATTCGTGAGGTGGCGCCCCGCCAGACGGTAACCGGCCTCAAGCTGATTCTGCGGCGGGCGTTTTATCAGACCTGGCGGGTGATGCCGCGCTGGTGTCGACGGCTGGCCGTGCGCCTGGCCGCGCCAAAGGTGACGCTGGGGGCATGCGCGGTGATTCTGGATGGGCGGGGGCGGGTGCTGCTGGCGCACCACACCTATCGGGCACGGCCCTGGGGTCTGCCCGGTGGATTTGTCAGTACGGGCGAGCAGCCCGACGCCGGGTTGGAGCGCGAACTGCGCGAGGAGCTTGGTGTCAGCGCCCAGGTGGGGCCGGTGCTATCGGCGGAGACCTGCCCGGCTACCCATCAGTTGACGATCTACTACCGGGCGACGCTGCTGGGCACGCCGCGCGAGGATGGCATCGAGATCGATGGCTTTCGCTACGTCGCGGCGGAGGAGGTGTCCGCGCTGCTGGGCGATGACGCGGACACCTGCCTGCGCTGCATGCAGGGTTAGGTCAGGAACGTAAAGCTCTGCTCCATTGGTAGATAATACTTGGTTTGATCGGCGGAGAAGGTATCTGCCGGGGTAGATGTATAGGTAATCACGTAGAGTTTGTTTTTATAGATCACCGACTCGACAATTGCGTGCATCGTGATGCCAGGGACTTTGGAGCCGCTCCCGCAATCCTCGCGTGTCCAGCGCTGCTTGCCCAGCGTGATTGATGAGACGGACGCGGTTTTGCCTACAAACCCTTTGCATCTGGTGTCATCCTCAGCTTTGGGCTGGCGTGTCTGGTTGAGAACATCAACCGTGAACGTTTTGCTGGGGATACTAAGAAATTGCACATCGTCTTGCTGCGCGCCTGGCGTCTCTTGTTTCTGCCAGTTCTGGGGATAGTTGATGCTGAAGGTGCTGTTGCTGAACGTCTGGAATCCTGCCGGGCCGCTGGGGCTGGGGCTGGCAACGACGGTAGGAGTGCCTGTTCCGCCTTTTGCGCCGGTGTTGGAGCCGCCTTTCTTGAAGAGGATGATGCCGCCAACCACAGCCGCCACCAGCACAACCAGCGCGAGCAGCGCGCCGCCCACGATCAGGCCGGTGCGACGTTTCTTTGGCGCGGGCATCGGGGCCGGTGGCATGGCGCCGCCCGGCTGGAACGGCGGCCCGAAGCCCTGCGGCAGCGGGCCAAAGCCTTGCGGGGCCGGTGGCATCCCTGGCTGTGAAGGCTGGCCGGAGCCTTGCGGTGGAGCGCCCGGCCCTTGCAGTGGTGGGCCGAAGCCCTGCGGCGGAGCGCCAGGGGGTGGGCCAAAACTCTGTTGAGGCATGCTCTGCTGCGGTGGGCCAAAGCCTTGCGGACCAGGAGCGGGCTGTGGGGGCGGAAGCGGCGGGAAGTTCCCTGGCGCCTGCACAGCAGGCGCGCTGACGCTTGCAGGCGGGCCAAACGCCGGGCCAGCCTGTGGTGGCCCTCCGGGCGCTGCCATCTGAAGCTGGGCGCCGCAGTTGGCGCAAAAGCGCGCATTGGCCGGCAAGGGCTGCCGACAGTTGGGGCAAGGTATTGAAGCCATAGGCAGATTCTCCTCTAGTCACTCAACAAACGAGCTAGCTATGTCCAGCATACACCTGCTGTCAAGCGGGCTGGTCTGAGCATCAGCGCTGCTTACAGGCACCCGGCACAGCAGCCACTGATAACTTTCAGTGGCTGCTGTGCCGGGCATGTCCCCTTCGTGCCAGCCGGTTGCTGTGTGCCTGCACGGCCAGAGATTGGCATAATGTCCCTGCCTGGCCTCAATTGAAAGCGAGCGGCTTACGAGACGTGGGACAGAGGGCCAGCATTGTCAGGGAAATTGCTGGTGTTGAGTACCTGAATGCCGGCATGCTGCTCGCCGTTGAAAGGCGTCACGATGGGCGTCTTTGCTCCTGGCTCACAGCCCAGATCGAAGGGAACCTGCGGGTCATTAAACCAGAGGCCCAGGTGATACTGATGGGTCGGCGGGAAAGTGGTCGTGGGGCCTCCTGTAGAGACGGAGAACGTCTCCACATTGAAGATACCCCGTACCGTTGCACTGCCTCTGCCGTTTCCATCGGTCTGTAGATCAGACTGATACCAGGCGACCCCAAACGGCTTATTGGGAAGCTCAATTACGAAGAGGTCAAATCCGGTGTTGGCGGGCATGCCAGCGACGCTCACCAGAAGCTCGTCGTTCAGTTGACCCGATACAATCGTAGCCTCGCCGCGCGCATTCGGCAGGCAGGCTGTAATACCCATTGACGGCACCAGATTAAAGTGGAAGGTTTGACTAGCCTGGGACGGCTGGGCATGCGCCGCAGGGGCAGACGCATGGGCCAGTGGTCCCCAGGCAGCCAGCGCCAGCGCCGCCAGCGCGAGCAGCGGCCAACCGGCAAGAGATCGACGCAAGAGTATTCGCATAGCGTTCTTGTCCTTTCTTTCAGTCATACAGTTTAGAGAGGGATGGGAAACGCGACCAGAGACGCGGAGAGGGTTTCAAGATGCAACCGGCTTCAAAGCGTGCGCACTCTTGCATATTTCATGCCGCCGCTCGAAGTGGTGTACCCGCTTTACAAACACCCTATGCTGGCGTTTTGGGCGAGATGAGGAAGGTGGAGCGCTGCTCCATCTGCATATAATGAGGAAAAAGGATGAGAGCAGCATGGACTATGCCTATCGGCTGGTGATAGAGAGTAACTCTGTGGCATACCCTGTGCGGGCCTTTCCCCCTGGCGTACTCCCCTGCCATCAGGCG
>CAZFWN010000252.1:0-7246 GCA_964522745.1 uncultured Ktedonobacterales bacterium
TTTCATGAGAATGGTAGCACAGCGCTTCAGGGCTGTCAAATAGCGACCTGGCGCAGCGAAGCACGCAAGCACTACCGCTTTCGCGCTACCAGCAAAATGCCAATAACGCCGAGTTCTTCCAGGCTCATCTGCTGGAAATGCGGCTGGTACTGGCTGCGCATCTCCTCAGTTACCATTATTTGCTGGGATGTTCCCATATAGACAACCGCCATTCCGTGCCGCTCAAAGGCGGCGCGATATTCTGAACGCCGCCAGCGATTGCGCACCCCGTTGGGCCGGTTCGATGTCGAAAGCCGCCAGAGCGCATCGTTATATTGTAGGAAATCCAGCGGGCGGCTGAAATCCCGATGATCGCGCAAATCAACCTCATGGCTGGTCACACCGTCAGGGCGCAGCAGGCGCGCAATCTGAGCGATGGATCTCTCTGGATCGGCAAAGTGTTCAAAGCAGGCGTGCGAAAAAATAATGTCATGTGAGGCGTCGGGTAGGGTGGTAGTGGCAATATCCACCGGATAGAGATAGGTGATCTGGCCCATCAGTCTACGCGCCAACCCTTCAGGGTCTGCCTTGGCTTGTTCTAATAAGGCTGGCGCAACCTGATAGGACTCAGGATCTTTTGCTGCTGCTTCTACCAGCGCGGGATAGAGCGCATCCGGGCCGGTGCCCTGCATCCAGGGCACGACGTCCAGGCAGGTGGCGCTCTTTGCCCCCGCAAGCAGCATCAGAAAGCTGACGCCAACATTGCCACCAGGCCCAATCTCCAGCACATCGGCGCCTTGTATTCCTTCCTTGCGCAAAGGGGCGAGCGCCGTGACGTGTTTATGGAACACGTCGAGTGGGTACTCCAACTGATCTTTTTCTGGGCTGAAGCCTTGCTTTGCCCGTCGGCGCTGATAGATGCCGGCCACCGTCTTGCTGCCTAGCGCCAGGTTTTTGGCAATCGTTGTTCCAAACTTAATGGTCGTTTTAATGTCTTCCACTGAAAACCTCTCTTGACTGGCCTAGCCCAACGTGCACATCATGTCTGCGCTGGTTGCTCCTCTACAAGCGCCATTGGCTCTTGCTCACTTAGCGGCTGCTCTCGCTGAATCAGCTCGCGTATCACCAGTAGCAATCCAATGAAGAACCAGAAAGCCATCGAGAGGTCAGGCAGGAAGTACGAGTTATCCACCAGGCCATGTGCGAAGGTCGCCAGCATACTTGCGGCCAAACCTAATAACAGGCGCTGGAACAGGTCGCTCTGGCGCAGCGGCGCGCAGAGCCGGTAGACGCGCAGCCAGACCGCCACAAACGCGCCCAGCAGCCAGAACAGCGCGGCCAGACCCAGCAGGCCGCTGCTCACCCAAAAGTCCAGAAGAAAGTTATGTGGGTGCGAAATGCCAGGGTCATAGGTCGATGGAAACGGCTGCCCATCCAGCGCTTTGAGCGCGTAAGAGTCTGGATTGGGATTCTTGCTTGTGCTGGGCAGGTACGGGCTATAGAGTCGCCCAAAGCTATCTGGCCCAATCCCGAAGATGGGATGATCGCGGATCATGAGCAGCGCCGCTTTCCAGTAGAGAAAGCGCTCGGAGATGGTGCCGGCGTGGCCTTGCTCAAAGAGTTGCAGCAGGCGTGATCGGAAGAGGAAGCCACCAACAGCCCCAACGACGACCACTGCGGCGACGGCCAGCCACCTGCGTACCTCGACTACGAAGAGAAACAGCGCGGCAACCGCAACGCCAAGCTCTGCGCCGCGCGATTGTGTCCAGTAGAGTGCCAGCAGCAGAGGGGCGCAGATCAGCAGACATGCCCAGCGCAGCGGCTCGCGCCAGACCGGGCGTTGTTGGGCATCGGCACTGGCAAAACGACGCAAGATATGTGTCAGCGACAGCGCAAACAGGATGGGCAGGGCGCGCTCCAGAAACAGCCCCAGATTGTTGGCGCTGCCATACGGGCCTTCAACGCGCAGAGTAGTGGCGTTCACATAATGCCATTTGCGATCAAGAGTGCCCTGATAAATGCCCACGCCTGCTACGATTAGAACAGAAACAATCAAAGCCACCACCGCTCGCGCCAGATCGGTGCGTGTGCGCAGATAGCGCAATATCAGCAGCAGATACAGCAGCGGCTCGATGATGTCCTCGCGGTAGGCGCGCAGGCTAATATGACGATCTGGCGCCACCAGCACTCCCAGGCTGGCTCCAACCAGGAGCAGCAGGGCCGGCAGCACGAAGGGCCATGCCTGGCGCCAAAGGCCTCGTGCCCACTCTATCGTTGCTCGTCGGTCAGTCGCAATCAACGCCGAGCGCAGGATGGCGACTCCCAGACAGATAAATAGGCTCAGTTCCCCAATAGAGAACGCTGGCGAGCCGCTGGACCTCAGCGGCTGGAGTTGAAGATAATATGGCAATCCCAAAGGCAGGAGTGCAACAGCGATCTCCAGGCGCAGCCAGGCACACACGGCCACGATGACCAGCAGGACCAGCGAGGCTGGCGGATGCTGCCAATAGAAAAATGCGACAAATGGCAGGCACAATCCCAGCTCAACCAGCCGATCTGGTATTCTGGATGTTGTGCTTGATGATGTGAGGCGGGCAATCATGCTACGCTCCAACTATTCAATGTGCTTCCTCCGCGAAGAAGCTGCTGCTAGGTAGCTGCCTTCGCTGCAAGAGTGAGAGGCTCTACCCTCAAGTAAAACGAAGAGAAGAGCGGAACTACAACAGCAAAATCCAGGCAGCCTAAAACTGGCAAAATATTTGCCAAAAAAGCTCTTGCAAATTTGGGGCAACTGAGAGAAGATGATAAAGGGATTCCACTCTCGCTGACAATGTGTTAATCTAAATGCCTGCCTGGAGAAGTTGTTACCTGAAAGTACTAGCTACCAAGGGATGCGTTACCTGCTTACAGCCTACCACGTCCTCTCTTGAGAGAAAAGAGAATAGAGAGGATACAACACGGGTTTGATGGTACGCTCTGTGCGTTGCTACCTGCAAGCTTACATACTCAACTTGTACACCCAATATGATAGAGTATTCCTGGCAACGGAGACTCCCTCGTCTTCCAGCCGGCAAAGCCGGTCCAGGACCGCGCCTTTGCACCTTCACTAATGGAGGGTTCGCGTGATAGGGGAACGGCAATTTAAAAAACCAAACGATCAGCCATCTCAGCCAGGGACTCCCCTGGGCCACAATTTCCAGGAGGCAGGAAGCATACCTCAGCCAGAGATGCGGGCAAGAGAATCTTTGCCTGGTGCGCCTGATACGGCGCTGCCACCACTGACCTCTGATACCTATCCCTGGACTGGACCACAACCTTCCATTCTACGAGATGGAAGACCATCTGCCCGCCGCCGCTGGCGACGTGGCACGCTCGGCAATATCCTGTTGCTGCTGGACCTGACGCTGACCGTTGGGGTGCTGTTGTTGGCGGAAGATGCCCGACAGGTGCTGCCCTTCGGCTATCAGTTGCCTGATAACCCGATCCTGGTGCAGCCGGTGACGATTATTACCGTACTGATCATCTGGTTTGTGATCTTTCATGCCTATGGTGTCTATGATCCGCAATATCACGATAGTATTCTCAACCCCTGGCGAGTGATCTGGGCCGCGCTGACATCGGCGGTCATCTTCAGCGGTGCGTTGTATTTGACAGAGCGCGACCTGCCTCGCTTGCTGTTCATCTATTTTATTGTCGGCGATGCTGTTGCGTTGCTGCTCTTGCGGCTGGTGGTCTGGCGGTTTATTAGCCGCTCGTTCTGGTATCAGCGGCGTGTCTTGATTATTGGCGGCGGCCCGGTGGCGCTCGAGGCAGCGCGGATGGTTGCGCGGCATGGGGGAGCCGGGCTGCGACTCCTGGGTTGTGTCTCGGATACTGAGACCGGCGAACTGGTCAACGAAGACGATCCAGAGATAGAGCCACTGCCGGTGCTGGGCAAGCTCAATGCTGCGCCGCAGATTATCCGCCAGCGCGAGGTGGATGATGTCATCATCACGTTGCCCTGGCAGGAACGTGAGCAGACTGAGCGCCTGGTACGCAATCTCGATCGCTACCCGGTACAGATTCGCATGATTCCTGATTACCTGGAACTCAGCAGCCGGATGACAGTGGAGAACTTTGGCGGCCTGCCGTTAATTAATCTGAATGAGGCTGCCATTGTCGGCTGGCAGGCCCGCATGAAGCGAGCAATGGACGTAATCGGGGCAACGCTGGTCTTGCTGCTCAGCAGCCCGCTTATGCTGCTGATCGCGCTGCTGATTAAACTCGACTCACCCGGACCGGCCATTTTTACCCAAAAGCGGGTTGGGCAATATCATCGTATCTTCACAATCTATAAGTTCCGCACGATGGTCCTCAATGCCGACCAGATGGCCCAGCAAGTGGCCGAGCGACGCGACGGCGTCGTGCTGCATAAGCGCAAACGCGACCCTCGCATCACGCGCATGGGCGCGTTTCTGCGCAAGACCAGCCTGGATGAACTGCCCCAGGTAATTAACGTCATCAAAGGCGATATGAGCCTGGTCGGCCCCCGCCCGGAGTTGCCCTGGCTGGTGGTCAACTATGCTCCCTGGCAATATCGCCGCTTCATGGTCCCGCAAGGCATCACCGGCTGGTGGCAGGTGAATGGCCGCAGCGACCGGCCCATGCACTTGCATACCGAAGATGATCTCTTCTATATCCGCAATTATTCACTGTGGCTGGATTTCAAAATTTTGCTGATGACCATCAAGGTTGCGATTACCGGCAAGGGGGCGTATTGAGTGAGTGTCCAGCAACGTAGTGTTCAGATAGAGAAGCAACAGAAAAGCAATCAGATTACTTCCCGGCCTGGGAACTCAAAGACGCAAAAGAGCTTGCCAGGCAGGATCATCCTCTCAATCAAGCAGATCGGCTGGGGCACCCAGATGGCGCTTCAAACGCGCTCGCTTGTGATCCCCCGGCTGCTCTGGCGGCGCTGGAGAAGCCCTTCACGCTCTAGCGGTGTCTTTCGCTTTCCCTTTGGGCAGGTGCGCTATAACGATGCTGCCGCACTGTTAAGCCTCTACCTTGAAATGTTTTTGCAGCATGGTTATGAAGTACATGGGCTGGGTGAGGCACCCGTTATTCTTGATTGCGGTGGTAATATCGGTCTGAGCGCGCTCTGGTTTAAGCAGCGTTACCCCAAAGCTCGTCTCAAAGTCTTTGAGGCTGACCCAGCTATTGCTGATATTTTAGAAGAAAATATCCTCACAAACCGCTTGCATGCTGTTGAGGTGGTGCGTGCTGCTGTGAGTGAGGTCGCCGGGAGTGTCACTTTCATCCCCGATGGAGCGGTGAGTGGTCGGATTGGTGAAGGGCCGGGTGTCACCGTGCCGGCAGTGCAGTTGAGTGAGCATATTGCCAGCCAGCCAGTTGATTTGCTCAAGATCGATATTGAAGGCAGCGAGTATGGGGTCGTCCGAGACCTCTGCCAGAGCGGCCAGATTAACTGGGTGAAACATATTATCTGCGAGATACATGGGAATAGCGAGGTACAAGAGCAGATTGCCGAACTCTGGAGCAATCTCTCCAAAGCCGGGTTCCGACTGGTGGTGCGTGAAGCGCGCGTCCTGGCCGAGTTGCCAGGCCCCAGTGAACCAACACCATTTACTGGCGCCGACTGCTCAAAGTTTCTGATGTGGGTGTATGCCTGGCGTCCGGTAGAATAGCACTACTGCGCTTATCCCGCACCTCTTCAAAGAGAAAGCAAGGTCTACTTTTATGAATGCGCCTATAAAAAATGTGACGATGATTTGCCATAACTATGCCCCCTTTCCTGCCGGCGGACAAGACCGCCAGGCCCAGGGCGTTGCTGAAAGACTGGCGCGGCAGGGCTGGAAGATGACGGTACTCACCAAGCGCCGCTCCAAAGAGACAAAGCCGCGAGAAGTCGTGAACGAAGTGTCTGTGCGCCGGCTGTTCAACCCGTTAATTCCAAAAATCGAAGGCGCCCTCTTTCTGGCGAATGTCTTCTGGGGTCTCTTGACAGGTCCGCGTGGTCAGGTGATTCATCTCAATCAAATGTATCGTGAGATCTTGCCAGCCTTGCTTGTCAAACGGCTGCGTGGAACCCCCATCGTGATCTGTGTCTCCTGTGGGGGGGCCTATGGTGATATTGCCCGCTTGAAAGTGGTGCCTTTTGGTCGCTGGATGCTGCGGCTCTCGCGTCGCGCTGATGCCGTGATTAGTTTGAGCGATCAAATTACCGAAGAACTGATTGAGGCGGGATTTGTGGCTGAGCGCATTGCCAAGATTCCCAATGCCGTCGATACCAGCCGCTATCTTCCCTCTACCCATGAGGAGCGTCAGCACCTGCGCGATGAATTGCATCTGCCACAGGGCGGGCCGCTGGTCATCTTTACCGGGCGGTTGCACTTCCAAAAAGCCATTGATCGCTTGATTCGTGCCTGGAAAGAAGTCGCTGCCGCTCATCCCACCGCCAACTTGTTGATCCTGGGCGAAGGCCCTGAAGAAGCCCGATTGCGTCAGTTGACGAGCGATCTGGAATTGTTCAATTCCATCCATTTTCTTGGGCATATTGAGGGCGTTTTGCCCTATCTGCGCGCCTCGGATGTCTTTGTGCTAGCGTCGCTCTTTGAGGGCGTCTCGCTCTCCATGCTGGAAGCGATGGCCTGTGGAATGCCGGTGGTGACGACCAATATCGGCGGCACCCGCGAGGTCATCCGCGATAACGTCGATGGGTTGCTGATTGGGCCAGATGATGTGCCTGGCCTGGCCGCGCGCTTGAGTCAAGCGTTGACCAACCCGGCCCTGCGACAGCAGGTGGGCGCGCAGGCGCGCAGGCGCGTCGAAGAACTCTACGGCCTTGCCCATTCTTCAGAACTCTATGGTAATCTCTATGAGCGGCTGGCTCTGCACCAGCCGGTGCAGCCCACCACGAAAACGGCTCAGCGCGAAGGGGCTTATGTCCAGTAACGCTGCTTTGGGGCTGCGCTCCATCTCGCCGGCATGCCGCTTTTGCCGGATGAGGAAAGAAAAATGAGAACCTCCATCAATCACCCGATTGCTGATCGGCGGCTTCCTGCCGTAATCTACTATGGGATTATTTTCATCGCTAGTTTGCTAATTAGCATGGCGGCACTAATTGCCAGCCACAAGCTTACGCTGAGCGATCCTGTAGTCATTATCTTTATTCTGCTGCTGGTGCTGCCTGCCATTGTGACGGCGATAGCGCCGGCGCTTGGCCTGGCAGTGGTGCTGCTCGCTTCGCTGCTCTCCTGGGCGGTTC
>CAZFWN010000253.1:0-4924 GCA_964522745.1 uncultured Ktedonobacterales bacterium
CAGTGGCCCTGCATCTCTCGCCCGCTGAGGACGCGCTCTTCAGCGCCTCGGCCCAGGCACTGCGGCGGCCACGCGCGCGCTCAGCCCCGCTGGCAGCGCTGCCCGCGCTCCCGCTCCCATCTACGCCGCTGATTGGCAGAGATCATGAAGTTGCCGCCATCAGCGCTATGCTTCAGACCGGCCAGATTCGGCTGCTGACCCTGACCGGGATGGGAGGGGTGGGTAAGACCCATCTGGCGCTGGAAGTGGCGAACCGGCTTAGCAGCCCCTTTGACGCCGGGAGAACCCTTGTTGATCTGGCGCGCATCAGTTCCCCGGAACTGGTCATCCCGACCATCGCCCGCGCTCTGGAGATACGCGAGAGCAGTTCGCGCCCGCTGCTGGCAGCACTCCAGGCGCGGCTCCAGCAGCGACGCTGGCTGCTGCTGTTGGATAACTTTGAACACCTCTTGCCGGCGGCTCCTCAGGTCGCGGAACTGCTCGCCACTTGTCCAGGTCTCTCCGCCCTGGTCACCAGCCGCTCGGCATTGCAGATACGCGGCGAGCATCTCTACACGCTGCACCCGCTGCCGCTGCCTGACCCGGTCCAGGAAGCCTCCCCGGCAACGCTGGTGCTGGCGCCGGCGGTGGCGATGTTCCTCGCGCGTGCCCAGGCGCTCCAGCCAGATTTTGCGCTGACCGAGGCGAATGCGGCTGCCATTGCGGCTATCTGCCGGCGACTGGACGGGCTGCCCCTGGCGATTGAGCTTGCCGCAGCGCGCCTCCTGCTCCTCTCACCAGAGGCGCTGCTGGCCCGCTTAGATCACCGCCTCTCGCTGCTGACGCAGGGCGCCAACGACCTTCCTGTGCGCCAGCGGGCGCTGCGCGCGACGCTGGCCTGGAGCTATGACCTGCTGTCTTGGGAAGAACAGGCGCTCTTTCGCCGCCTGGCGGTTTTTGCCGGAGGAGCAAGTCTGGCGGTTATTGAGCGCGTCTGGCAGACGCGCGCTGATAGCATTCTGGATAGCCTCACCACCTTAATGTCTCACCATCTGCTGCACCGCGCCACAACGGTAACGGGCGAGCCGCGAGTGAGCATGCTGGAAACCATCCGCGAATACGCCTGGGAGCAACTGCTTGCCAATGGTGAGCGAGCAGAAACCTTGCGGAGCCACGCGACGTATTACCTTGAACTGGCAGAGCGGGCAGAGCCACAACTGAAAGGCCCGCAGCAGGTGCAGTGGCTACAGCGTCTGGATGAGGAATACGAGAACCTGCGCGCTGCCCTGGGTTGGACTCTGGAGCAGCAGGAGGTCGAGATCGGGCTGCGGCTGGCGGGGGCGCTTGGGCGCTTCTGGTATCAGCGCGGCCTGTTGAGCGAGGGCCGAACCTGGCTGGAGCGTTTGCTGGCGATGCACGCGCCCGACGATCACTCCATCTGGCGGGCGGAGGCGTTGTACAACGCCGGCTGGCTGGCCTTTGGGCAGGGAGATTATCTGCGGGCCAAAGACTATCATCACGCCTCTCTCGACCTGAGCCGCGCCCTCGGCCATCGACCAGGCATTGCTCACTCGCTCAATAACCTGGGCGGCATTGCCCGCATGGAAGGGGATTATGCGCGGGCCAGCCAACTCTTTGAGGAGAGCCTCGCACTCTACTGGGAACTGGACGATACCTTTGGCATCAGCGCAACGCTGAATAACCTGGCGGCAACGGCCTGGGAACAGGGCGACTATGCCCGCGCCCAGGCGCTGGGTGAGGAAAGCCTGGCGCTGGATCGCGCAGCCGGCAATCTGAACAGTGCTGCGATCATTCTGGAAGGTCTGGGCCAACTGGCCCTTGATCAGGGTAACTATGCGCGTGCCCAGACATTACTTGAAGAATGCCTGGTCCTGGCCCACACGGTGGGCGATGGGCGACGCATCTCCAGAGCGCTGCGCGCGCTGGGCGATGCCCTTCAAGCACAGGGCAAATTTGCGCGGGCGGCAGCGCTCTACCAGGAAAGCCTGACACAGGCCCAGGCCGTAGAGGACACGGCTGGCAGCGCCGACATCTGGCAGAGCCTGGGCCATCTGGCGCTGGCGGAGGGAGACGCGGAGCGGGCTGAAAAGCACTACCGCACGAGCCTGGCGCTCCACCACCAACTAGGAGCCAGGCGCGAGATGGCGCAATGCCTGGAGGGTCTGGTAGGAGCCTATGGCAGCAGGGAAACGCGCGATGATGCGCAAGCGCTCGTTGCTGCCGTCCGGCTTGCCGGCGCCGCAGAGGCGCTCAGGAAGGCAACCGGCATGGGTGTTACCGCGCTGGAGCGGACCCAGATCGAGCAGCATCGGGCCAGCTTGCGCGCTGCACTAGACGCCGCGACATTTGATGCTGCCTGGAATGCAGGCGCTTCGACGCCGATTGATGTCGTAATCGCCGAAGCGCTCAATGCCGGCGGTTGAAACCGCCAGCCAGTTAGCGCAGCGCCAGATAGGCGACAATGGAGGTGGCGCTGCCCAGCAGGATCGCCATTGTAAAGCAGACCCAGACCAGCGCCCAGAGCAGCCGCCGGCCCTTCTCCGGCGGAGGCGGCGCCGGCCTGGTGCGCCGCGCCGGGCCAGAGATGCGCGTGCCTCGTGTTGGCGTGCGCCCGCTCGTCGGGCGGCTGCGGCGCGGGCGGGTTGGCCGGTCCGCTTCTTCATCGGCCCATTCGGACCAATCGGCGCTGTCATAGAGTCGGCGCGTCGGCACAGGCGGGCGACTCGTCCGGCGGCGCCCTGTCTGGGTCGCTGCTCGCGGCTGGCGCGGCTGGCGCGCCCCACAGACCCGGCAGAAGTGCGAATCGCGCTGGTTGCTCGCGCCACACTTCCAGCAGATGATCGCGTCCAATTCCTCGCCCCAGGCCAGCGAGAAATGGCGCGTGGCGAGTTCATGATGGCTGCCTGGCAGCGGCTCCGCCTCCAGCGAGGTGACAGCAATGTCAGGCTGGCCGTTCTCCAAGTGCTGCGATTCCTGCTGACCGGCAGGTTGCTCCGCCAGGAGGGCGATGCGCCGCTCGACTGCATAGGCACGCGCCAGCGCGTTTTCCAGCGCTGGCGCGCTCTGGAAGCGGTGTTCGGGATCGCGCTGCGCGGCAATCTCCAGTACCGCCGCCAGCGCCAGCGAGATAGGCGGCGCATCCTGCTCCACCGCCTGCTCTGGGTGGCGCTGGCGCTCCATCACGCCGGTCACCACCTCCAGGCCGCCCGCTAACTCGCACAGCAGCAGCCCCAGGCTGCACACATCATCGCGGGCCAACCACGCCTCATGTGGCGCCGGCGCGTCGGCTGAAACCGCTGGCAGCGTTGGCATCTCGTCGGCAGGGGTGGGTGGCTCTGTAGCGCCGGCATCCTTGCCGGCAGGGGTGGGGAGGCTTGTAGCGCCGGCGTCCCCGCCGGCAGGGGTGGGGGAAGCCAGCGGCAGGGTTGGCAAGGAGGCAAAGGCGGGCAAGGACACCGAGGAGGCCGAGGCAACCAGGCTCAGCGCCCCTAGACTGACCAGTTGGGCCGGGCCATCATCGGGCAGGGCAACATCCTGCGCGCGCAGCCCGCCCAGGATAATCGGCGGGCGCTGCTGGTGCAGATAGGCCAGCGCCCGCGCCAGGTCTAAGCCCAGGCGGGCGATCTCCACCGGCAGGAGCGCGGGCGAGCGATTTACTTGCTCCGCCTCGGTTAGCACGCCGGCCAGCGTGCGTCCGGCCAGTTCATCCATGACCACATAGCAGGCGTCACCCTCGACGAAATAATCATGCACACGCGGCAGGCTGGGATGTGAGAGCCGGGCCAGCGCCCGCACTTCGCGCAAAAATTGCGCGGTGGCCTCGCCACGCTGCTCTGACGAGACTTGCTGGTCCAGCGGCAGATAGCGCAGCGTCAGCCGCTTTTGCAGATCGGTATGTAGAGCCACGTAGGACAGGCCGACCTGTGATTCGCCCGATGTGGCCGGGCGCAGCGAGAGCAGGCGATACTTGCCGCGCTGCAACTCGCGGCCAACCAGCGTGGCTTCGCTCGCCGGGGGCGAAGCATCTGTAATGGTCGAAACTTCGCCCTCTGGGTCTGTCGGTGGCTGCTCAGCCGGAGCCGGGCCGACGCCTGGGTCTGCCTGGTCTTCTGGCGGTTGATCTTCTGTGGTTGATACCGATAGCTGACTCATCTGAGGCGCTCCTGCTCCCTGCGCATACATACTATATAATAAAAACGCTTTGCCCCCTGAAAAACTGACGCAAATGGCAGGTAAAATGTTTCAGCCCGCCTGCATATACAGAGTTTGTCACTAGAAAATACGTCTGAACACGAGAAATTTTCTCATCAGGATGACGCCGAATAAATTCGGCGCTAAGGGCGCCTGCGGCGCCATCATGTCCCGGCGGGACATCCTGGCCGCAGGCCCCTAACGCCGATTTCAATCGGCGAACGTCTGAGAGCAAGGTAGGACTTTTGGTTGTATAAAGGAGCTTGCACTTGCATGGGATAACGGGCAGGCGTATACTATAAGGAGACTGGCAGCGGTCCAAAAGGGCGCCGACCAGCAGGGACACTGCGCATCCTTCTTTGATTGTTTCTTCAATCCGGGAATGCTGCCTGGAGGGACCGGCGATGCAGCAGTTCAAACAACCACCGCTCTTTCATCTTCCCTGGCATCTTCTTACCATCCTCTTTTTGTGGTTACTGGTTGGGGGCGCGGCGCTGGGCGGCTTCGCCTTGCTGATCCTGGGCGGCGACCTGCGCGATGTCGTCGTGCAGGCGCTGAGCCTGGCGCTCTGGTCGCTGCTGCTGGCGCTGATGCTGGGCGTCGGCGGCTATGGCGTGCTGCTGCTGGCCGGGCGCACCCGCTCGCTCCACCGCTTTGCGCCCAAAAGCAGCCGAGCCGAAGAAGGCTGGACCGCGCTGCTGCTGGCCGCGTTTGGCGGCATCTGGCTGCTGGT
>CAZFWN010000253.1:5024-7226 GCA_964522745.1 uncultured Ktedonobacterales bacterium
AAGAAGGCTGGACCGCGCTGCTGCTGGCCGCGTTTGGCGGCATCTGGCTGCTGGTTATTCAGGTCTGGATGCAGCCCGGCGCGCACAGCGACCTCTGGATCATCATCTGGCTGCTCTCGATGGTGGTCCTTGGCTCCGCCTCGATCCGCCGCGCATTGGTTCACATGCTGATCCGGCTCTTCGGCCCCAGAATTCCCTCGGAGTAGGTAAGCGGACATCCCTTTCCCACTTCCGCAGAGCTTGCCAGTTGCTCTTCTGCGGGAATATGATGATGTTCAATACGCTTTCTCACAGAGGATGAAATTCTGGTGAAATTCTAAGGAAGGACATAGCGGCATGAAAGCCATCCGTATTCATGGTCGTGGCGGCCCAGAGCGGCTTGTCTATGAAGACGCGCCACAACCACATCCTGACCAGGGAGAAGTATTGGTTCGCGTCTATGCAACGGGTGTAATCTGGACAGAATTGACCTGGGATGAGACCTATCAGACTGACGCGGGAAACCCACGCGCGCTCCCGATCCCAGGACACGATGTATCGGGAGTCGTGGAGGAGGTTGGCCCTGGCGTCACCGATCTTGCTCTCGGATCAGAAGTCTATGGCCTCACGGTCCCTGACCGGGACGGAGCCGAAGCAGAATACACCATTGCGCTCCCCAGCGAGCTTGCTCCCAAACCGCGCTCCCTTGACCATGTGCAAGCCGCTGCGGTTCCGCTGAGTGCCCTGACAGCCTGGCAGGCTCTCTTTAATCACGCGGGCCTGGTCGCGGGACAAACGGTTCTGATCCACGGCGCGGCGGGCGGCGTTGGGGTCTTTGCCGTCCAACTGGCTCGCTGGGCTGGCGCGCAGGTCATCGCCACCGCTTCCGCGCGCCATCGCAACCTTCTGCGCGAGCTAGGAGCCAATGAGATCATCGACTATACGACCACGCGCTTTGAGGAGGTCGTTCATGCGGTCGATGTCGTCTTCGATCTGGTTGGCGGCGACACGTTGGAGCGATCCTGGCAGGTGGTGAAACAAGGAGGCGTGCTGGTCTCCGTCGTCAGCCCACGACCCTCTTTTGAAGGGGCGAAGGCATATGGCGTCCGCCCGGCCTGGTTTATCGTTGAACCCAATCGGGAGCAACTAATCCAGATCAGCGCCTTGATCGATGCGGGACAGCTTCGACCAATCATCCAGACGGTCCTCCCTCTTTCCCAGACACGCCAGGCGTATGAGCAAGGGGCGAGCGGGCACACGCAAGGCAAGATTGTCCTGCGTGTAGTGGACTAAATGCTGCGTCCGAAAAGTCCTAAAACTCTTGACTTTTGCCGCAAGATCGTTTACACTCTTGACAGTTGCTCGATTTTTTGTTTCAGGAGTACCATCGCGCACACAGGCAAGTGAACAAGACGGCTGGCGTGGCTGGCGAACTAATCACCAGACCACGTCATGACCCCAAACCTGAGAACGTCAGGAGTGGGGCTGGGGAGATTGTACTCAAAAAACCCCCTCAGCGACCACCCTGGCATCCACACGGCGCTGCTCACCAGCAGCGTCGCCTGGATCGCGTAAGGTGGCCGCGTTGTTTCTGGCCGGGCCGGGGGTCGCTCGGACCAGGAAGTACGCTGCGGCAAAGAACCGCAGTTGAGGAGGTTCTTGTATATCTCCAACCACTGATCCCCCCATCGCTCCGTCCGCTGCTCGCCCACAGACTGCTCCGCAAGAGCCGTCGCTGCCTGCTGACCCGCTGGCCGGCGTGCCAGCAGAAATCCGCTCCCTGCTCTGGCACTGGCTGCTGCGCGCCCTCGATGAAACCCTCTGGGACGCCGATGGCTTATTGGTGACGTTCCGCCCCACCGAGGAGGACTTGCCAGAGCGCGTCTGCCCCCCGCTCTTCGACCCCACCCTGCTGCGCAAACTGGCGCGGGAGGCGCTGCGCAAGATGCTGCGCGTGGAGATACGGCTGGCCCTGGAGGCGCTGGAGGTGTTCATGCTCAGCCGCAGTCCGTCCGCCACCGCACTCGCGTTTGCGCTGGTGCAGGCGCACTGCGCGCATATCGGCCAACTCTACCGCGAACTGTGCTATCGGGTGTACGACCTCGCCTGGCTCGATCTGCTCTGGGAACTGCGGCTGCTGCGCCATCGCGCTTCCCAGGTGGTGGCGCCGCTGCTCTGGGGACGAAACCACGCCCAGCGCGTGTAGGGCCAGACGAGGCCGCG
>CAZFWN010000254.1:0-7168 GCA_964522745.1 uncultured Ktedonobacterales bacterium
TTTGCCATCAAAGAATGCCCGCTGACCGGCGCCGATCAGCGCGAGCTTGCCGAACGGCGGATGCTCTTTGAACGCGAGCGCGATATTCTCGCGGCGCTGAGCCATCCGGGCCATCCCGCCATCCCCAAGGTTTCCGATTTCTGGGAGGAGCCAGAGCAGCTTTTCCTGGTGATGGATCTGGTGGATGGGGAAACGCTGATTGAATTGCTCAACCGCCGGGGCCGTTTCACCGAGCCAGAAGTGATCGCCTGGGGCATGCAGATTTGCGAGGTGCTTACCTATCTGCACGGCTGGCAGCCGCCAATTATCTACCGCGACCTCTCGCCCGATAACGTGATGCTGGATCGCGCCGGGCAATTGCACCTGATCGATTTTGGCATTGCGCGCACGTTTAAGCCCGGCCAGTCGCAGAATACAACCTCGCTGGGCAAGGCCGGCTATGCCAGCCCGGAGCATCTTTCGGGCGGCAAATCGCAGACCGATGTGCGCTCGGATATCTATACGCTGGGGGCGCTGCTCTACCATCTGCTGACCGGCCAGGAGCCGGTAGCAGTGGTGGACCGGCTGAAGCAGAAAGCCAACTTGCAAGGAGGCCGGCTCTTGCTGCGCCCCAGCACATTGAACCATAAGATCACCCAGGCAATGGAAGCCTGCATCTTGCAGGCGATGGCGCTGGAGCCATATCAGCGCTACCAGAACGCGGGCGAGATGCAGCAAGCGCTGGAGGCGATCAGCTTTCAGGCAAAGCAGGCCCAGCAGACACAGACGGCGCCTCCCTGGACTGAGCAGATCATGAATCCCCAGCGCCTCAAGACCAGGCCGGTAGACCCGGCAGCCTTCAATCCAGGGGCCAGCGCGCCGGCGGCTACGCCGCCCACGCTGCCTACGCATCCCCAGTCGCCCTATCCCAGAGGCACTGAGCCAACGTCGCCGCATCCACTGCTTCCGCGCGGCCCGACCAGCGGGCCAGGCATAAATCGGGGCGCGCCGCCGCCCTCCAGCGGAAAGCTGGGGCCGTCGCCGCTCCGCCGGGGCGCCACCGGGCCGGCAGGCTCCAATCCGCTGCCCCCCAGCGGGCCGCTGCCGACGCACCCGGCCAGCCCCAATCTGCCGCTCACTCCGCTGGGCTACCCGGAACGCGGCCAGACGGGGTCTGGGCCGGCTTCTCGCTCGCCTGCCGGCGCGAATGACCCTACCGCGCGAGCGCAAACCGGCGCGATGGGCCAGCGGCCACCAGCTTCCACCACTCCCCATCGAGGAGAAGATCACCTCATCATCAGCAGCGGCGATGCGCTGCTGCCGCTGCCGACGGGCCGCAAGCCGCTGCCTCCGTCGCCCCTGCCACGTGGTGGCCCGCTGCTGTCGCGCAGGCGGTTGTTAATTGGCCTGGGGGCGGTGGGCGTGGCGGCGGCTGGCATTGGCACGGCGACCTACTTCTTGAACCGCTCGCAGGCGCTCTATGCCCCGCTGCACACGCTGAGCGGCGATAGCCTGCCAGTGCGATGTGTGGCCTGGTCGCCCGATGGCCGGCGCCTGGCAAGTGGGGGAGACAACCAGACGGTGAAAATCTGGGATGTCAGCAGTGGCAACCTCAGCCTGCGATTGAGCGGGCATGGGGATTTTGTAGAGGGCGTGGCCTGGTCGCCCGATGGCTTCTCCCTTGCCTCAGCTTCCGCCGATCAGAAGATTTTTATCTGGGATGCCTTGCAAGGTGGCGCTCCGCAGTTCACCCTGACCGGCCACACAGATACGGTCTACGCGGTGGCCTGGTCGCCCGATGGCCGGATGGTCGCCTCGGCCTCGGCGGATAAGACCGTGCGCGTCTGGGATTCCCAGCGCACGAGCGATACCGCCAGAGCGGTGCTGAAAGGCCATACCGATTCGGTCTACTCTATCGCCTGGTCGCCGGATGGTACGCTGCTGCTCAGCGCCTCAAACGATGGCACGGCCAAAATCTGGAATCCATTGCAGAGCGGCCTCCCGCTGCATTCTTTTGATGACCATCAGGGCTTTTTACGCGACGCCGTATGGTCGCCGGATGGCCGGCGTCTCGCCACCGGGTCGCATGATAAAGTCGTGACCATCTGGGATGCTGCAAAGGATTTTCCTGCCATTCGTGTCCTCAACGGTCCTGGTGATGTTGTCACCTCGGTGGCCTGGTCGCAAGACGGCACCCTGCTGGCCGCCGGCTCTGCCGACCACACGGTCACCCTCTGGAACCCCCAGCAGGCCGGGCCGGTTGTTGCCAGGCTGAGTGGGCATCGTGACATTGTGAATGCAGTGGCCTGGTCATCGGCGACGACGATGTTCGCTTCGGCCTCCTCCGATGACACGGTCATTATCTGGCAGCACCAGTAAAGGGGCCGGCTAACTGCTGGCTGCGTTCGTGTGGAGCATGCTTCGATGTCTGGTGAGAGCGAGCTAGAGGAAGAACGATCAAGCCTGCCGTTGTTCTGGGTGACGCTGGCCGGTGGCCGGAGCGTGGGCTGGCTGCGCTATGGGCCGCTGCTCTTGTTCCTGCCACTGCTGCTCTCCTTCAACATCTTCTTTAGCCCTGGACATGACCCGGATGGTCCGGCAAGCGGCTTGCGCCTGGCTGTTGTGCTGGTAATCGCGCTCAGCGGGTGGATACTGCTGAGTGGGCTGATCTATCGGCTGCCTTCGCGCAGCCGGGGCTTTCTGCGGAGCCATCTGATCGCCTGGGGAGCGGGCGCCGCGCTGGCGCTGTTGGTCTATGGCATCGTGCTGGTGCTTGATACCTTTTTTAGCCCCAGCGGCCATTTTTTTGCGGTGCAGGGCTTTTTTGTGATTCTGCTGACCTTTCTGGCCGCGCCGGTGGCGCTGAGCTTCTTGCTGGCTGAGCCGCCGGGCTTCTACTGGCAGCGCTGGCGCGCCCATGAGGGCGAGTGGGAAAGCATCGAGGGACCGCTGCGCGGCGTGGTGGATTCCTATCCGCGCGCCTTGCGACCAGCGCTGCTGCTGCTGGAGTCGCTGCTGATGCAGGGGAAACGCGACGAGGCCCGACATCTGCTCAAACTGCTGGTGGCGCGCCAGCCAGAGTCCTGGGGCGTCTGGGCGGCGTTGGGCAGCCTGGCGCTGGAGGAAGAACAGTGGGAGCGCGCGCTGGCGGCTTTTAAGAAAGCGTGCCGCCTCGCGCCACGCGCGGCGCAGGGTGGCATCCGCCTCAACCTGGGGCTGGCACTGCTGGGGGCGGGCGACCTGGAGGCTGGCACCCTGGAGATTGACCAGGCCGGGCACCGCCCGCTCCTTCCTCACGCGCGCCAGTTTCGCCGCTTCCTGCTGATGCGTATCGGTCAATTGCAGCAAAACCCTGGCCTCATGCTGCGTGCCTCCAATGACGCTCGCCAGCACCCCAAGGACAGCTTTGCCTTTCTGGCCTGGTATGAGACGCTGGACCCCTCGCGCTCACCCTCACTTGCCGAAGACCTCTACGAAGCCGCCGACTGGACCCGCCACCTGCTAGGCATTCGCCAGACGCGCTAGCGGTCCTGCCGCTTTTCGCGCTCCTTCATCTTCTGCTGTCGATAGAAGGAATGCGGCTTGGGGCGGTGTTCCTCTTCTTCCAGTTCGGAGCGCTCCTCGCGTGGCCGCTCCTCATAGTCGCCCATCAATTCTTGCAGGTCATTATAGATATTGTAGTTGTCGATCACCTCGCGCTGGCGCAGCATGTGGCGCACCATCTGTATCTGGGGGACGTTGATCTGGCTGGCGCGGTCAGGCTCGGCTCGTTTGATGAGTTTATCGACCATTGCAATAGAATCCTCGTGGGCGCCCTGTTCCTCCAGCCGGTCCCGAATGGTCAGCAATTGCTCATAGGCGTTCATCTCGCTCTTGCGCTCCTTCCAATGTATCTAAAAACATTCAGAGTGATTTGAGAGCGTTTCATTATATTATATTACCGTTTTTGTGCCGAACAGCGCATCTTCTACCAAACCGGGTCAGGCGCAGGGGAGCTTCGGTGGGTATACTTCTACTTTCAAAGAAATGGGGCAATTCCTCTGCTCAGCCCGACCTCGCTGGCAATATCATCCATACGCGCCTCGTGAAAGCCTTTCTGGGCAAAGACCCTGGCCGCCGCATCCAAAATCTGCTTTCTGCGCTCATCGCTCACATCGGGGCGCGGGGTCATCCTTGTTTCTCCAACCACTATAAATGACTGACCAGTCAGTCATTTATAGTGTGGCCGAAACTACGGAGAAAGTCAAGGGACATCGGCTACTATTGTAGGCAGGACGTCCGTAGAAATCTGTTGGCAGCGCAATGTCCCTTGCCGGGAAGAGAGGTAGCATGGTTGATCGCGTTGGGCATGTGTTCGGAAGTTACCGGCTCGTCCGGCTGCTAGGTGTGGGCGGCTTCGCCGAGGTCTATCTCGGCGAACATCTGTATCTAGGGACGCAGGCCGCGATCAAACTCCTCAGCGCACAACTGGAAGATGAGCGTGTGGAGGCATTTCGCGCCGAAGCCCTCACCATTGCCCGCCTGGAACACCCGCATATTGTGCGGGTGCTTGACTTTGGGGTAGAGCAGGGGACGCCGTTTCTGGTCATGCAGTACGCGCCCAATGGCTCGCTGCGCCGGCACTATCCGCCAGGGAGGCTCCTGGCGCCGGCGGACATCCTCCCCTATCTTCAGCAGGCGGCAGACGCTCTGGACTATGCTCACGATCTGCGGGTCATCCATCGGGATGTCAAGCCCGATAATATGCTGCTGGGTCTCCATCAGGAACTCTTGTTCAGTGATTTTGGCATTGCCACCATAGCGCATAGCTCGCGCTCACAGCGCGCGCAAGAAGTGGTAGGCACCGCGCTTTATATGGCGCCGGAGCAGTTCCAGGGCCACCCGCGCCCGGCCAGCGATCAATATTCGCTGGCAGTGGTGGTCTATGAATGGCTGGCTGGGGTTGCGCCCTTTCAGGGGTCGTTTGCCGAAGTCTCCGGCCAGCATCTCTACGCGCCGCCCCCGCTGCTGCGTGAGCGCCTGCCAGGTGTGGCGCCGGCGCTGGAGCAAGTGGTGCTGCGAGCGCTGGCGAAAGACCCGGCGCAGCGTTTTGGCACAGTGCAGGCGTTTGCGCGGGCCTTTGCGCAGGCGAGTCAATGCGCGTGTTCGGTCTTTCCCGCTGCTGGCCTTCCCGCCCCCGCCCCGCTCGCGCCGCTGGCGCCGACGGAGCGGGCGCTGCCACCGCTGGCGATGGCTGGCCGGCCAGGCGAGGAGACGTCATCTGTGCTGCCTGGCGTCCTGCCAATTCCGCCTCCGACGCTACTGCCGCAGCCTCCGCCCAAACGCGGCACCTCGCGCCGCGCCTTCCTGATCGGCGGAGCGGCGGGCGTTGCTGCGGCTGGCCTGGCGATTGGCGGCGGCTTCACCGTGCTGCGTGAGTTGCAGGCGTTACACCCCTCTGGGGCGGCGCATTCTCCGTTTTCGGCCTATACCTACACCGGCCACACGGCCAGTGTGAATGCCGTCGCCTGGTCGCCAGATAACCGGCGGATCGCCTCAACCAGCGATGACATGACGGTACAGATTTGGAACGCGCTGACGGGCGCGCATCCCGTAATCTTGCGCGGGCACACCAATGCAGTCTACGCGGTGGCCTGGTCGCCGGATGGGCGCTATCTGGCTTCGGGCGGCGCGGATAAGAGCGTGCGGGTCTGGGATGTTGCTGCTGCGAAGCTGCTGTTTATCTACAGCGGCCACACGGGGCGCGTCACATCGGTTGCCTGGTCGCCCAACGGCAAGTATATTGCCTCTGGCAGTTCCGACGAGAGCGTGCAGGTCTGGCATCCGGCGGATCGTGGCAAAAACGCGCAGCGATACGATACCAGCCTGCTGGCGCCCAGATCGCTGGCCTGGTCGCCAGATGGCAAATTTCTGGCTGCCGGCGGCACCGGCAACACGGCCTCAGTCTTCGATGGCTCCGGCCATAATGTGGATAATCTGCGCGCCGGCAGCACGCTCTCTACACTGATGAGCCTCTCCTGGTCGCTGGACAGCAAACGCCTGGCCGATGGCGGTGACGACGCGCTGGTCTGGGTTTGGGATGTCAAGGCCGCCCAGCGTGATTTCACCTTCAACGGACATAGCAGCACCGTGACCGGCGTAAGCTGGGCGCCCGATGACGACTATATTGTCTCCAGCAGCCTTGATAAAACGGTCCAGGTCTGGAACCCGCCGCCGGGCAGCGGCAACAGCTATACCTCGCTCTATATCTATCGCGGCCATAGCGATGCCGCGCTGGCCGTCGCCTGGTCGCATGTAGGTAAGTACATCGCCTCCGGCAGCGCCGATACCACCGTGCAGGTCTGGCGACCAGAGTAGCGCCGGCATCCTTGCCGGCAGGGGCGGGGACGAACCTGTAGCGCCGGACAATGGTATGGGATGTGCAGAAGTTTTGAGGCGTAACGGTTTGTTGTGTTTATCCTGCTCAGGAGGTGTATCAAGCATGGTTGCCCCAACAAAACCCCATGCAAGTGGCCGCGTGCCACCGGGCGATGTGACCCAGCGTGTGGCTGTAGAGCAAATGCAGCGTCGCGGTCTCGATGTTGATGCCTTGATCGAGAAACTGATAGATGCGGCGGGCGCCGAGTTTACCACCTATTACTACTATACCATTCTGCGTATGTATCTGGCCGGCCACGAAGATTACAAGGAAATTTGCGAGGATGCCCGGCTGGAAGATCGCGCCCACTTTGAACTGATTACCCCGCGTATCTACGAACTGGGTGGGACAATTCCCTACAATATTCGCACCTTTGCGGATCGCGCTGGCTGCCCCGATGCCTTCCTGCCGGGCAGCGATCACGGCCAGAAGCAGATGAGCAACGCCCGCGATGTTGTCACCAACGTCAAGGCCGCCGACATCCTGCAAGTGCTGCTGGAGGCCGAGCGCTGTGCCATTCGCACCTGGGGCGAGGTGTGTGACATCACCTTTGGCAAAGACCCGCGTACCTATGATATGGCCTCGCGCATCTTGCAGGAAGAAGTAGAACACGAAGCCTGGTTTATCGAACTGCTCAGCATGGAGCGTGACGGCGTGCCCCGCCCGTCCGGCCATTTCCGGCGTGGCGAGCCTGGCGAGGGACCGCACAGCAGGAACAGACCGTTTTATAATCGCTGAACGTCCCACTTGTAGCGCCGGCATCTTGCCGGC
>CAZFWN010000255.1:0-7117 GCA_964522745.1 uncultured Ktedonobacterales bacterium
TGGGCCTCGGTCAGATCAGGCACTTCCAGCTTGCGCAGCATCTGCAAAATGACGTGTTCAGGCACCCGATTGGGGCGGGCGGCATTCCTGCTGATGATGACGTCAAAGGGCGCATCAAGATAGATCAGGCGCACCCTGGCATGATAATCGGCGAAGAACTCGATCAATTGCCGGCGCAGCAGCCTGGTGATATTGGTGGCATTCCAGACAAACGGCTGCTGCGCGCGCAAGAAGTCGCGCGCCTGCGCTCGCGCCGCCTGAATCACCGGCCCTTGCCCTTCACGCGGCGTGACATCTAATTCCTGACGCAAGTGGTCCAGCGAGATCACCGGCCAGCCGGCCAGATGCTGTTTGACCCAGCTATCCTTGCCGACGCCCGGCAGCCCCGACATCAGAACCACCTCAAACTGAGTGTCATCATACGCTTCGTAGTCCGGGTCTCTGGCGGGATGACGAAAGAACTCAAAGCGGCTGTGCGGCGTAGAAAACGCCCTGGGCGCCGTGTAGCAGCGCTGCTCCTCGCAAAACAGGCGAAACAGGTCGATGCGCTCCAGCAGGTCTGCTTGATCCGGGCACTCGCGGCCCCGCACATCAACCTCTGCCAGCATCGCCAGCTGGTCCAGGCGCGTCATCTGGCTGGCCTCGCTCACCGCGCGCTCCGGTGAGGCTTTCTCCAGAAACCAGAGCGGCAGGCCATGAAAGCGCACCAGCCTGGCAATGCTCTCTCTGACTGCCAGCGGCGGAGGCGCCGGCAGATCAGCGCCCGCCCAGAGGATTTCGCGGGCCAGCAACTCGCCCTTGCGCGCATGCCCTTTAGAGGTCACACGGCCATCTTGCTCGATTACTGTACATACCGGCTTGGCAACGTCATGCAGCAGCGCCGCCATGAACAAGATGGAGCGCACGCTTTCTGGAAGCGCCTGCCAGGCTTCTAAGCCGGCCAGCGCCTCAGCCACCATGCGCGTGTGGATGAAGACATCGCCTTCAGCGTGATAGGCTGGGTCTTGCGGCACGCCCCGCATCGCCCGAATCCAGGCAAAGCGCTGCTCGATGGCATCCCAATCGACCCGCCAGTCCGGCACAGCCGGGCACAGCGGAAAGGACCACAGGTGTCCCATCTCTCTTGCATTCATCATTGCTTATCTCTATATTCGCTTGCAGCTTACAGCGTCAGCATTCCTCAGAACAGCGAAACGCCGGCCTTGAGTTGATTGGGGATAATCGGGCGATCAAGCCAGTGGCTCTGCGAACTCACAACCGTTTGCAGAAAGCCGCCGCGCACGTATTTATAGCGCTCCTGCACCAGCCCATCCTCTTCCACTTTGATATAGAGACCCTCCATCAGCCCGGTCTGATCGGTTTCGCTCAGTGCCCGGCTGAAATCCAGCCCGCGCTCAGCGCAGATGGCCTCAAGCCGTTGCAGGTAATCAAGCGCGATGAAATGTGATGGCCCAATCATGCCCACCAATGCTTGCAGCGAGGGCACCAACCCCGCGTGCAGCACCTTGACCGAGGCCACAAAGGGCGCCTGCGTGAGCATCTGCCGGCGCCGCTCGGTGCTGAGAAACTCCTCACGCACTTTATCGTACACGTCAAACTCAAGGAAGTAATGCGGCAGATCGGTATAGAAGACGCTGTGCTTGGCATACAGCCATTCGCCATACATCACATAGCGGTCTGTCAGTACATCCCACAATTCTGCCGTATAGCGATTGGCCCAGGCTTTGAGCAGATGAAAGTGCTTTTCCCGCTCGCCACCAACCAGATAGTGCCCCCGGCTCTGCAAGAGCAACTGCCCATCAGGCGCAAAGCTGACCGCGCTGTTGGCCCCGTCCATCTTCTCCTCCACCACCAGAAAGCGCCCGGCCAGGTCTTGAAACGACTGAACGCTCAGGTCTTCATCGCCAGGCTGCAACCCTGAGCCTTCGATATGATAGGTACGCGGATATTTATAGAGACGCTCCATCATGTTCCCACCGTTGCCACCATGACTATATGATTGAGGACATAGCTAGCGTTCACCTGGCGCACCCCATGCGCGGCCAGCAGCACCCGCAGCCGTTGCTCGGTGAAGAGGTGCAGATGCTCTGGATTATCGTCTGGCCTGGAGGGCACCGACACGATCAAGCAGCGCCGTGCCACCCGACAGACCTCCGCCATCGCCTTCTCGGTTGCCGGGATATGCTCCAGTACCTCCAGCATCGTGACGACATCAAAGCTGCGATCATCAAAGCCCAGCGCGGTCACATCCATCTGATAGGCTGAGAGGCGCTCGATCCCGCCAGCCTGTACTGTCTGTATATCAGCCACCCGATAGTCGAGCAGATCAACCGTTGTTACCGGCAGGGCAGGAAAGGCATCCAGCAGCGGCCAGAGGAACACGCCCCGCCCGCTGCCAATATCCAGCAGGTTGGCCGGCTGAAGCCCCTTGAGGATGCCTAACACCTTCTGCACCCGCGCCAGGGCCATCGTGCGCTTGAAGCGGTGCAGCCGCAGCCCGGCCTCCAGGCCCAGCCGGATCAGCGCCTGCATCTCCTCTTCGGAGAGTACATCCAGCGGACGATCAAACAGTCGTCTGAGCGCCGTGTCGCTGGCTCTGGCTGGCCCCAACTTCCCCCGGATATAGGCGCAGGCCAGTCGTTGATAATACTCCAGAATCACACTTATCTTGCTTTCTTTCCACCAGCCAACGAAACGGTCACATGCTTTGCGTTCTCTGCTGAAATCGAGAACACTGGCTGAGCCAGCACAGCATACACCAAAAGAGCCATCCCTTGCCAGCAAAAGAAACAGCCTACCGGCAAGGGAGGACTGGATATATGCTCTCAGACACATACTGAAACCCTGATGGCGGCAGAGCAGTCTGAGAAGAGCTACGCTAGTGATGCGCGTGACCCGCCAGCGGTTGCTCGTGTGTTGCCTGCACAGAGGAAGCGCTCTGCTGCGGCTTTGCTGCCCGCCAGAGAACAACCCCCAGCCAGATATACCAGAGTGGGGAGACCAGAAAGCCGGCAAGCGCCGCCGCACCCAGCAAGAACGGATTGGTTGGTTGCAAAAGGATCAAGCGCCCCAGGTAGACAAGCACGAGCAGTGCAGCCAGGACATAGCCAAGATAGCCCAGCCCCTTGGGGAGCTGCCCGCCACGCGCAATCAACCACGCCAGAATCAGCAGGGCGATACCAGCCACCCCAAAGGTCAGCAGGCCGCGTGGATCGATCTGGCTCGGCAAATTGTTGAGCTGCTTTTGCACTTCGCTGCTGACAGCAGGCGGATTGATGGCGTTCGCCAGATCATAGCCGCCATGAATAGCCGAGCCAAGCGCGGCCACGACGCCCAGCAGCGTCGCCCAGAGCGCAAACGTCGCCTCCGTCTCTCGCAGGCGGTTATAGAGACCAGGCAACACCGCAGAGGTGAGCAGCCCGCCCAGCAGCAAGAAGAGCGGACTCAACAGCGCGCTGGCGTCTGGGGCGCTGCGGCTGAGAATCACAAACGAGATGGAATAGCACAGCCCACCCACGCCGGCGAGCATGGCGCACAGACCACTAAAGCGCTCAAATGAGATCGTTTTCATGAGATGACTCCTCTCGCCGCCTATGCCTTGTGCCGCAGAAGCAGGATGCCGTACCAGAGCCAGAAAATCGGCCCACCGACTGCCCCGGCAATCACCGCTGCGTAGACGGGCAAGGTAGCGCTCCCGGCCAGCGAAGTAATGAAGCCAAATGTCAGATCGGCCACTGCCACAAAGCCTAACACCGCCAGCAGCTTTGGCAGATTGGTGCGCAGCATCAGCACCGCCACCACCAGAAACCAGACCCCGGTGAGGGCAAAGGTCATCACACCAAAGGGATTGGTTGCAGGCGGCGCGTTAAACAAGGTGGTCACGAGCGTATTCTGCCCATTGGACGTATGGAGGGAGCCAAGATACTTCAAATTGGCAAGCTGATAGAGTCCGTTAGCGATGGTGCCAACAGCGGCAACGGCACCCACCAGCGTGGCAAAAAAGGTCCAGGCTTCCCCGGCCTCGCGGATGCGATAGTAGCTGGCAATAATGCCAATCAGCGCCCAAAAGGCCAGCAAGGCATAGAGGCCATTGAAGAGCAAAGTGCCCGTAGGGTCGCTATGCAGCGAGGCCAGGTAGGCGTTCACATCAGCCACCGGCAACTGCTGGGCGGCTGGCACCAGCGCGTAATAGGCTGCCACCGAGACCCAGGAGGTCGCCGCCAGCAGAATGCCAGCCAGACCGCCAAACCAGAGAAACGATTGATCGCTGATAGTGCGCGCCGCTGGCGCGGCAGCAGCAGGTGAATGACTGCTCATCAGAAAGACTCCTCTTGCTATCCCATTGAGGGAATGGCGCCCACCTGCTGCAACATACCCAGAAAATCCGTCTCCGCCCATTCTTCGGCAATCTTGCCATCAGCCATCCGGCTGATAATGATCTGCCGCACCGTGACAGATTTGCCGGTGGCCGGAATGCCAAAAAACTCGCCCTTGTGTGTGCCCTCAAAGCGGCGGCGCTGCACCACTCGATCTCCCTCGGCCACCATATCCTCGATGGTCATGCGCAAATCTGGGAAGGCGCTGCGCATCACCTGCAAGATGGCTTTGAGACCATCGCGGTTGGGCGGAAAGCCGGTGGGCGGATTGTGCAAGACATAACTGGCGGCAATATGCTCGTCAATCAACTGAGCGTTGCCAGTCCGCCAGATTTCCTCAGAACTGCTGCGCACAAACGCTTTGTTGTCGGCTGACATGAGTGAGACCCTCCTTATGGGCTGCTTGCGCTCTCAAGGGAGCGCGATATGTACTTCACCTGTGCATAAGTATGCAGGAGGGCGCTCGTTTTCCAAATAGCATCCACTGAGCATCTTCTAGGCAAATTTCTTGAGTGAGAAAAAAATACCGTTACGAAGAAAGAAGAAAGGGGGAACTTACTTCTTTCTTCGTAACGGTAAGAGCAAACCTGTCGAAGCGCTGGTCTTTCCTACTGGCTGGCGGAAGCGCGGGCGCCGGTACGAGCAGCAGCAAGCGCCCGCTCTAGATGTGCAAGCGAGCTATTGCCGCCCGAACAGACCAGCCCCACTTTCTTGCCGCGCAGTTGCTCACGAAGCTGATAGGCCGCTGCCAGCGCGGCGGCGCCCGCTCCCTCTGCCAGCGTATGCGCGTACTCGATCATCCAGACAATCGCCTGCTGGAGCGTTTTCTCGCTGACCAGCACAAAGTCGCGCAAGCCCTGCCACAAAATCTCCTGGGTCAGCGTAAAAGCCACCCCGGTTGCCAGCCCTTCGGCAAAGGTCCGGTTCGCCATTGGTTGCAACTGCCGCGTGCGCCAGGATTCGTAGGCGGCTGGCGAGGCTGCCGCCTGGACGCCAACCACCGTAGAGAGCCTCGGCTGGCTAGGAAAGCCCATCTATGAACAGCAATTTGAAGATGGCTCAGGCACACCGCCGAAGGAGACTCAAGCAGTAACCGAGAGGATGCGGCGAATTCCGCCTGATGAGAACAGCGTTTTCGTTAATGATACAGAATGGAAAGTGGAGAGCAAAGATATTAGCTTTATTTATCGTCGCTCTGCACCACTTAAACCCGCGTGGACGGTTATGGCTCACGGCGGTGGCGGCACCTACGGATATCATTATGAGCGTCGGCGAGGACGGCTGAGCCTGCGTGAACTAGCAAGAATACAGACATTTACAGATGACTTTCTCTTCAAGGGGCCAGGATCATCTGGTATGCGTGCTCAGATTGGTGAAGCCGTTCCACCAATCCTGGCAGAACATATAGCACACGCTGTTCGCGAAGTGCTTCGTCGTACATCTGCCCAAGACGACTAATCAGATAGGAATTTCCCCTCTGTAAAACAAGTCCAAGATGGGAGAGAATACAATTCATGACTATGGCACCCAAAGAGCATAACCAAGAATGGTGGGGTCAGGTTCCTAATAGCTCCAAGTAGGGACGCATTACGCCTGCCATCCGGCAAACCTGAGCAGCCTCCCAGAGTTCGCTGATCGTCGCCTTACGGGCACGCCAGGTTTCCCGTAGCGCATCAAGGGCGATCCCCTGCCCCAGCTTGGAGCGATACTTAAAGCAATCCGCTACCGTCTTGGCTGGGCTATATACCCGAATCGGCACGCTCTCCACCTGATGCTCTTCTATCCCGAAGGAACGCGCCAGGCCAGAGAAGTGTACAATACGAAGCGGCCACCGAGTAACTTGAGGGCAGTGAGCGTCACGCTCCAGAGCCAGCCAGACTCCGTCAGACACTTGAGTCGTGAGATGATGAAATGCGAGCGCCGAGAGTAAACAGACCACCCCTCCTGGCACGCGCCTGGTCATTTCAGCGAGTCGATGAGGTTCTTCCTGGTTAGCCTCAGGAAGCGTATAGAGTCCGCGCTCGATCCGCCTGAGACGGCCCTCTCGGACGAGCCGGCTTAGATGCTCGCGAGCAATGCCATGCGCGGTAAGGTCACGGGACCGCAGTATCCCAAGCTGGCGAGTTAAGGTAAGCACGTCTTCGCTTCGGCGCGAAGAGGGCAACGAGGGCATATGTGACAATTCCTCCACACTTTCTGGTTTTCTTCAGCATATTTGTCACGTCAGCATAGAGGCCGCTGGACGATCTAATGCCATCGCGCTGTTGAGGGCTTCTAGTCGGATGCCAGAACAGAACGCAGGCGGGTCAAATCAGATTGGGCCTGCTCCCACTGCAGCCATGCTCGTCCATATTGGGCACTGAGCCGCTCAATAGCCTGAAGCAAGGCGATACAGGCGCTGTGTACCGGCTGATAGGCCGAGGCAGGATCAGGCCGCGGAGGCGCTGGGGGTGAGACCGAAGTGCTCCGTGTATTAGGGGCTTTGACTGACGGCGGCGCAGTCGGGGGCGTCACTGAGGCGACAGGCCGAGGTGGAGGCTGCCCAAAGGTCGGCGAGACGACAGTAAACACACTGGATGCCTGGCTTGGCTCGATAGGGATCGGAGGTGATGGTTCCTGGCGAGCCGCAGGCGGTGGTGACGCTTTGGCTGGGGATGGGAGGGAAGGCGGTACAGCCGGTGGAGGTGACGCCGCTGGGGTCGAGTCACGCAGCGGCCCTGCTTGTCGATCCCGCAGCGCTA
>CAZFWN010000256.1:0-7098 GCA_964522745.1 uncultured Ktedonobacterales bacterium
CCAGTTCGGGCAGCAGCCGATCCACCGGCTCGTCCAGCCGCAGCTTGCATTCCTCCACCAGAAGCATTGTCGCTGCCGCTGTGATCGGCTTGGTCATCGAGGAGATGCGGAAGATTGTATCGCGCTGGATCGGCTTGCTGCCGCCGACAGCCATCGTGCCAAGCACATCGACATGCGCCTCGCCTCGCCGACTGACCAGTGTGACGAGACCGGGCACGCCGCCGCGCTCGACATAGCCAGCCATAACATCGTGCATGCGACCAAGCCGCGCCTTGGACAATCCGCTGATACTCATCTGATACACATTCCCTTCTGTAGATGATATTTCTCTCTTCTGGTTCTTATCCAGATTTTCGGAAAGTTTCTCCTTGAGAGAGGTGATGCGGCTCGGCGTGAATGCAGCAGCACGAACCAGATGCGATAGAAGTGTTCGCTCCGTTGAGCATTCCACTTTGTGGAACAGATCACACGTGGCGGGTGACCAGGGAGACCCGTTATCTGTTCCTTCACACTTCCCCAGGACGTCTTGATGGTAAGCGTGAGTGGATCAAATACGAACGAGACGAGGGGTCGGAGAACATGCTCAAAATTTTAGTCGTTGATGATGACGATGCCATTCGAGAGGTGTTGCGCCTGCTGCTGACCGAGGAGGGATTCCAGGTTAAGACGGCCCGCGATGGCTGCGAAGCCATCGAGATCCTCCAGCACGAGGGCGGCTGGTTGATATTGCTGGATCTCATGATGCCTCGCCTCGATGGGCGCGCCGTACTCACCTACTTGCGAGTTCATCCCAGCCTGCTCACCTGCAACAAGGTCATTCTGATGTCGGCCACGACACGCGGCGGCCAGGAATACCAGGCTCTCCTGGCTGAAGTAGAAGCTGAGCTTCCCAAGCCCTTCGACCTCGATAAGGTACTCTCTCTGGTGCGTAGCCTGGCGGCTTGACGCAGAGAGTGGAGCCATGCTCCGCTCTTCTAGAAAGCAAGCGATTTTTGCACCTGCTCCTCCCTGTGGCACGCTGTTGACACACTATTCGGTATGAAAGACCTCTTTCATGGTGAGCCACCACTCGCCCTCAGCCCGATTGGGCAATGGCTCCTGGAGCGGATCCGTATACGTCCACCATTCGCGCGTTTTCGGATCAGCCGCCATCTTGAGCATATCGGCAGCAAAATCGTCGCCAATATACTCAAAATACGCGAACAGCGTCTGCTGATGGCGAAAGATAGTGTAGTTGCGGATGTTGCAGGAGTGAATGGTGGCAAGTACCTCAGGCCAGACCGCTGCATGGAGGCGTTCGTATTCCTCAATAGCCTCTGGTTTCACTCCAATGATCTGTCCAAAACGGCGCATAGTTAGACACCTCCGCCCTCTCGTTGACTATTTTGATGCTTTTCAAAGACGATAAAAATGGCGCGCATTATCCGCCCAAAGTTTGCGCTTTGCCTCAGGTGAGAGATGCTGCGTCAGGGCATCGAGTGTCTCAACCCATCGGTCATAGGGAGAAGCAAGCAAGAGTACCGGCCAGTCGCCTCCAAACACCACCCGATCTTCGCCAAAGACCTCCAGCGTATGGGCCAGATAGGGAGCAAGATCATCAGGAGTCCAGTGCTGAAGATCGGCTTCGGTGACCATGCCACTGACCTTACACCAAACATTTGGCAGCGCGGCAAGCTGCGCCAGGTGTTCGCGCCAGGGGTCGAGCAGATGATCCTTGATCGCCGGTTTCCCTAGATGATCGAGGATAAAGCGCGTATCAGGGCACTGGCGCACCAATTCGACGACCATCGGTAACTGATGATGCCGGATGCAGATGTCGAAAGAGAACCCATAGTCTGCTAAAAGCTGTACTCCGCGCACAAAATCAGGCTGCAAGCCGAAACTTGGATCGGTCTCGCCTTGCAGGTTGCGGCGCACCCCCTTGATGAGCGGACCGATAGATTGTAATGCTGCGAGATACGAGTGTACCCTGTCCCCATGCTCAACTGGGGCTGCTGCGACGATGCCCTGCAAACGCGCATCGTGCGCCGCCTGAGCGGCTGCCCACTGCGCCTCTAGCAAGGCATACTGCGGCGCAACGTCCACCTCAACATAGACCATTGCAGTAATTGTGCTGCCGGCGCCCTGGCGGGGATACTCAGCCAGCCCAAACGGCTTGTTCAGTGACGGTTCCTGGTCCAGCCACGCCAGACGAAACTGCTGAGGGTTCCAGAGATGCACATGAGCATCTACTATTTCTTGCGCTCCCATGATATGTCTCTTCCTTACTTAATGCTCACATTTCTGCCGGGAGGGATTGTTCCATTTCAACGCCACAGAGAGACGGTATCTAAGATACCATCTCTCTGTGGCAAAGGAGGGAGCAGTACAGACGTGTTTTCGCGCACTAGGCGCGTTCGGTGCCAATCAACCGGGCCAGCCCCAGCGCGATCAGGATGATAAGTCCGGTGGCCGCGTCAATCCAGAATGTCTGAAACTGCGACAGGCTGGCCGGCAACAGGTTCAGAATGTTGGTGACCAGCGCGAGCAAGATGACGCCGGTGAGGGCGCCAACCATACGCCCGCGCCCACCATCGAGGGAGATGCCACCAATGACGGCAGCCGCAAAGACGGTGAAGATGAGGCCATTGCCCTGGCTAGCGGTCACAGCTACATCCAGCCCCGATGTCATCAGACCAGCGATGGCAGCCAGGATGCTGGCAACGATAAACACGCCGATACGAATTCGGTCTACGCTGATGCCCGCCGCTCGTGCCGCTTCTGTGTTGCCACCGATGGCGTAGAGCGCGCGCCCAATGCGGTGATACCTCAGGAAGAGCGCCGCGAACAAGAAGATGAGACCGGCGGCCCAGACGGAGACGGGCACGCCAAAAAGGCTCTGCGACCCCAAATAGATGAACTCGTCGGGCAGGTGGTAGATGGTACGCCCATTCACGATACCCACCTGAATACCTGCCAGAAGGATGAGCATACCTAGCGTGAAGATAAAGGCATTGAAGCCCAGCTTGATGACCATGAAGCCGTTAAAGGCTCCCACAACCACTCCAACCAGCAGGACAATGACAATCCCAAGATAGGGATTCCAATTAGTGCCTAGTCCCTGGCCGTCCTTCGAGACGATCAGCCAGGCACCCACCATTGGCGCCAGGCCATAGGTCGATTGAAGGGACAGATCAAACTTGCCGGTCAGCAGAATCAATGTTTCCGCTACCACGACAACGCCTAATGGCGCGGCCAGTTGCGCGACAGTGATCAAGTTATCTGAGGTGAGGAAAGCTGGATTCTCAAATGTACCAATGATCACGAGGAGAACGATCACCGGAAGCAGGGCGAGTTCTCGAATCCAGTTGGTCATCACGTTGCGGCCATGCCGCCGCAGCGTCCCACTGATGGTCTGTTCCGGCTGCTCGACTGGGCGCTCTACTGCCGACTTACTCATGATGATTCTCCTTTCGCGGAGGCCGGCTCGAGGCCCTCAACCGCAGCGATCAGTTCATGCCGGTCCCAGGGTGGCTCACGGTACTCCTTGACCAGTCTGCCCCTGACCATAATAAGCAGCCGCGTGCAGATACGCAAGTCCTCCAGATCGTCGGAAACCAGCAGCACTGCCGTGCCGCCATCGCGCGCCGCTGCGACAACGTTCAAGAGCGACTCCTTGGCGGCAACATCAACGCCGACGGTTGGCGTCACCGCGACCAGCACCTTCGGATGCCCAGCCAGCGCTCGCCCAACCACGACCTTCTGTTGGTTCCCTCCACTCAACTGCCCGACTTGTTGGTCAAGGCTGCTGGTGACAATACTCAACTGTTCTACCATTCCGGCTGCGTGGCGCTCCTGGCCGGAGCGCGAAATGATTCCCCAGCGAGATAAGCGGTCAAGGATGGATAACGTCAGATTCTCGCCCACACCCAGGTAGGGAACGAAGCCACGCGCATGACGATCCTCAGGCACATAGGCAATGCCTTGTCGGAGGGCTGCGTGCGTGTTGCCTGTATGGATAGGGTTGCCATCTAGCCTGATCTCGCCTGATGCTGGCTTTATCAGGCCAACTACAGCGTCCGCAACAGTCGTGGCGCCGGAGCCTTGCAGCCCGACCAGGCCAACACACTCGCCCGGCCTCACCGAAAAGCTCACATCCTCGACTGGTCCCAATGTGGCAGGGACACGCAGGTGGGAAATTTCGAGCCGAGGCGAAGCCGACGCACTAACTTCCAGGAGAGTGGTGGCCTCCGCTGCCCGCTGCGGGGCTGCCCCGACCATCGCCCCGACCAGGCTGTCCTGCTTGATCTCGCCAACCGGCGCGCTCAGCACCCGCTCGCCGTCGCGCAGTACCGTCACGCGGTCACACACCTCATAGATCTCTTCCAGATGATGAGAGATGTAGAGGATACCGACCCCGCTCGCTGTCAGTCGGCGGATTCGTTCAAACAGGCGTTCAATGGCGGCCTTCTCCAACGATGCTGTCGGCTCGTCGAGGATCAGGAAGCGCGCGCCGACTGAAAGAGCGCGCGCAATCTCAACCACCTGGCGCTGCTCAACGGTCAGGTCTCGTGCAAGACGATTGACGTCCAGGTCAAAGCCCCAGTCGAGCATGACCTGGCGCGCGCGGGACCGCACGGCGCGCCAGTTGACGAAACCGTGATCATCCCCGGTTGAGCGATTAAGGAAGACATTCTCGGCGACTGTCAGTCCGGGCACCACCATTGACTTCTGATAAACGCATGCGACCAGGCGCTGCCAGGAAGCACGATCCGCCAAAGATGGCGCCGCCTCAGTCCCAAGCCTGACCAGCCCGCGATCTGGCCGGAGCAGGCCGGTCAAGACCGCCACCAGGGTAGATTTCCCTGCGCCGTTGCGCCCAACCAGCCCATGACATTCACCGGCCCCGACGTCAAGTGATACATCGCGGAGCGCCTGGGTTTCGCCAAAGGCTTTCCAGACGCCCTGCGCCTCGCCAACGAAGGGCTGAAGTGGGGTTGACCCTTCGTTCACAGGTTCCGTCACAGAAACCTCCAGGGAGCCTCCGGTCTTTAGCCAGAGGATGAATGGAGTGATTGTCCCCGAAGGGAAGCCGTTTTTCATGGGAACGGCCAAACCCCTCCGCTTGTGCGGCTGGTTGGGAGCTTCACCGAATGCTCCCAAGTACGATGCTCTCAGGAGGTAAACTACTTTGAGTTGCCCCACAGGTTCGGGTCGTCAACGTTGGTGCTGTCCACGACGGGCGCTGGCAGCGCATCCTCAAGGTTGCCATCCAGACTGACGATGGTGCTGTTGTGGTCGGTAGCCTGGTTGGCGGAGTAGGTCTTCCCCTCAAGCGCCGCCCGTGAGTAGAAGATGGCGTACTGCGCGTAGGAGTTGGCCGGCTGCGAAATGGTCGCGTCGAGATTCTTGGCGCGGATCTGCGCGTGTTCATGCGGCACGCCATCATTGCCAACCAGGACGATGTGCGATGGGCTGCCCACCGGCGTAAACTTTCCTGCCGCTTGCTCAGCCGCAATAATGCCATCCTCAGGTGCGCCCCACTCCACGTAGATACCCACCAGATCTGGGTACGTACTCAGCGCCGTCTTGGCGTCGGCAACGGCAGTTGGCGTGTCCCATTTCGTTGCGTACTCGGCAATCTTGAAGTTCGGATAGTCCTTCTGGATTTCCGCCTTGCAACCGTCCGACCGATCCTTACCGTTCAGAGAGGCAAGATCGCCCTCAAGGACAGCAATGGTGCCGCTGGTGCTGGTTGCATGCGAAGCGATGTACTTACAGGAGTTTGTGCCATACGCCACGTTGTCGGCGCGCACGATCATGAACACCTTGCCGGAGCTTGGCGCGACATCCACGCTGACTACAGGGACGTGCTTGCTGGCAGCGAAATCAAGCGCGGGCGCGATTGCAGCGCTGTCCACCGGGTTGACGATCAGCGCCTGGGCGCCTTCCTGGATCAACGTATGAATGTCCGCGATCTGCTTTTGGGCGTCATTGTTGGCGACCAGTGGCCCGATCAGCGTGGCATTGTATTGTTGGGCGAACTGCGTCTCATACTTGATGTAGTTAGTCCAAAAGTCCGTGTTGTTGAAGGTCAGCGAAACGCCGAGCTTGAAGCTCGCATTGGGTGCAAGATTTCCTGATGAAGATGGGTTGTTGTTTGACGTGCTACCGCACGCCGCCAGAATTGCTGCGAGGATGCAGAGCGCACCCAGCGCTCGTAGATGACTTGCGAACTTCGATTTCATACTGTTCCCCTCCCGGGTGTCGGATTCCGACTCGCCAACTCTCTCAATGAAGGCATGTCGTAAACCGATTTTCCCGCCCGAATGGTCTTCTCAACTGGCACAGGAGCATCACTATCGCCGCTGATGATTGCTGAGAGCAGACGCTGAAGGTCACCTAAGCGGCAGATCCGTTGTTGGAAAGCTCCGAAATTGGGGTGATATCATGCCCTCCTTCCTTTTTCATGTGTGACCCGAGGTTTGCCAGCTTACAAGGGTGTAGGATCGACAGATGCAACGGATAATTAGCTCATTCCTGCGTGGCAAGAATGTCGAGTCGCAGATGGATACTCCTGGCTTACTCCAATATGGTTGGTATCAAAAGCATTGGAGTAACTTTTATTTTGCCTTGACAGAGCAGAATGTATATGATACATTCTGCTCCACAGAAACGCAGCGCAGTCACCATGCCATCTGAACAAAAGGAGAAGCCAACTTTACCTTCTGGCTCTTATCAGGGTGGCATTTATTGGCATTGCGAGATATATAACATGAAAAACAATCCTTGTCAAGAGGTGGGTAAAAGAAAATAAAACTCATTTAGCCCACTTGAAAATTGCAAAATGTATGTTATAATCTTTCCAAACAACAAGAGAAGATAAACCTGTTTCATAATCAGGTACTCCTGGCTCTTCTTTATCATATACTTACCAAACGATGTATCCTGAAAGAACACCTGCCGCTGGGAGGTTCCTTGTGAAGAGCAGTGCCAAAATCTCACCACCTGATGGGGGAACTATTGCTCAGTACCGGCCTCAATATGAGATCGTTTCCGAGAAGATTGTCGAGTTTATTCATCAGGCGGGACTCAAGCCCGGTGATCGCCTCCCCACCG
>CAZFWN010000257.1:0-7081 GCA_964522745.1 uncultured Ktedonobacterales bacterium
GGGGTTCCCGCACCGTAGGAAGCGACTGATAGCACACAGGAAGAGGGGACCGCTCGCGTGTGAGCGGTCCCCTCTTCCTGTGTGCTATCCAGGCGTTAGCCCTGGGTGGTGGTGCGCCGGGGGGCAGTGGCCTTGCTGGTGGCAGAGGCAACCCCGTTGGCCGCCTGTGGCGCCGGGAGGGCTTCAGGGGGCGCATCGACATCGGGGGGCAGATCCTCCGGGTCGTAGTGGTGCGGTGGATACTTGCCGGTAGTCACGCGCGCGTGGATGTCGCGGATGATCGCGCCACCAAACTCGCTGAGCGCGAAGCCGCCCATGAAGAGCGAGCCGGCAACGGCTACCGCGTCGAAGCTGCGGCGGCCATCCCTGGACCAGTAGACATCGCGCAGTTCCAGCCAGAGCGCAAATTCATCCAGCGCCAGCGCGGCGCCAATGCCATAGGCGATGCTCAGCGGCCTGGTCCCTTTCTTCTCTGTGACCAGCCCAAGATAGCCAGAGGCTAGCACCAGGAAGATGCCCGGCACAGCATGGTGGATGTGCAGCCCGCCGGGCAGCACAATGTCATGGAAGCCCACCTTGGCGTGGTGTTCATGGGCAAGCTGCGGGGTTTTTTGTGCTGCCTCGTTTTTCCTGCGAATAGTAAAGGTGATATAGCGCACAAAGCCAAAGGTCACCAGGAAAGCCAGCGCGATCCAGAACGAGGCTTCCTTCCCCTTCTTAACCACATGATGCTGAAAGTGGACCTTCAATCGGTCCCAGAACTCAAAGATTTCGTTCAATTCCCCCATCCTTTCTGCCGGACAGACCAAACGCGAGGCACATACAAGGCACATACAGAGAGGAGACAGTTTTCTGCGCTCTACTATAGCATGCTCTTATAGAAGAACGCAATATGCTGCGAGAGATAACACCCATCGCTGGCTCACGCCTTCACTCCTTTGATATAGCGCACGGTGATCGTTCCGGCCAGGCAATAGAGCAGGAATATGGCAAAGAGCAGCGTATAGCGCACGGACGGAGGCACGGCCAGGCTGAGCAGGATGCTGCCAATCACGAAGGCCACGACCTGCGGGATGGTCACGGCGATATTCCAGATGCCCATATCGCGGGCGTAGCGCTCTTTGGAGGGCAAGACATCGGCGACCAGCGCCCAATCGACGCTGAGATAGGCGCCAAAGCCCAGTCCAAAGATGGCGCCACCGACCAGGGCGACGGTAGTGCCCGCGCCCTGCCCCAGCGTGCCAGAGGTGGCGAGAAAGTTCAGCGGGATAAAGATCACGGCCACAATAGTCATCACACCGCCGGAAAGATAGACCATGCGCTTGCGCCCGATGCGCGTCGAAAGCCAGCCACCAAAGAAGGTGGTCAGGGCGGCGGCAACGGTGAGGACAGCAGCAAAGGTGCCGGCCAGCGCTTCCTGGTTGTTGCTGCCCAGCACGTCATGGAAATAGTATTGCAGAAACGCCTGCACCGTGTTGATGCCCAGCATCATCAGCAGGCGCGTGCCGGCCACCCAGGCGAAGTCGGGGTCGCGGCGTGGCCGGAAGTCGAAGAGGCGCGCCGCCCAGATAGTCACCACCAGCATGATAAGAAGCAAAACGCCATTGATAGCGATATTGGCGTGCTGCGCGGCGTCGCTGGCCGCCTGGAGTGAACTGCTCTGCGGCAGGTGCGCGCCATCCAGATCAAAGCTCAATCCGCCAGCTTGCAGCACCAGCAGCGCCCCCACCAGCACGACGACGACCAGCGCCAGCGCCAGCGCGCCTTCGCCGACCTGCCGCCGGTAGCGCGCCAGCCAGCCAACAGTGGCGCCGGCTACCTCCCGCGCCTGCCCATACCAGGCCGACTCGTTGACGCCCAGCACCGTCACCAGCATCAAGACGAAGATGAACCCCGCCACCAGGCCATAGGCAAGAAGTAACTCGCCTGAATAGGTGGAAAGCGCGCTCTGTACGGCGCCGCTGCTGCGCGCACTGGTCACTGGATCGATGTTAATCAACTGGCCGGTAATCACGGCGCCCAGGATGATGCCCACACTCTGCACAAAGCCCATGATGCCGGCGGCCAGCCCGCGCTGCTCCTCGTTGACCAGATCGGGCAGGTAGGCGTGGAAGGGCGCGGCGGCGCCATTGTTGGCAAACTGCACCAGGCAGAGCGCCAGCATCAGCGTGATGATGTTGGGCGCAACAGCCATCAGCAGCAGGCCAACCATATTGAGCAGTGTGCCACCGACAATATAGGGGCGGCGACGGCCCCAGCGGCCCCTCGTGCGATCACTGAGCATGCCAAAGAGCGGATTCGAGACCAGCGCCACCAGCAGGCCGGGGCTGGAGACCAGCGCCAGCGCGACGGCTTTGTTGTCGTTGATGAAGTCGTTGAGCGCGGCCTGATTGAAGGCATGGGATTGCAGGTAGCTGTGCGCGAGCAGCGCTTCTACCTGGCTGGGCACGATGATAAAGAGGAGAGCGGTCCAATGAAAGTTGAGCGCCAGCCAGAAGATGCTGATCGAGATCAGCCCCCACAGCGAGCGCCTGGGGATGGCCGGCGCGCCTTCAACACTGGCGCCGGGCGCCTCGACACCACCGGAAGATGTGGGCAGCGATTGTTCGAGCGACATGGTTCCCCCTCCCGCTTCTCTGCTGCGTGCCGCGCCTATGGTTTCGTGACAACCAGATGCGAGAAAACGGCTTCCGTGTTCTTATTATCGGCCCCCAGGCCAATATAGCCCTTCGTAAAGGTGGTATCGGTGAATTGCATCACCTGTTTCCCATTCACAGAAAAAGTGAATTGCGCGCCAGCAATGGCGACCTTGATCTCATACTTGTGGTTGAGTCCCTGGTGAATCTCTGGTGAAAGCACTTGATCAATCGAGATCATTTTGGTGGATTGGTCTTTATAGAAGGCACAATAGCCATTTGCGAAGATGCGGAAATCATAGCCTTCGGCGGTGTTCTGGTGTGGGACCAGAAAGCGGACCACCAGCCCAGCGCTGTTGGCATCTCCCTTGAGGATGACACCCTTAACGTCGATGACCACGTTATCAAACAGTTGGCCGGTATACAGCGAGGAGGCGAGCGTCGGAGCGCTGCCTGCCTGAAGATGATAGCCATCCTGCTTGAACGTACAAGTGCTGCGCGAGAGACAGTTCCAATTGCTGGTTTTCTGCATCAGGCTTTGCTGATAGAGGATCGTTGGCGCTGGCTGGTGAGCAGCGGTTTGTCTGCTGAAGAGCAGAGCAGCCGGCCCGACGATCACCGCCAACGTGAGGAGCATGCCCAGGCCGATCCAGCCGATGAGCAGCAGCCGGACGCGGCGTGCCGGCATAGTGGCCGCCGCTCCAGAGCCAGGCGGCGTCGCTAACTCTGTTGGCGAATGGCTGGACGCCTGGGAGGGTGACCTGTTGGGCGCCGACGCGCCGCCGGGGAACGAGAACCACGAGCGGGTTCCCGCTTTGGGCGCGACTTGCGCGGCGTTCTCCAGAGCAGTGGCAAAGGCGCGCACGCTGCCAAAGCGGTGCCTGGGGTCTTTTGCCAGGGCGGTCAGCACCACCTCCTCTATCGCTGGCGAAATGTCTGGCTGACGCTCGCGCAGGGGCGGTGGGGGCTTGACCATGTGGTGCCCGATCAGTTCCAGCGATGACCCATGAAAGGGGCGGTCTCCGGTGAGCCATTCGTAGACGACCACCCCCAGCGCGTATTGATCGCTGGCCGGGCGCGGGTGCCCATGATATTGCTCCGGGGCAGCGTAACCAGAGGTGCCGGCAAAAGTCACAGTGCGATCCTGGCCGTTTGCCTGCGACTCAATCGCAATGCCGAAATCTGAGAGTAAGACCTCATTGCCGGCGGCCAGCAGCATATTCTCCGGCTTGATGTCGCGGTGAATCAAGCGCTGGTCATGGGCATATTGCAAGGCCGAGGCGATCTGCTGAACATAGCTGACCACGAGGGGGAGTGGCACCACCGTCAATCTGGGATGCTTCTGGCGCAAACTGCCATAGGGAGCATATTCCATGACCAGATAAGGCGTCCCCTGGGCGATACCAAAATCCAACAGGCGGATGATGTTTGGATGCCGCAGGCCGGCGATGGTCTGGGCCTCCGCGCGGAAGGCATCGATCTCGTTCTCGGCGAGGCTCGTTGTTAAGACTTTGATGGCCGCCTGGGTGTTGAGGTGAATATGCTGCCCCAGATAGACATTGGCATAGCCTCCCTGGCCGAGTAGTTGAACCAGTTGGTAACTGCCAAACTGCTGCCCGATGTGTTCTGCCTGTTCTGCCATCCTGAAACCACCTGTTCTTCCTGCGGAAGAAAACCTGCACAACGGGAGACGGAGATAAGCAGCGCGCCGCTTGTGCGCGGCGGTCAGCGCTTAGACCAGAAACATAAAGCTCTGTGCTATCGCGGTAAAATACTTGTTCCGGTCAGTATCAAAGGTCGAGGTATCTGATTTATAGGCCATAAAGTAGGTATCCCCTTTATAGATGATGGCTTCCGCAATGGCCGTGAGCGGCGACGCGATGCTATTACATCGTTCCATTGTCCAGGAATGGCCGTTGATGGTGGTGGTCACAGGTTTTCCATCAAACCCAAAAAAACCGTGACAAAAGCCGTCTACCGACTCACCGGGCGAGAGGTGCGTGACCCCCTGGTTGCCAACGGTAAACACCAGATTGCCTGGCCCATCGATGTCTGCCCCCGTGCCGTTAGCAACGGTTGGGGGTCCGACTTTCCAGGTTGAAGGGTAGGTGACTTCAAATGTCCCGTCCTTGTTGAGATAGCGCTTGAAGTCTGGCGAGAGGGTCGCAGTCAGCGTAGGCGAGGGCTGGCGCGTGACTGTTGGGGAGTTGGCGGTGCCCGGCCCAAGCTTGCCGTTGAGGAAGAGAGCGACGCTGCCGGCAATTACCACCAGCGCGAAGAGCAGCGCGCTGCTGATCGCCAGCACGCGCGCGCGACGCGGCCTCGGCGCGGGCGGGGGCGGCACAACCGGCGGGGGCGGCGGGGGCACGACAGGCGCCGCTGAAGTTGGCATGGTCGTGTTCCCCGGTGAGGGCGCCAGTGGTGGCTGCGTGGGCGCAAACTGCACCCCGATGGGTGCAGGTGGTGGCTGCGTGGGCATAAACGGTGCCTCGATGGGCGCCCCGGACGGCGGTTTCGTGGTATACCCTGATGGGGCCGGTGGTGGCTGCGGGCCGGATGACGGCTTGATAGGCGCCGCTGACGATGGCCTGGTGGTATTTCCAGACGGCGCTGACCCTGTCCGACAGGACTCCTCATAGGCCAGCAAAAAGTCGCTGACGCTGGGGTAACGCGCCTGGTAGTCGGTTGCCAGCGCCTTGAGAATGACGGTCTCAACCCCAGGCGAGATAGTTGGCACCCAGATGCGCAGCGGCCTGGGCGCCAGGTTAAGTTTTTGCCAGGCAAGCAGTTTGTCGTTGTCGGCTACAAATGGTAGATTGCCGCTCATCCACTCGTAGAGACAGGTTGCCAGCGCGTATTGATCGCTGGCTTTCTGAGAACTGCCCATAAGCTGCTCCGGGGCAGTGTAGCGATAGCTCATCGTGATGCTGGTCGGGTTTTCTTGCTGCGTGCTGCGCGCGCCAACCGCAATGCCAAAATCACTGAGCAGCGCCTCGTAATATTGGCCCAGCAGGATATTCTCCGGTTTAATGTCGCGGTGAATTAGCCCCTGATCGTGCGCGTATTGCAGGGCGCTGGCAATCTGTTTGACGTAGGGCACGAGAGCAATGGGGTCCAGCGGTTTGCCTGCAAAAGCATCCGCGAAAGTGCCATTAGGCGCGTATTCCATAACGAGATAGGGGATGTCTGGCTGGGGCAGGAAGGATTCCTGTGGTTGTAGCCCATAGTCCAGCAGATGGACAATATTGGAGTGGCGCAGGGCAGCGATCCGCTGCGCTTCGCGGAGAAATCTGTCCCGCTCTCCTGGCCCGTCCAGGGTATCCCTGAGAACCTTAATCGCAACCAGGCGGCCCATGTGAACGTGCTGGCCCAGGTAGACATCTGCGAATCCGCCGCGCCCCAGGTGGCGGACCACCTCATAATTACCAAAATGTGGCTTCTTTGGAAAGGCAGTGCCCATCCCTCGCTCCTCTCGCAGACAACAGCGATGATGTGACCAAACATCCTCTTCACATGAGACCCATTGTAGCGTAGGATGGCAGCCACTTCAAGGGGGGCAGGCCGGCGCTCCGCCGATTAAAATCGGCGCTACGGGCGCCCGTAGCGCCGATTTTAATCGGCGAGTGGTTGGCAGAGCAATTTAGGATTTATTTGAGGAACTGGAAGCTGCCCTCCATCGGGCTGAAGAAGGTGCTGCGGTTGCTGGCAAAAGCTGACGAGGGCGAGGCATAGGTCAGGAGGTAGCTGCCCCCCTGGTACGTGACCGTTTCCACCGCCGCGTGCGCGCTCTTATCGCTGTTATTGCATTCTTCCTGCGTCCAGTTTTGGCCGCCGACGCTTACCGTTTTGGCCGCGCCGGGCGCGCCTCCCATGCCGCTGCTGCCATCTGTGCCCTGGCAGAAGGAGCTATCGATCAGCGCCGGATCATCGGTCTGGCTGCCGATGTCAGTGACGATGACCACCTGATGGGCCGGACCGTCAAACTCTGCGCCAGTGCCACCGGCGGCCTCTTTGACCTGCCAGCCAGGCGGATAGGCGATGCTGAAGCTCTTATCCGGGCTGGTGTAGACGTTATAGCCTGAGGGGATGGTCGCGCTGTGCGTGGTGAGGTTCTTGATGACCATGCCGGCCAGCACGACCACCAGGACGGCAGCGGTGATACCGAGAATGCCTCGGCGGCTTTTGAGCGACGCCAGTAGGATGCGTGGCCTGTCAAAGCCTGGCGGCTCTGGCGCGCTCACCTGGATAGCTGGCGCCGTGTTGGCGCGCTCATCATTGTCGATTGGACCAAATTGCAGTGGTTGATCGGGTTGCATACCTGTCTCACCGCCAGAAGACAGCCGGCGGTATTTCCTCTTCTAGTGGGGAACTAGACGCTCTTCCCTGACGCTTACGCGCTCGGATGACTGTAGCATGTACAACTCATCCTGTCAAGAGGATGAAGC
>CAZFWN010000258.1:0-7078 GCA_964522745.1 uncultured Ktedonobacterales bacterium
CCAGCCTGCGCCGCGAGCGGCACATCGGCGACTTCTGCGCCTGGAAGGAGCATGACCCCTACCAGCAGGCGTTCACCCGCCTGCTGCGCGACCTCAAGGCCGCCAGTGGGTGATGCCCTGTGCTGTTTGATTGGGCATTCCTCACCCGCGCACCTGGCAGAAAAACCGCCAGGATGGTATTCAAAACAGACATGATGCTCAGCAGGCTGCCTCGTGTAGCGATAGCTACAGACGGGCGCGCCCGTTTCAGGTACGCTCTCTGAAGAAGCGAAAAGCCGATTTATTTCAGAGAGGAGTATCTTGTCGCCATGTCATTGTCACTTTGCCCGCAGTGCGGCCAGGCGTTGCCAGCCGGGGCCACTATGTGTGCCACCTGTAGCCAGCCCCTCCAGCCAACACATGCTCCCAGGGAGCGCATCTCACGACGCGCAGTGGTCATGGGGCTGGGCGTAGGAGGGCTGGCGATCATGAGTGGAAAACTCGGCCTGGCCCTTGGCCGCAGGGATGGAGCATCTCCGGCGGCCAGGCTGTCTTACTACCGCCTGGTGCAGCAGCCGCCTCCAGAGGGCACGACCCTCTATGTCTATCACGGTCACGCCGGTGTCGTCAATTCGGCGGTTTGGTCACCCACTGCTAACCGCATTGCCTCCGGGGCCACTGATAAGACAGTCCAGGTCTGGAACGCTGCCAACGGCGGCCAGGTGGTCACCTATCGGGGGCACAGCGGCTCGGTAGCGCATCTGGCCTGGGCGCCCAACGGCAATCAGATCGCCTCAGGCGGGGATGATAAGACCGTGCAGGTGTGGAATGCTGCCAACGGCGGCCATGTCTACACCTATAAAGGACATTCCGGCTCGGTGCAGCATCTGGCCTGGTCGCCCGATGGTAAACGCATCGTTTCGGGGGGCCTGGATACGACGGCGCAGGTCTGGGACGCCACCACTGGTGGTCATGTCTACACCTATAAGGGGCATGCTGCCCCGATTTCCAGCGTCGCCTGGTCGCCTACTGGCAAATACATCGCCTCCGCCGGCCCTGATCGAACGGTGCAGATTTGGGATGCGGTCACCGGCGCTCATGTACTCACCTATAAAGGCCACGCGGGAGCGGTGCAGGAAGCGCTCTGGTCGCCCGATGGCACGCGCATCGCCTCGGCGAGCAATGATAAAACCGTGCATGTCTGGAACGCCACCACCGGCGCCCTGCTTTACACCTATAAGGGCCATAAAGGCGCGGTAGACACCATCGGCTGGTCGCCCAATGGAAAACAGATCGCTTCTGGAGGCAGTGATGGGACGGCGCAGGTCTGGGATGCCGCTGGCGGCGGCCAGGTCTTCACCTACACTGGTCAACCTGTCAGCAGCAAGCGAGCAGGAGGGTCTCGTAATGGGCTGATGCCTCTTGAAAGCGGGGATACGATGGCGCAAGCCGGGGCGGTGAAGACGGTGTCATGGTCGCCGAATGGCAATCAGGTCTGCTCCGGCGGCTATTCCAAAAGCGTCAACGTCTGGGCATCAAACTAGAGCAGCAGCGAGGCGACCGTGTTGCAGACCTGCTGCACAATGGCCTGGCCGTCGTCGAGCGAGTTCTGCTCCTGGGTATAGACGGAGATGATATAGGTTTCGCTGCCCAGCGTCATGATGCCGGAGGAGTTCATAGCCCAGAGGTCATCGGGGCCGGGCAGCCAGCCATCCTTCATCGCCCAGGTCGCGCCGGGCGGCGCTGAGGCGCCCACGCCCACCTGCTGATCGGACTCGATCTGGCTCATCAGCGAGAGCGCCAGATTGCGGTCCTCTGCCGTCAGAATGGTGCCCGCGTTGAGCATGCTCAGCAGGTTGACCATCGCCAGCGGCGTGGTCAGGCTATAGCCAAAGGCACAGCAATCTGGGACCATATCGGTGATGCCGATGCTTTGCAGGTAGCTGGTGATCGCGGGGGGGCCAAGTTCATCATAGTAGAGCGCTGCCGCCGAATCATTATCAGAGTTTTCAATCATGGTCGTTAGCAGATACATCTCGTTGTCGTTGGGTTCGCGTCCCTGACTTTCGGTCAGATTGAGCAGCGCCAGCATCGTGGGCACTTTGATCGAACTGCCCATGATAAATTGCGCGCTGGCGTTGTAGGTGTAATAGCGCTGGCGGGTCACATCATAGACCACCGCGTCCACATTGCCACCGATGCCGGCCAGATAGTTCGCCAGGTCGGGCGAAAGCGCGTCAAACGAGGCCCAGCCGGGGACATTGCCAGGCGAGACAAAGCTGGTGGCGGCTGCCGGCGCCCAGCCAGTGCCGTTGATGCCGGGCGAGGACCAGCCCACATGATACCAGAGCGCGCCGCTGCTCCAGGTGGCGTCGCCCAGCAGGGTCAGCGGGAAGTCTTGCCCGACATGCGCCACCGCTGCTCCGGTCTGCGGCGTATTCAGCAGGGCCGTGTCGCCCTGCGCCCAGATGATGCGATACGCGCCCAGCGTCACCTGCGGCGGGCTGAGCGTGCGCAGATAGTCCAGCCCCACAGCAAGCGGCTGAATCTGGGGCTGGCCGCTGCTATCGAGCGCGCTGCGGTCCAGCAGCAACGCCTGGCGCCAGAAGACCTGCACCAGCAGTTGATGCTCGCCGCCCTGGCTGACGGTAGTGAGGGGCAGCGCCTCGGTCAGCGGCAGGCCCACATCCTCTAGCCAGCCATCGGGCGAGACATCGGAGCGGTTGATATACTGCCAGAACGGCGTGGGAATCAGATGGCCGATGGGCGTTCCATTGCGCGTGCCGCCCTGTGCAAACACGCCTTGAGCGCTGGCGCCAGGGTTGGGCAGCATGTGGGCCGGTTGGGTCGCCTGGCGCAGATCAACATAGGTCAGGGAGCTGCCAACACCGCCAACCAGAGCCAGACTGCCGGCAGTCAACAAGCTTTGCAGCAGCGGCAGGCGGATCACGCCGCTCTGCTGATCGATGACGCCAGTGCTGATCAGCGCGTCCAGATCATCGCCGCCACGCAGGCCGTTCAGGGCTGCCGGCAGGAGCAGCGCGCCCGTCGTGAAAAACTGTACCCAGCCCTGCCGGACGGGGAAGGCCGCCGTCAGCGGCGCGCCCAGGCTCAGCGCGCCACTGGCCCGCTGGTAATAGGATTGGAACTGCGGGGCCACCGCGAGCGGCTGCTGCGCGTCGGGAGCCGAGAGAGGGAAATTAGGGGTGGTAGTCCGGTTATCATCTGCCCAACGGGTGGCCCCGTTGGTGACAACGGTTGCGCCGGCTGCGGTAGCGTGCTGCCGCTCTACCCAGAAGCCGGCCCCCAGCAGCGAAACCAGGCAGATGAACGTGATCCCGACCACGAGCATCTTCTTCTGCTCTCGCCAGCCGCGCCGCCAGGGATTGCCCCCGCTCTGATCAGCCGCGCCCTGTTGTTGCATAGCATTGCTCCTCCTCTGTCTGGCATCGAAAGAGGCGCCCATGTGTGAGAAAAGTTGCTCCGTTGCCAACCGCATCGAGAAGTAGCAAGGTGTGTGCCGTATCTATCTATTACACGCGCGAGGGGTGGGCAAGGGAGACGCGACAATGCGTGTGTTAGCGAGGATCATGATCGCTGCTAGGAAGGGTCAGGAGCCAGGCTTGAACGGTGTCTTTGGTCCGGTTGCCCATTGCCTCGAAGAGACGCAGGCTCTCCTGGCCCTGCTGCGCGGCGGCGGCGGTTTCTCCACGCGCCGCCGCGACACGCGCCAGCCCGTAAAGCGCCGAGGCAACGAGATCCTGATTGCCCTGGGCGGAGATGGTCAAGGCTTCCTGAAAACCGGCGAATGCCTCATCAACACGCTGCTGCTTCAAAAAGAGTTCGCCACTTTCAACGAGTACCGTACTCAAGAGCCAGATGTCCTCAACCTGCCGGGCTACCTGTAAGGCTTCTTGCAGGTAGTCTGCTGCCTGCTGATAGCGTTCCTGACGCACTGCCAGATTTCCAAGCGAAGCCAGATCGGCGCTGATAACCCGTGCATTTCCAAGCCGGCGGGCAATGGCGAGCGCCTCGACCAGATAGGCTTCAGCTTTCGCGTAGTCTTGCTGTTCCAGCGCCGTGCCTCCCAGGTTGGTCAGGACAGCGCTAATCACATCAAGAACCCCGATGTCCCGCCCCAGCGCCAGGGCTTCCTGCCCATACGCTTCAGCCTGAGCGTAGGCGCCTTGCAGGAGAGCAACCGACAATAAATTGAAGTACATCCTCGCCATTTCATAGCGATTTCCATTGCTCCGGGCGAGAGCCAGCGCCTCCTGGAAGTGGGCTTCTGCCTCGGTATAGCGCCCCTGGTCGCTGAGGACCGCGCCCAGGTGTGCCAGCACTATACTCATGAGTTCGGGGTCGTTGGCCTGGCGCACTAAGGCCAGGCTTTCCTGAAAGTACGTTGCTGCCAGCGCGTGAGAGACGCGATAGCGGGCCAGTTCGCCAAGCATCATCAGGATCTCGCTGAGCAGTTTGGGTTCTCCTACTCCGTTCGCTCGTTCGCGCGCCTCCTGCCAGCACTGTTCGGCCCTGGCGTACTGGCCCCGCTTGTAGGCGGATTGCCCCTGGTGGAGCAAGGCAGTGGCGAAAAGGGCATCATCGCGCAGGCTGCGCGCCGCCTCTACCGCCTGTTCAATATGCGCGCCCGCTTCATGCGCGTGCAACCCTCTGGTAAAGAGGAAATGTGAGAAGGCATTCACGCCGCGAACATAGCTCTCTTGCTGGCCGAATGTCGAGGCTGCCTCCAGGGCAGCCAGCACATTGGGCAGTTCCATGTCCAGCAGGTCATAGTCCTTCTGGTGCTGCTCCACGTACCCGGCAAAATACACCGCCAGGCGTGTGTAAGCAGTGCTATCGCTCAGTTTCATCCTGGCATAATCGGCAATGGTCTGGTGCAGCGTGTAGCGTCCAGGCCCATGACTCTCCAGCAGTCCGGCATCGCTCAGGGCATCGAGCATCTCGACTGGCGCCTGGCAGACCGCCAGCGCGGCCTCTTCCGAAAAGCTATTGGGCCTGGCCGGGAAGACCGCGCAGGCCCGCAGGGCGTCGCGCGCCTGTGGTGGGAGTTGCTGCTCACTTACTTCAATCACCGCTTGCAGGGAGAGCGCCTCCCCAGCCGGAAGGCCGGGCGAGCGCTCCAGCACGGTTTGTTGCTCTGCCAGGTGCAGCCGCGCTTCGCTGCTGCGCAGCCGATCAATGGCGGCGCGCAGCCGGCGTGGTTGCCCACTGTGTGTCTGCAAGCGCAGGTAATTGCCCATCAGGGTGAGCGCAAGTGGGAGTCCACCAACCGACTGGACCAGGCTTTGCGCGCTCTTTGGCTCATCGGTGACCACCTGCGGGGCCAATCGAGCGAGTAAGCGCACGCTCTCCTGATCGCTCAGTTCCTTGACCTGTGTGGCTCCGCCTCCGCCAAGTTGGAGCGCCAGGCCGGGGAAACGAGTCGTCACCAGATAGGCGCAGCGGGGACCGCCGACTTTGAAAGACAGCGCGTGATCGACCTCCCAGGCATCATCAATGATCAGCAGCATCTGCCGGCTGCCAATCGCCTCGCGCAGCCGGTGTATCCACGCCTCAGCGGTGCGCAGCTTCTGGCTCTCGCGCTCGGTCACGCCCAGCAGCGTTCCCCAGCGGCTCAGCAAGCTGATGATGTCTGGATGTGGCCCCAGCCCTGCCCAGAGAATGCCGCCCTGAAAGTGTTCCTGGAGAGCGCGATCATGGGCCAGCGCGGCGGCCAGCGTCGTTTTGCCAACGCCGGGTAAGCCATAGAGCGCCACCAGACCAGGTGCGCTCTCCACGCACAGATAGGCGCGCAATTGCAGCAGCAGGGCGTCGCGCCCGATCAGGTGTTCTGTCTGCACTGAAAGCGGAGGAATAGCCGGGTCATCAACAGCGGCTGCTGCTCCAGGCGCGCTGGCTTCTTGTGGGGAGGCTGCGGGTGTTTCCGGATGCTCCTCAAGCTTGTCTGGAGCCTCTGGCAGCAGCCCTAATGACTTCGCATCCATCGCAAATAAGGCGCAGAGCTTGCTGCGATAGTAGGGACTGGGGAAGGTGTGGCCGCGCTCCCAGCGGCTGAGATAGTAGAAATCCGCGCCGATCTGCTCGGCCACATACGTCTGTGACCAGCCGCGCAGTTCGCGCGCTTCCTTCAAGCGTAGATTGGGAACCGCCTCTTTTGCTTTCTTCATGTCGCAGGCTCCCTCTTCTGCTGCTCCTAAAGCCTCTCCCTATATTACCACGTGTTGCAAGCTTGCACATCAAGAAAGTCGCCAAAGAAATGATAAGGAAATGATATAGGCAGCATGCGAAGCCTCCTTCATACTGATTCACAGCAGGAACACCTGCGGTGTTACCAGGAAGGAGGGCGCCATGCCAGAGAAGCAAGGACACTATCAGGTACGCTACACAGCGGGAGTTGCTATTATTGATCTCTGTGGGACGATCACTGCTCAGTCTGGGGAAATGCTGAACCGCGCGTATGAGACGGCCAAAAGCCAGGCTCCAGACGTGCTGCTGCTGCACTTTGGTGGGGTGGAGTATATCAACAGCGGCGGGATTGGCCTGCTGTTGTATCTGCTGGATCAAGAGCGCACGGCTGGCCGGCCCGTCCTGGCCTGTGGGTTAAGCGAACATTACGCGGAGATCTTTCGGCTGATTCGTCTGGCGGATTGGATGTGCCTGTGCCCAGATGAGGCGGGCGCATTGGCAGAGGCAGAGCGCGCCGAGAGGCCAGTTGCCTCCCGGCGCGGTGCGCATCGCTAGCGGGTGTCTTAGTCGGCGCTGGCAGCGATGCTGGACCTGGCGCCGACGGCGCGTTTGAGGTCTTCGACTTTATCCAGCCGCTCCCAGGGGGCGTCGATGTCCGTGCGACCAAAGTGGCCGTAGGAGGCGGTGGCCTGGTAGATAGGCCGGCGCAGGTCGAGACCCTGGATGATGCCCGCCGGGCGCAGATCGAAGTGTTCGCGGATCAACTTCTCGATCTCGTCGTTGCTGACCTTGTTGGTGCCAAAGGTCTCGACGAAGACAGAGAGCGGGCGGGCGATACCGATGGCGTAGGCCACCTGAATCTCGCAGCGGTCCGCCAGGCCGGCGGCCACCA
>CAZFWN010000259.1:0-6952 GCA_964522745.1 uncultured Ktedonobacterales bacterium
ACGCGACCACACTTAAGATCAGCCATTGCGACCCGCCCTGCACCAGCGCCTGGGTAATCGCATTGGCAATATCAGTGGGTGAGAGTGCAGCAAAGAACATAGTGAAAACTCCTTTGGTATCAGGGCCACTTGCTCAGGATTCCTGAGGGCGGCAGGCAATCACTTCCATCAGAACCATCATGGATGCCAGGAATCTTTCCCCAGCTGTTTACGCAGCCGCTGGCTCCTCAGCAGGCCTGGCCGGAGCGCGCAGCGAGTAGACTACTGCCGCAATGCCCAGGAGAGCAACAACACCCGTCGCAATCAGTGAGAGCCAGGCCGCCAGCACCGGGTTGGTGTTGCTCACCAGCCCGTTCGACCAGTCGAGCAGGCCACCTGCTGCGACCGCGTTGGCCTGCGTGCCCAACACGTAGGGAATCAGATAGAGCACGGCTCCCAGCCCTAACAGGAAGGAGTTGATGGTATACACGCGCGCATCGTTGTCATCGCCTTTGGTCACCAGCTTCACCAGCAACACTGCGAAGAGGCAGCTTGCCGCCAGGCCACCAGTCACGGGCAGTGAATCGGTATTGACCACATCAGGGAAGAAGTACATAAAGCTCATGACAAAGCCAGTGACGATCAGGAAATCGCGGGCGCCCGCATAGACCATCCAGAGCAGGTCCGCGCCCAGGCGCAGGGTAAACTTGCTCATCATGCCCAGCAGGTAGGGCCGCCCCAGGTGCAGCGCCAGGATGGCGATCCAGAGAATAGGCAGCACCGCCGCCAGGGTGCCTTCGAGAAATTGCTCCCCGCCGGCATTGATTCCCTGGATAATCGCATTGGTTAGGTCGTTGACGTTCATGAGATAAGACCCCTTTCTTGAGTGGGCTGAGGGTCAAGATATGTCTGCTTGACCCTTCTCAGCCTTTTTCACGACTCTGCAGGGTGGTTTCGAGTCACCGCCAGCACAGGCACCTGCTTTCCCGCGCGGCTGGTATCTTTGATGGTTGGGCACAGATACGCCAAATCACAGCGCAAGCAGCGCTGGGCTTCGGCGCGGGCTTGCACTTCGGTGAAACCCAGCGCAAACTCGCTTGACTTGTCGCGCGAGTGGTCGGCGGAACGCAGCGGCATCTCGGCACGTGGCGTTGGTGCCAGAGAGACTTCGACGGCGCCATCGGGCAGGGTGGAGGGCGTCTGCAGCTCATCTTCCGGCAGTTCAGCGATTTGTTCTGGCGGCCATCCGCGCAGGTAGGCGTGGATGGAGCGCGCCGCCTGCCGGCCATGCGCCGCCGCGTGAATGATCGAGCGCGGGCCATAGGTCGCGTCGCCAGCAGCAAAGACGCCCGGCTGACCCGTCGCCAGCGTTTTGGGGTTAATCATCAATCCGCCCCAGGCGGCGACCTCCACCTGCGTGCCCTCTGGCAAGAAGGAAGGATCAGGCGCTTCGCCAATCGCCACCAGAATCACATCTACTGCTAACTCAAACGTGGCGCCTTCCACCGGCACCGGTCGTCGTCGGCCCGCTGCGTCCGGCTCGCCCAGTTGCATGCGCTGGCACACCACGCCAGAGAGGGCGCCATTCTGGCTCTTGAGTTCCACTGGTGCGACCAGTTCATGCAGCGTCAGCCCTTCTTCGATGGCGGCGCGCACTTCCTCTTTCTGCGCCGGCATCTCGGCCTGCATGCGCCGATAGAGGATATGCACCGCCTGGGCCCCAGAGCGCCAGGCCGAGCGCGCCGCGTCCATCGCGGTGCTGCCGCCGCCAACCACCGCGACCACTTTCCCGGCCAGATTCGTTTCGACGCCCAGGTTGAAGTCCTTCAAGAAGCCCGTGGCCGGAACGACGCCCTCCAGACGATCTTCGCCGGCCAGCCCCAGCCGCTGGCTCTTCTGCGCGCCCACCGCGATCAGCACCGCCTGATACTGCCGGCGCAGCTCGTCCAGCGAGACATCGCGGCCAATAGCGGTATCGGTGCGCACCTCCACGCCCAGGTCGATAATCGCCTGGATGTCTCGATTGAGTTCCACCCTTGGCAGCCGGTATTCAGGGATGCCAATCGACATCATCCCGCCGGCCACCGGCATCGCCTCGTAGATCGTGACCTGATAGCCACGCCGCGCCAGGTAGTACGCCGCGCTGAGTCCGGTTGGGCCGGAGCCAACGATGGCAACCCGCTCACTAAAGCGCTCTTTGGGTGGCTTGAGGAAGCGCCGTCCGGCGTAGCCATGATCGGAGGCGAAGCGCTTGAGGTCACGAATGGCAATGGGCTGCTCAAATTCGCCGCGTCGGCAGGCGTCCTCACAGGGTGCGGTGCAGACCCGTCCGCAGATGACTGGGAAGGGATTTGGCTCGGCGGCGACCGCCAGCGCTTCCTCATAGCGCCCCTGGGCAATGAGGCCAACATACAAGCCCGCGTTTGTTCCAACGGGGCAGGCTTCCTGGCAGGGAGCTTTGATCGTCTGGTTTGCCTCGCCCAGCCAGGTCCGCCAGATTTGCCAGGGTTCGATGGTATGAGCCACTTGCCAGTGGAGCAGCCCATCATACGGAGCCTCGCCTGGTGTTTCCGCGACCACCGCCGTATACGCCTGGAGCGGATACCAAACTTTTCCATCTTCCTCTTCTGGAGGATGCGCGATGGGTCCTTGCGGCGCGGCAAAGACGACCTCGCGGACCCCTGCCTCAATGGTGATAGCTTGTGTTGGACATTCCTGGGCACAGACCTGGCAACCAACGCAGGTGGCAATCTGCACCGGCGTTGCCATCATCGTTGGTTCGTCTGCGGCCCCAAAGGGAATGGGCGTGGGCGGCGCGCCCGCCTGGCCCTGAGGGCGCGTCATATCCAGGCAGCGCACCGGACACAAATCCATGCAGATGCCACAGTTGATACAGGCGCCCTCATTGACCTGAAACCGATAGGCCATACAGCCCTCCTTGTGCGCCCTCTCAGGACATTCCTGGCTGAGGACACGATACCTAAAAAAGCGTGCGAGCGTTTCTCTTTCATGCTCGGCTCTTTCGTATGGGTGGAGTGTACGCCTGGCAGGTCACTCTGGAGGGAACGTATGGTTACAAAACGGTAACAAATAATCAGCCCGACACTCCGCCCTGTTGTTCACTGTTTTGTAACGCTTGATAACCGGAGGCGTTATGGAGCAGCGCTATGCTCAGGGTACGTAAAGGCAAGGATGTCCTGTTTGGACTGCTACCGCCCGCACTGGGTGAGAAAAAGGAGACCCCTCATGTTTCAGCGCATTCTCGTCCCGCTCGATGGCTCACCGCGCGCCGAAAGCGCGCTCGCTCCCGCCATAGCGCTGGCGGAGCGCTGTGGTGCCGGATTGTTATTAGTACGCGCCATTCTGGTGCATGTTTTCCCTGGCGCCAATCCTGGCCCGGCACAGCTTGAGGCCATGCGTGAAACCGAGCGCTATTTGGACACTGTTGCCAACCGCGTCAGAAAAACAGGGGTTGCAGTGCGCACGGCCATCCCGTATGACGCGCCTGCCCTTGGTATTGCCGATCAGGCGGAGTTCCGTCATGCTGATCTGATCGTCATGAACACGCACGCGCGCACCTGGCCCGATACCCTGCTGCACCCCAGTGTCACCATGGGCGTGCTGGAACATACGCAGGCTCCCATCCTGGCCTTGAAGAGTGTGGGAGAAGAGAGCGGCGAGACCGAGACGCAGCTTCCTCGTTTTATGACGGATGCGACTGCACCCATCATTGTTCCACTGGATGGCTCGCTTCTGGCCGAATGTGTGTTACCGCTGGCGGAAGGGCTAGCAACAACCTTTGGTAACCCGCTCTTGCTCGTGAGCGCGGCAGAACGACCATACATCACTTCAGGAGTGTTTTATGATCCAGCAGTAATCCCCCATATTGAAGACTGGGCGCTTGAAGGGACTCAAAGCTACCTCAATCGCAAACAACAGGAGGCGGCTCGCAGAGGACTGCGTGTCCAGACAGAGAGTGGAGTTGGCTCAGTGGCCGGATTCATCGAAGATTGTCTGCAAAGGTACAACGCCGGACTGGTGGTCATGGCGTCGCATGGCCGCAACGGAGTAGGGCGGTTCCTGCTGGGGAGCGTGGCCCAGAGCGTACTGCGCCAGAGCGCAGCTCCGGTGTTACTGGTGCGGTTCCATGAGATACAGGTTGAGCCAGCGGCAGCGGTATCGTCTATCGAGCAATCCCTTAACTAGAGAGGAACGACTATTTATGAGCCAGCAAGTAGTAGAGAAAGAACCAGCAGTCGAGCCGGTTGTGCCCAAGTCTCAGCTAGCCAGTAGAGAGGATAAGCAGCCACATGGCACAGGGAAACGGTTGCTCACCTGGCTTTATGGGCCTATCGGCTTGACGCTTCTGGTGTTTGTGCTGTTCGTGGGCCTGATGGGCTATGGCTTCACTGTCCTGGTGAATGTTGGTGTGAAATCAAGTCAATCCACTCCAACCAATGCCAGCAGTTCTACCAGCATGCAGATGAATCCAACGACCAACGCTGGCAATGTCCCCAACGCCACGCAGAACTATGGTGCGCAGCCAGCGCAGTACACGGTTGCTGCTGATGGGGCCAAGGAGTTCCACTTTACCGCTGAGCAGGTCATGTGGGAGCCAGTACATGGGAAGCCGTGCGTGCTGGCATGGACGTTGGATGGCGCCGTGCCTGGGCCGACCATCCGGGTCACGGCTGGCGATCATGTGCGCATCACGATCACCAATCATTTCCCAGAGGGAACGACTATTCACTGGCACGGCCTGGAAATACCGGCGAATGAAGATGGGGTTCCAGGTGTGGGGCAAGACCCCATCAAGCCAGGAGAGAGCTTCACCTATGACTTTACTATCCCATTGGATAACGTGGGCACCTACTTCTATCACTCGCACTATGACGACCTGACCCAGGTGCCCGGCGGGCTATATGGCGCCTTTATCGTCGATCCCAAGCCAGGCACCCCGGAGGCGGCGACTGCCATTCAGGCCGATCAGGAATATCTGCAAATGGTCAGCGAACTGGGTGGCTACTATGTCATCAACGGCAAGAGCTTCCCGGATACCCAGCCGATGCACGTCAAGCATGGGCAGACCATCCATGTGCGTTTGATTAACATTGGCGAGCTGATTCATCCCATGCACATGCACGGCCACTTCTTTACGGAAGTGGCCCAGGATGGGCAGATGCTCGCTAATCCGCAGAAGATGGATACGATTGCCATTGCCCCAGGAGAAAGCTACGATCTGGTCTTCTATGCCTGGGCCGCACCTGGGAGCATCTATCCGTTCCACTGCCACATCCTCTCTCATGTGATGAATCCAGGGGATACGATGGAAGAGATGGGCGGGTTGATTACCTTAATCGAGTACGACAAGTGAGGTGGATAGGAGACGCAGGAGCGCTCTTCCTCTCAAGACGATCAACAAGAGAAACTAAGAGGAGCTGCTCTCAGGCGAGAGTGGCTCCTTTCTAGGTACTTCCCTTTGCAGGAGAGCGGCGCTAGTTGCATTGATATCTTTCCTGCTCGTACAATAAGGACGTTCGCATCGTTATTGCGTGACCTCTCACCCCCTTGATGAATGTCTCTCTAAAGAGGTCTTGAGAAACTGCGTCCATGAAGGCTACAGCCCCAAAGACTCCTGATACAAAGCTAGATCCTGCTCACCAGCACTTTTCTGTGAGCGCGCCTGGAAAATATCTGGGCATCTTCGCTTCCTGGCTTCCTACCAGCACCGCTGCCGGAGCGGCGATGACAATAGGGGGGCTGGCGCTTGCGCTCGCGGCCTGCTGGGCGATTGATCGCTGGGTCGTCTCCCTGGTGAACCCTGGTTGGTTCTTTCTGCCAATCGTTGCCCTCATCGGCTATCGCTGGGGCTGGCGGCTGGGGTTGCTCGCCACTATTGGGGAGGTCTTGCTGGTGTGGTATTTCTTCACGCCTCCACGCTTCTGGCACGGACTGCCAAACGGTGATGGTATTACCAGGTTGCTTAGCTTGACGGGAGGCACACTCTTTGTGCTGGCCCTCGTCGATCTAGCGGCGCGTCAACAGCGCTCTGCAACTGTGCTGGCGAATGAGAACGCCGCCCTCTTTCGTCAGGAAGCCCAGCGGCGGGCGCATGTGGAAGCGCTCAATCAGGTGGGGGCCGCGCTCAGTTCAGAACTCGACAAAGCACGGCTCTTACAGCTGATTGCCCAGACAGCGCGCGACCTGACCGGCGCGGGCTTTGCCGCTTTCACCCTCCGCCCGGAGGATGGCAGCAGCGAGCGGTTCCATCTGGCCGCTGCCGCTGGCTTAACGCCGCAGCAAGAAGCGATGTTTCGCCGCATGCCGCTCGGCGGTGAAGGCGTCCTGGCCCCGATCTATCAGGAACACCGTCTTGTGCGTGTGGACGATGCCACCAAAGACGCGCGCGCCATTGGGCAGCCGCGCGGCCATCCCCTGGTGCGCAGCTTTCTGGGCGCGCCGCTCCTGGGGCGAGATGGGACGATGCCAGGTGGCCTGCTGCTGGGGCATACCCAGCCCGACCGATTCACTGCTGAGCATGAAGCCTTGCTCAAGGGCCTGGCCGCCCAGGCCAGCGTGGCGCTGGAGAATGCACGGCTCTTTGAGCAGGCTCGTGCTCGCGCGGAAGAATTGGAGGCGGTCATTGAAAGCATGGTCGATGGTGTCGCCCTTCATAATAGCCGGGGAGAACTGATACGCGAGAACCGCGCGGCGCTGCAGATGGCCGCATCCACCAGCACCTCCATTGCCACGCTGCTGATGCACGAAGTCGCCGGGGCCAGTCTCTGCACTGCGGACGACACCCCGCTTCCCCTGGCGGAGCGGCCAGCGCGGCGCGCGCTGGCAGGGGAAACGATTCACAGCGTAGACCTGCATGTGATCTGGGACGCTGGCGTCGAGTGGGAACTCAATGTCAGTGCCGCGCCGCTGCACGGCCCCCAGCAGGCCATTGAAGGGGCGGTCACCGTGTTTC
>CAZFWN010000260.1:0-6951 GCA_964522745.1 uncultured Ktedonobacterales bacterium
GATGGCACGCGCCTGGCTTCTGCTGGTGGTGATAAGACGGTGCATATCTGGTCGGCGGGGTAGGCGGGCGAGCAGCCCCAGCGATATTATTGCTCCCCAAGGCGGATGGAGGTGTCGCCGGCAGGTAGCACGCTGCTCTCTGGCATTACTGTGCCTGCGCCGGCGCTGGTTCCTTTGGCTGGCGGGGGCGTACCAGAATCCTGTCGATGCGCCGCTCGTCCATATCGACGACTTCCAGGATGAAGCCGTCCACTTCTATCTGCTGGCCCACCTTGGGAATCTTGCCCAGGCGAGCGAAGATCAAGCCGGCCAGCGTGCTATACAGGCCGTGTTCGTCCTGTGGGATGGGGGGCAGCCCGATGACTTGCCGGGCGGCCTCATACGAGACCTTGCCATCGACCAACCAGCTTCCATCCTCGCGCTGCACAAAGTCGCGTTCCTGGGGCAGATCATACTCGTCGGCAATCTCGCCCACCAGTTCTTCCAGCACATCTTCTAGCGTCACCAGGCCGCTGACCTGCCCGTATTCGTCGATCACCAGCGCCAGATGCCCACCCCGGCGGAAGGTGGCGAGCAGGTCATCGATGTGCTGATTTTCGGGCGCGTAGAGCGCTGGATGCACCAACTGGCGAATCGGCGGCGGCTGGGACTCGGACAGCGCCAGCAGCACATCCTTGGCGTGGAGGATGCCCACGATGTTATCAAGCGTCTCCTCGTAGACCGGCAGGCGCGAATATTGGGAGGTGCGCAGCAGTTGCACTACATCTGCCAGCGAGGCGTCCACTTCGACAGCCACGATCTCGCTGCGCGGCGTCATGATGCTTTGGACCCGGCGGTCAGTGAACTGGAAGACGCGCCGGATCAACTGGGCCTCTCCGCGCTCAACCGTTCCGCTGGTTGTGCCCTCTTGTGCCAGATAGACAATATCCTCCGCTGTTATGGTGGCTGCTCTGGCCTTCCCCTGGCCCAGCAGGCTCAGGATGAAGTTGACCGAGACCGAGAGCAGGGCCACAAGGGGCCGCGCCATCCGGGCGCCGGTGTTCACGATGGGCGCTACAAACATAGCCAGGCCCTCGGCATGCTGGAGCGCCAGCCGCTTGGGAACCAGTTCGCCCAGCACGAGCGAGAGATAGGTAAGCGGAGCCACCACCAGGATGAGCGCGAGCGTTGGGGCATAGGGCTTTAGCGCCGGGAAGGTGCCGAGCCACGCTGCGAGCGGGATGCTGAGGCTGGCGCCGCCAAAGGCGGCGGTGAACGTATCGATGAGGGTGATGCCGATCTCTACGGTTGCCAGAAAGCGATCTGGATGCTCTACAAGGTCTAGCGCCTGCCTGGCAGCGCGCCGGCCTTTGTTGGCGTGCTGCTGCAAGCGGCTGCGATGAGCCGAGACAAGCGCCATCTCTGAGGCCGCGAGAAAGCCGTTTGCCAGGGTCAAGATCAGAATAATAAAAACTTCAAGGCCGACTGAACCCAATGAGGGGTCTCCTTTCCAGGCTGAGCGCATCCAGGAGTCATCCACGCATTCATCCCGCTCATCTCCATTATGTCCCAGCCCCTACTATAAGGAAAGCATAGCAGCAGGTCATCCGCAGAACTGCGTAGGCAATGTGCCCTACCTCATTGTCTGGGCTGGGCCAGCGTGCTATACTCGTGCTAAATCATTGGCATAACGGTTGCAATTCAACAGCCCGGATTTTTGGACGGCTGAGAGGATGAATATGGCCCAGGAGACTGAAGAGACGCGCCGCGATGGCGCAGGGAATGAGAAGACCACAGCGGCAGCTCAGCCGGCTGCCGGCGGCCCGCGCCTGGCGCTGGCGCTGGGCATGGGCAAGCTGGCCGGCTCAACCGGGCGCATGCTCAAGAGGGGCGGCGGCACCAGCCTGCCCGGCATGATCGCCCGCTTTATCGATCCCGGTGTGCTGCGCAAGGTGATTGGCGCCAGCAAAGCGAAGAAGATCGCCGTCACCGGCAGCAATGGCAAGACGACAACCAGCAATATGCTGGCGGCTATCGGTATGGCGAACGAGCGCAAGGTATCCTATAACCGCACCGGCGCCAATATGCTTCAAGGCGTGACCAGCGTGGCCGTCAACGCCGCCAATCTGCGCGGCGAACTCGACGACGATATGCTGGTGATCGAGGTGGACGAGGGCACCTTCCCGCTGGCGATCCCCGAAATCAACCCGGATGTTGTCGTCGTCAATAATATTTTCCGCGACCAGCTTGACCGCTATGGCGAACTGTATAAGGTTGCCAACGCGCTGGAGCGCGTGCTGCGCGGGCTGCCCTCAACGGCCACCGTCGTCCTCAATGCCGACGATCCGCTGGTGGCGAACTTTGCGCCGGATATGGCGGCGCGCCGGCTGTATTTTGGGCTGGAAGCCAAAGACCTCGGCGGGACGGTGCCGGAACACGCGGCGGATACCGTGCGCTGCGTGAAGTGCCAAAGCTATTTTGAGTACGACGCGGTGTATATCTCACACCTGGGCGCCTATCGCTGCCCCAACTGCGGCTATGCCCGGCCTAAGCTGGACGTGGCGCTGGTCGCCGCCGATATGAAGCCGCAGGGGCCAACCGGCGTGACCGTGCGCACGCCCGCCGGCGAAGTCTCGCTGAGCATGCCGCTCTTGGGCATCCACAATGTCTATAACGTGACTGGCGCGCTGGCCGGCGCCTACGCGCTGGGGCTGGACCTGAGCAAAGCCGCCGAGGGTCTGGCGCGCATCAAGCCGGCCTTTGGGCGGCTGGAGCCAATCAAGGCGGGAGATCAGACGGTTTATCTCTCGTTTGTCAAGAATCCGACCTCGTATAACACGATCTTGAAAACTATCCAGGATTGGCCCGACCAGAAGCATGTGCTGGTGGCGGCCAGCAATACCGTCGTGGATGGCGAAGACTTTGCCTGGTTCTGGGATGTGGAGCTTGAGGAGATCGCCCACGAACTGGTGACGGTGACGTGCAGCGGCCTCAAGGCCGAAGAACTGGCGATGCGCTTCAAATACGCCGGCGTGCCGGAAGAGAAGCTGGAGATTTTGCATGACCGGACGGCGGCGCTGGAGGCTGGACTACGCAAGGCCGGGCCGGGCGGCTCGCTCTTTATCTTCGCCGGTTACACGCCGACACTGGAACTGCGCCGGGCGATGACTGATCGTGGCTGGGTGCCGCACGTCTGGGAAGAATAGCGAGAGGGCGCCATGTTCACTCGCTCCGCCTATATCTACGACGCGCTCTACAGCACTAAGGACTATGCCGGCGAGGCGGAGCGGGTTCACGTGCTGATCCAGCAGCACAAGCGCTCGCTGGGCAGCGCGCTGCTGGATGTGGCCTGCGGCACGGGCGGCCACCTTCCCTATCTACGAGAACACTACACGCTTGAGGGGCTGGATATTGAGGAGAGCATGCTGGCGCTTGCCCGCCAGCGCGTGCCAGATGTGCCCTTGCATCAAGGCGATATGGCGGACTTTGACCTGGGGCGCCAGTTCGATGCGGTGATCTGCCTGTTTAGCGCCATCGCCTATGTCAAGACGGTGGAGCGCCTGCGGCAAACGCTCAGGACGCTGCGCCGGCAGAGCGCGCCGGGCGGGGTGGTGCTGGTCGAACCCTGGCACAGACCGCAGCAGTGGCAGACCGGGCTGTTCGGGGCTGATGTGATGAGGCGGGATGACCTCAAGGCGGTGCGCATGTGGTACAGCTTGCGCGAGGGCAATCTCTCCATCCTTGATCAGCACTTTCTGGTTGCCACTTCGGCGGGCATTGAGCATTTTACCGAGCGCCACGAGCTTGGGCTGTTTACCAACGAGGACTATCTAGCGGCGTTTCGAGACGCGGGGCTGGAGGTGACCTATGACCCCGTCGGGCTGACCGGGCAAGGATTATATATTGGCGTGGCCGGTGAGCGCCTGTAGCGCCGGCTTCCAGCCGGCAGGGGTGGGGCTGGATGGGGGCGTCCTTGGAAGCGGCTCGCTCCGCCGGCGGCAGGATCGGCTTCCGAACTGGTACGAGCCGGCTGGAAGCCGGCGCTACAGGTGGAAGACAGCCTTTCAAGGGCCAGGATAGTACAGAGTTATTCAAGCGGAGGCAAGAGCTATGACCGAGCTAAAAGACATGACCCTGCGCATCTGCCATTTGTACCCATCGCTGCTCAGCGTGGCGGGGGACCGGGGCAACCTGTTTGCCATTCAGCGCCGCTGCGACTGGCGCGGCGTCAAGACCGAGGTACGCGAGGTGGATGTGGATGAGATGGTCGATTTCAGCCAGTATGATCTGATCTTGTCGCATGGCGGCGCAGACCGCGAGATGGAACTGGCCTCGCGGGATATCCAGAAGAAGGCGAGTTCGCTGCGTGAGGCGGTAGAAGCTGGCAGCGCCGTGCTGGCCGTCTGCGCGGCCTATCAACTGCTGGGCCACGAGTATAAGCCCTTCAAGGGCGACCCGCTGCCGGGCATTGGCCTGCTGGACCTGACAACGGAGGGCGGCGACGAGCGCTTTATGACCCATCTGGCGATGGATTGCGATTTCACCGGCCAGAAGCAGGTCATGGTAGGCTTTGAGAACCACAGCGGGCGCACCTATCTCGGCCCGAACGCGAAGCCGATGGGCAAGGTCGTGGCTGGCTGGGGCAATAACGGCAAGGATGGCTTCGAGGGGGCCATCTCTCAGCATGTCTACGGCACCTATCTACACGGGCCGGTGCTGCCCAAGAACCCCTGGTTCACCGACTATCTGATTAAGGTTGGGCTGGAGCATCGCTATGGCGGGCCGATCACCCTGCCTGCGCTGGATAACACGGCAGAGGACGCGGCGCACGCGGCGGCGCTGAAGCTGGCGATGCTGAACAAGGGCAAGATGTCGGCCATTGAAGCCGCCACCTGGAAGCGCTGATCTGAGCGGCCCCGCCGGTATCGATGCTAACAAAGTCCCTAAAATAGCGAGTCGGGAAGCTCCCCAGTGGGTCTCTATCCTGCAAGACTCCGGGCACGCTCTCCTCGCCCATTCGTGGGCGCAGAGAGGGAGCGCAGTTCTAGAGAGTTTATCACGCACGGAAGGAGAAACGCATGGGAAGTTTTTGGGCGACCAGCACTGGCATCCAGACGGGTCCGTTGCCTAGAGGGACACGGTGGGCGCTGGGGCTACGCGGGTTTGCGGCCATCGTGTTTGGGTTTATCGTGTGGATCTGGCCGGTGCTTACGCTGAGAGTTCTGCTGATCTTGTTCGGGATCTTTTTGATCGCCGCTGGTGTCTTTGGCATCCTGGCCGGTATCAATGCCGAAACCAGCAATCGCCGGTGGCTGTTGATGATCGAGGGGGTGCTTGGCATCCTGGCCGGAATCCTGACCCTTGGCTGGCCGGCTATCACCGCTAGAGCGCTGCTCTTTATCATTGCTGCCTGGGCCATCGTGACAGGCTTCGTGGAGATTGCCGCCGCGTTCGGAGCGCGCAGAGCTGGTGGCCGGGAGTGGCTGTTGATCCTGAGCGGAGTGGTATCGATCATTTTTGGGATACTCCTGCTGGTGCTGCCAGTCGCCGGCATTCTAGCACTCGTCTGGCTGATTGGCATCTACGCCATCGTCTATGGCATTACCTTGCTGGTGCTTGCCTTCACCGGCGGGGTGTCTTCGTTGGCGGGACCAGCAGAACCCAGACAACCTACGACGGGCGCGATGGCGTAGTGTCCAGGCGGGCAGAGGACCGCCGATTGATGAACGGTGATTTTTTTGATTAGGTCTCGGCTCGCCCGACCATCCGCCGATTAAAATCGGCGCTAGAGGCGCCTGTGGCGCCACGAAGTCCCGGCGGGACTGGCACGTCTGTCCCGCCGGGACATCCTGGCCGAAGGCCCATAGCGCCGAATTTATTCGGCGGGCTTCAATCCACTGCGCGAATGGCAGGGTGCAGCAGCCCAAGCGCGATAATCCCCGCGCTGATGGCGCCGCCCAGGATAAAGACCGGCCCGGCGCCCAGCCTATCTGCCGCAATGCCGGCCACTCCATAGCCGATGGGCACCAGCGCGCTGGAAACCAGCATATCAATGCTTGAGACGCGCCCCAGCAGATTCGAGGGGACGAATGCTTCATCTTGCAGCGTGTTCGTCCAGGCCAGGCCCAGGGCGGCAATCGCCGCGCCCTGGATACCTATGGCAAGGCTCACCACGATGACAGAGAGCGGCAAGCCCATCACCGGCAGCATGAAACTGGCGACCAGCCACGCGCCATAGGTGAGCAGCCCGCGCCTGCGCAGCCGCTTGAACTGCCCAAGCCAGAGTGCCGCGCCGATGGAGCCGAGCGCGGACAGCGAGGTGAGCAGAGCAAAGATGCCAACCTGCGCCCCAAAGTGTTCTTTCACGAGCAAGGGCAGGACGGCGCTGGCAGGGCCGTCTAAGAAAATCGTGCTGAAGCTGGCAATGACAATGGTGATCCACAGCCAGGGCGATTGCAGCACCGCGCCAATTCCTTTGCGGGCATCCTGAAGCACGTTTGTTTCAGATGGAGCGGTTTTGCGCGGCGTTGGCGCCTGCGGGAGCGCCACCAGGCAGGCCGCTGAAATGAGAAAGGACGCGCCATCCAGAGCGAAGGCGAGCGGCGTCCCGCCCAGCGCGATAATTCCCGCGCCAATGCCGGGACCGATGAACTGCGCCGCATCCAGGCTGATGCTTCTGAGCGAGTTGGCGCTTGGCAGCAGTTCAGCCGGCGTCAGATCGGGGATGATGGCCGTATAGGCGGGGTAGAAAAAGGCGCGGACGACGCCAAAGAGGGCGCTCATCACCAATATCTGCCAGAGTTGGAGCGACTGTTGGAAGGCCAGGAAGGCGATCAGGCTGACCAACGCCCCACGCGAGAGGTCTGAGGCCAGCATCAATCGCACCCGCGGCAGGCGATCCACCACTACACCCCCAACAAGCAGCAACAGCAGCATGGGGATGGTGGAGCAGATGAGGACCACGCCCATCGC
>CAZFWN010000261.1:0-6839 GCA_964522745.1 uncultured Ktedonobacterales bacterium
CGCTGCTCTCCTCGGTAAACCAGAGGTTGCCATCTGGTCCCGCCGTGATCCCATAGGGCAGGCTATTGTAGGGGAACAGAAACTGGGTGATGGTGCCCGTCGGAGTCAGGCGCCCAATGTTGTTTTCACTCCCTTCCTCGGTAAACCAGAGGTTGCCATCTGGTCCAGCCGTGATCCCAAACGGCAGGCTGTCGTAGGGAATCCGGAAGGTGGTGAGGATGCCCGTCGGGGTGATGCGCCCAAGCTGGTTGTACCCTCGCTCCGTAAACCAGACGTTAGTATCTGGTCCGACCGTGATCCCATAGGGCTGGCTGTCAGGATCGGGGAGCGAGAACTCGGTGAGCAGACCTGTCGGGGTCATGCGTCCAATCTTGCTGCTGGTGCAGAACCCCGTTGAATCAGAGATACAGGCGGTAAACCAGAGGTTGCCATCCCGCCCCGCCGTGATCCCATAGGGCAGGCGGTTGGTGGGGAGCGGAAACGTGGTGATGCGCCCCCCCGGTCGAGCGGTGGCCGTGGCCACTGCTTGCGGCGTGACCGTGGCGGGGTGCTTCCCCAGCGTCGCCCAGGGACCGTGCCCCGTCAGCCCCCACACCCCCAAGCTGCCACTGACGAGCACCACCAGGAGCAGGGAGGCCACCAGCGCGGCGAGGACTGGCTGCCGCCACGCTGGCGGCGGCAGCGTGGGAGGCGTAGGTGCTGTTGCTCCCACCGGGGGCTGTGCCGTCTGTGCCGGTGGTCCCGATACCAGCGTGGGAGCCAGGATAGGTGGCACGGTCTCCATCCCACGCGGACTGGCCTGGGCTGGTGGCTCGGCATGGGCCGAGAGCGGTGATGGGGGCAGCGACGCGGGTTCAGGGGAGACCGTTGCCGGTGGCAGCTCCGCGGGCCTCCGCTCCAGCGGCACTGCCAGGGTGGGCGGGAGTTCGGCGGGCGGCAAGGGCTGCGACGACCAGGCAAGTGCTGGTGGACCAAGCTGTACTCCCGCTGAGGGCGGTGCCAGCGGCCTCTCCGGGTGGACCTGGGTCGGCAAGATGAGCAAGCTAGCCTGCTCCAGCGCTGTTGCAAAGGCCTGCACACTGGCAAAGCGCTGCTGCGGGTCTTTCTCCAGAGCCGTCAGCACCACCTGCTCCACCGCCGCTGGGAGCATGGGCACCTGCGCCCGCAGGGAGGGTGGGGAGGCAAAGAGGTGTTGGCTGGCCAGTTCAGCAAAGGAGCCTTGAAAGGGCCGCGAGCCGCTCAGCCACTCGTAGACGACTACACCCAGCGCATATTGATCGCTGGCCGGGCGCGGATGCCCCTTGATCTGTTCGGGCGCCATGTACGCCACCGTGCCCGCCACGTCCTGGGTGCGCTCGTAGCGTGAGCTGTGGGCGACCGTGGCGATACCAAAGTCGGAGAGCAGCACCTCCCCACGCTCGCCCAGCAGCAGGTTTTCCGGCTTGATGTCGCGGTGAATCAGCTTCTGCTCGTGGGCGTACTGCAAGGCGCCGGAGACCTGACGCACAGAGGGCAGGAGGGTCGCCAGGGGCACCGGCTGCCCCTTGGGGTGGTGCTGGCGCAGGGTGCCGCCTGGGGCGTAGTCCATCACCAGAAACGGAGTACCCCCCTCAATGCCAAACTCCAGCAGGCGTACAATGTGGGGATGTTTGAGGCGGACGATGGTGCGCGCTTCCGCCCGGAAGCGGTCCTGGTCGTCCTGACCCAACCGGTTCTGGAGGACTTTAATGGCGGCGTAGCTGCCCAGGTGGATATGTTCCCCCAGATAGACCTCGGCAAAGCCGCCTTCGCCCAGGAGTTGGAGCAAGCGGTAGTTGCCAAAGTGGTGGCCCACATGATCAGGCATCGCACTCCTCCGGAGCCGCGCATTGGTGCATAGGATAGGAGCCTGGCTCCTATGGATGGAGATATTCTAAGCCAAAGGGGCGCAGAAGTCAAGCAGATAATACCGAGCCAGTACCTCTGCCAGTAGGTGTCAAGAGCGTAGGTGCGAAGGGAGGACAGATAGGCAGGTTGATGAAGCATTCCCTGTACGCGGCTTTTGCCCCAACGGTTTTACTCGCCGCAGCGGCTTCAGCGAGAAAACCAGGCAGCCCTCTTGTTCGTGTGATCAGCGCTGCCTGTGGCGTGGCGGCGGAGCTGATCCTGGGAACGGACCCCACCCGGCGAGCGGCATGTTTCGGCGTCCTGCCTCCACTCCCGAACAGACCCGCCCGGCGCGGCAGGACGCCGCGCCCGCTGCCGCGCCCACCCACGAAAAGGAGCGGAGCTAGTGCCCGGCTCCACTGCTCGCGCGTGGGAGTGGTCCCCAAGGCCAGGCCCCTGCCGCCAGTGGTAAGGGCGATGGCTGCCTCAGCCATCGCCCTTACCATCTTGTTCATGGTTGTTTGTCGAGCAGTTGCGCTCCCTTGACGCCTGCATGTCAGCAGAGTATGCTCAGACAAGCAAATACGATGTCAAGGAGGCATGCTATGCAACACCCTGATCTCCCTGCTCAGCCTGTGCCGCCACAGGCCGGCGAGGAAAGCGGCCCGCCCACCGGATTCACGGATGTCTTCATCTCCTATTCCCGCAAGGATAAGGAGTTTGTCCAGTATCTCTCCGCTGCCCTGAAAGAGACAAAGCGCGAAGTCTGGGTGGATTGGCACGATATTCTCCCCTCAGAAGATTTCTTGCAGGCCATCTACGCGGGCATCGACGCGGCCAGCACCTTTGTGTTTGTGATGAGTCCCGATTCGCTGAGCTCTCAAGTGTGCCAGAAGGAAGTGATGCGCGCGGTCGAGGGCAAGAAGCGGATTATCCCGGTGGTCTGTCGAGAGGTCAATGCCCAGGCAGTCTTTGAGCCGCTGCAACCCTTGAACTGGATTGACTTCTCCCGGAAAAGCATGTTTCCAGTGGCGTTTAAACAGTTGATCTTCGCGCTGGAGACCGATCTCGACTACTGGCATCTGTCTGCTCGGCTGCTGGCCCGCGCCCGGCGCTGGGAAACCAAACCAGAGCGCAGCCTGACCCTGCGTGGGAAGGAGTTGAGAGAAGCCGAGCGGTGGCAGTGCGAAGGGGTGACGAAAAAACCGCCTCCGGGTCCACCCGTCACGACCTTCATTGCCGCCAGCGTCAAGCAGCGGACCCGCTCCACGGTACTGAGCAGTATTCTGACCTTTATTTTTCTTGTGACAGCAGGAGTTGGCGGCTACTTTGTACTCAATTACCACCCTCCCCTTAACCCAAATCTGGTCTCGAACCTCAATGACACCGGGCCAGGCTCGCTGCGTCTGGACGTTACGGATGCCAAACAAGGCAGCACGATCACGTTTGCGCCAGATCTGCGCGGCTCTATCACCCTCCGCCAATCGCTGAGCATTTCCAGGGATGTCACCATTGTTGGACCGGGCGCGGATAAAGTGAGCATCACCAACGACAAATATGCCGTGATTGTGGCGGCCAAAAGCACGGCGACGATCTCAGGCTTGGCCTTCCACGTCCAAATCGAGAATAGCGGAAAGCTCACCCTCTCCAAAAGCATCGTCTCTGGCGTTATTGTGCCTCCTGATAAGAGTGGCAACCTCGCGCATGGCGGCGGTATTCTCAATTCGGGAACGCTCACGCTCTCCGAAAGCACTATCTCCAGCAATGACGTGGTGTCTGGAGACGGTGGTGGCATCTACAACGATGGGGGGACGCTCATTATCTCCAACAGCACCATCTCTAGCAATACAGTAGAGGGCGAAGGCGGCGGTATCGATAATGAGAACAATGGGACGCTCATCATCTCCAACAGCACCATCGCCGGCAATGCAGCAAACGACGGCATCCTTGGTGGCGGTGGCATCGATAACAGCAATGGGACAGTTACTATCTCCAACAGCACCATCTCTGACAATACAACAACTGATGGCGGCGGCGGTATCAACAATCTGACAGGAATCCTCATTGTCTCCAACAGCACCATCTCTGGCAATACAGCAGACTTTGAAGGCGGTGCTATCGACAATTCTGGAGCGCTAACACTTGTCAACAGCACCCTCTTTGGCAACAGTGCAGCGACCAAGGGCGGTGGGATATACAGTAGCTACGTTGCGTCAGGACTCACCGATCAAACTCCAACTACAGCGAATATTGTCTTCAGCACAATTTATGGGAACAAGGCGGCCAATGGGGCCGGCATGTCTGCTGCTGAATTCTCCGACCCCTTAGCGGACAACGAAGTACCACCAGTGCATGTACAGGTGCAGGTGCGCAACAGCATCGTTGTTGGGAACCAGAGTGACAGCGGCCCAGACATCACGGGAACCCTTACCACCGAGGGCTACAATCTCTTTCAACACCTTGCTACCAGCGCGCTGCTCTTTGCCGATCCCGACCACAAGCATGCCACCGACAAGGCCGTAACCGACCTTTCGTTCATCAGCAGCAATCTTCAAAACAGCAAGGGGCCTAACGGCAAGCCGGCCTTCACCCAAACCCTGGCTTTGATAAACATCTCAGGCAATCCAGCGATTGATGCTATCCCGCCTGGGGATGACTGCAAAATCACGATCACCATCACTGATTCCGTAACAGGCAATCCAGTCGTTGACCCAACTACACACAAACCGCTCACCATCACCACTGACCATGACCAGCGCGGCGTGGCGCGCCCCTACGGGTCAGGGTGTGATAGTGGCGCATATGAGTATAGCGGCGCGTGAGCAGGTGCTGCGCGTGGTGTTTGTGAGAGCGGTTAAACAGCCCTGGCGCAAACCAGGGCTGTTTGTATACTATGGTAAGGGCGATGGCTGAGGCAGCCATCGCCCTTACCGCCGCAGACCGCCTGCACCAAAGCGTGCCCCCCAACCAGTGCGCTCCTTGCTTTGCCCGCCGCGCTCGTCCCAGTCTAGCACCCCGCTCGCTCAGGCTGTCCAGGTCAAGCCCTGCGGGGACTCGCTTCGCTCGTCACCTGGACAGCGCTCGCGGGAGTGCTGCTCGACGAGCGTGCGGCGGTGCTGGACACCGCCCGGAAGCACCATCAGGAGGTGCAACAATGAGACGTGACGCCTGGCTGGTGTTTGCCTGGGGGCGGGGCTCCCTTTAGTCCAGCCGCGAAGTGCCAGAGGCGCCCATCTCCCAGCCGGCGCTGGGTCAGCTTGCGACGTGCGAAGGCTGGCTGGAGGCCCAGGCCAATCCGCAGATGGCCCAGCAGACAGCGCTCAGTCTGGAGGAGTTGGCCCGGCTGTTTGCCGAGCAGTGGGCGCAAGGGTATGGCTTTCGCTCTGCCCAGGAGGCGAATGGGTAGGCAGGGAAGCCACCAGACCCAGCAGGGAGAAGCTGAGCGGAGCGGTGAAGCAAACGGCACACGGCATCGTGCCGTGACTGAGGAGGCACGCGTGCCTCGGCGAAGGCACCGCTGCGCGGCCTTTGTAGCTGGCGCCTGACGTGTTTTCAATAGCCGGAAAAAGGCTCTTCCTCGGATTGGTGTTGGTGTGCTATACTGATTGCTATCTCGCTACCACCAAAGGAGCAAAACGCATGACTCCCAGACTTGGGCCGGTCGCCGGCACCGAAGCAGCCAAACGCGACGACCAGGCAGTGAAAGCCACCGATGGAGCAGAATATTCTGCTCGGATTGGCAAAAAAGGCGGCGAGTTGGTCAAACAGCGTGAAGAGCAAGAAGAGAGTGAAAACGAGCGTCTCCTGATTTTTAGCGATGCCATTGTCGCCTTTGCCCTCACCATCGCTGCCATTCCGCTCAAGGTGCCCAAGGATCTGGATCAAGTCCAAAAAGGCGCCTTTGCCTTCGAACTGGGGTTGTACCTCTTCGGCTTTGTGCTCATCGCTGATTTATGGAGCGCGCACCACACGATGTTTCATCATCTCAAGCGCAACACTGGGTGGCTGATCGCGCTGAATTCCTTGTTTCTGGCGATGATCGTCTGCGTCCCGGTGGGGTTCATGCTCATCTTCATCGGCTCCGGCGGCCAGCTCGATAATCCCTCAGCCGATCCCTTGACCATCGGCTATGGAGCGCTGCTCTTTCTGGGCGCGCAGTTTGGCGCGAATGTCGCCTTACTGCTCATATGGTGGAGCGCGCGCGCCAGGCCAGTCGCGCTCTTCGGAGAGCAGGCGCCAACGCACCCTCTGCGCGTCTACCTGACCTGGAAGCTGGTCTTTCAATTACTCGGTTTTCTGACGTTTACTATCGCTTTTTTACTCCTGCCTGACTTCTGGTTGGTCAGCCTGGGGATGTGCCTGCTGTTCGTGGGGGCTCGGTGGCTCGGCCTCTCCCAGTATCGCCGCCGCCACCGGCATGACCTGGATCTGCTGGCCGGCGGCGAGGACACCACGCGCCTCCAGCTCTTTAGCGACGCGGTCTTTGCCATTGCCATCACCATCACCGTCGCCCAGATCGATCCAACCGCGAAAGCGGCGGAAAACGTGAGCCTGCTGGGGACCTACGTGTTCAGTTTTCTCATCCTGGGGATCTATTGGCTCCTGCACTATCGTATCTTCCATCTGGTCCGTAGACTGAATGCGACGCTGCTGCTCTGGAATTTCGCCTTCTTACTCCTGATGATTCTGGCGTTCATTCCCGCTCGCCTGTATACTAGCCATATGCACGAGAGTCGGTACAGCCTGATCTTTAGTGCCTATCAACTGGTCACCGCGGGCGTCTTATGGGGCCTTTGGCAGTACACCAAGCGACATCAGGCGCGCCACGCGCAAGGATCCTTCTTGCTCAAAGCCGAGACCACGCGGCACCAGCGCCAGCGGTTGAGCTGGGTGGTCAGCGCGAACCCCGTGGTGTTCCTGGTGCTCGCCATCGTGGCCATCTTCACGCCGCTGCTCACGACGCTGTATATCCT
>CAZFWN010000262.1:0-5266 GCA_964522745.1 uncultured Ktedonobacterales bacterium
CAGGGCGAGTGCGCGCTGATCTGGCCGCCGTGCTTTTCCACCAGGGCGCGAGCGATGGTCAGGCCCAGCCCGGCATGCGCGGTGTTGTGCTGATCGGGTTCGCGGCTGCGCGAGGGTTCGCCGCGATAGAAGCGCTCAAAGATATGCGGCAGGTCGCTGGCCTGGATGCCCTGGCCGCTGTCCATCACCTCCACCAGCACGCCGCGCTGCCCATCCTTGAGCGAGGAAACGTGGATCAGCACCGCGCCACCGCCTGGCGTGTGCCGGATCGCATTTTGCATCAGATTAAAGAGGACGCGCTGGATGCGCGGCACATCCACGCGCACCAGCGGCAGGTCGTGTTCGACCCGGCCAATCAGCGCCACGCCCTTTTGATCGGCGGCACTGCGCATGACCTCCAGGCTGTCGGAGACCAGATCATCCAGCGAGGCCAGATCGCGGCGCAGTTCCAGCACGCCGGCATCGAGCCGCGAAAGCTCAAAGAGATCATCGATCAACGCGCTGAGGTGTTGGGCCTCGCCGCGGATGGTATGAATATAGCGCGCGATGGTCGCCGGGTCGGTGACGACGCCATCATCTATGGCCTCGATCATGGCGCGGATCGACGTCAGCGGGGTGCGCAGATCATGCGAGGTGGCGGCCATAAAGTGACGCTGCGATTGCTCGGTCTCGCGCTGGCGCTCAAAAGATTGCTGCACGCGCTCGGCCATCAGGTTAAAGTTGCTGCTCAGTTGCCCAAGCTCGTCGCGCTCTCCGACCAGCCCGGAAGGTAGGCGAGCGCCGTAATCGCCGCGCGCGATATGACGCGCCCCGACCTCCAGCGTGCGAATCTTGCTGAGCAGCGCGTCGGCCACCGCCGAGGCCAGACCGAGCGAGAGCGTGAAGCCAAAGGCCAGCAGCAGCAAGAGCATGGCGGCATCCTGGGTGGCGATAAACATCATCTGCGCGGTCAGATAGACGTTGACGGAGATGACCAGCGCGGCCACCAGCGGCGGCAGCGCCAGCTTGAGGCGCAGGTTGCCCCAGGGCCAGGAACGCAGCAGCAGCAGCGCGGCCAGACCAAGCAGCACCGAAGCACTGCCGCTGATCAGCAGAAAGAGCGTGATCTGCATCAGATCGTCTTTGCTGACGTGCAGCGCCAGCGCTGCTCCACCCGCCGCCAGCCCGACGGCCAGCGCCAGCAGCAGCAGCCAGCGCGCAATCACGCTCAGCAGCCCGGCGCGCCTGAAGCTGCGTTCCCTGATTGGTTGCATCTGACTGCTGATCTGCATAGATGGCTCGCTTTCTGCCAGGGGATCACCCCTCAAATTTATAGCCGACGCCCCAGACGGTTTTAATATAGCGCGGATGCGCGGGATCGGGTTCGAGCTTCTCGCGCAGCCGGCTGATATGGACGGTCACGGTGCTGCTATCGCCGTAGTAATCATAGTCCCAGATGTGGTCGAGCAACTGGCTGCGGCTGAAGACCTGGCCCGGATGGCGTACCAGCAGCAGCAGCATATCGAATTCTTTGGCCGTCAGTTCCACCGCTCGCCCGGCCACCTCGACCCGCCGAAAGGCCGGGGAGATGACGAACTCCCCGAAATGCAGCGTATCGTCCTGGGCCTGCGCAGGAGCCGCCGTCGCGTCGGCGCGCCGCAGCACGGCCTTGACGCGCAGCACCAGCTCTGCCGGGCTAAAGGGTTTGGTAAGATAGTCATCCGCGCCGGTGGTGAAGCCGATCAATTTGTCGGCCTCCTCATCGCGGGCGGTCAGCATGATGATCGGCACGGCGCTCTGGCTGCGCAGCCGCCGGCAGACCTCCAGGCCGTCGATGCCTGGCAGCATCAGATCCAGCACAATCAGGTCGGGCGTGGAGGTGGCGGCGGCCAGCAGCGCGCTCTGGCCGTCGGCGGCCACCTCCACGCGGTAGCCTTCGCGCTCCAGATAGCGCGTCAATACCTCGCGGATGCTGGTCTCATCGTCCACGACTAGAATGCGCCGCTGTCTGATCGATGGTCCTGCCTGCATGGCTCTTGCCCTTTATCAGCTTAAAATGCCAACACCCTTGCTCCCTCTGGATACTATACCAGAGAAACCTTACAAGAGTATAAATATGGGCTATGCTTAGACGCGGCTTTAACCGCCGGTTTCCTGTTCTTCCTCTTCTGCCGCAAGCTGGTCTAATAAGGCTTGCATGCGTCTTTGCCGCTCATCTGGGTCGATCAGCACGGCGCGCTGCACCGCAGCGACTACATCCTGGATGTCTACCAGTTTGACAAGATAGTCATCGGCGCCCAGCGCCAGGCCAGCAAACTGCTGCTGATCCTGGGCCAGCGCGCTCAAGATAATCAGCGGGGTGGCGGCTGAGTCAGGATCGCCGCGCAGCGCGCGCACCAGTTGATAGCCATTCAGCCCCGGCATTTTCACATCGATCACCATGCAATCCGGGCGCGTCTCGTAGAATCGCTCCAGCGCCTGGATGCCATCTGTGGCGCTCACCACTGTGAAATTGCCGAGCAATTCCAGCCCATCGGTGAGCAGTTGCAGCAGGTCTGGGTCATCGTCAACAATCAGGACAGTAGCGGGGGGGTTGCCGATTTCTGACATGCGCACCTCTTGTCTTACTTGATGGCTCTTTGCTCACCATGATATTCAGCCATTATAGTCTCTCTGGGTCAGCAGGGTCTCAAGAACCAGCGCCAATAGGAAAATTGGGGCATACGAGCGAACAGAGGTTGGGTACTTCGCCTGCTATGAAGTATAATGGGCGCCACACTCCGTAGAGGCAGCTTGATAAAAAGGGAGAATTTTCACAATGGCTGGATCGCGTGGCGTCCGGTTCTGGATGCTTGCTGCAAGCATCCTGTTTACTGTGGTTGTGCTGGTTGCTGTCCTGCTGGCGGTCACACCGCCGGCCCTTCAAGGAGGGATCGCCAGGCTTGGCCGGCTGCTGAGCATGCTTTTTGCCGCGATCTGCTGCTTCTGGATGAGCAGGCGCGCCGCGCCTGGGCGCGAGCGACGGGCATGGGATTGTATTACGCTGGGGGTGGTTGGCTTTGTGATCGCGCAAGCGATCCTCCTCTTCCTCTTGCTCACCCAGCAGAGCGCGCCCAGTCCGGGCCTGACTGCTGCCTTGTTCTCGCCATTCTATGTGCTGGGGGCGACAGGGGTACTCGTGCTTCCGGCAGTCCAGACCACCGGCCTCAAGTTGATCTATGTGCTGCTAGAGGTTTGCATCATTGTGGGGGCGCTGCTGGGGCTTGGCCTGGTGCTGGTGGTGGCCCCGCTTCTGGCCGCCGGCCTGGCTGTGGACTACGGCGTCATTGTGGTTCCGGTGATCGATGCAGCCGCCGGGCTGGCCTTCATCGTCTTGCTGGCGCGCGGCGTCCAGCAGCCCTATCGCCCGGTTCTGCTCTGGCTGATCGGCACAGCAGTGTTCTTTGCCTACGGTGATGCCAACCTGAGCTTGCTTGCCCTGCCTTCTCTTCACACCCCATCGGCTGGCTTGCCCCTCGCGGAACCCATCTGGATTGCCGGGGCGTTTCTGGTTGGCCTGGCGCCGCTCTCGCTGCTGCTGTCTGGCGGTACATCTGGCCCTCCTCTGTTGATGTTGTTGGATCGACTCGCCAGCCGCCTCAGCCTCCTGCCAAAGCGCGTTGAATGGGTGGGCCAACTTATCGTCCTGATCACTCCCGTTGGGCTATTGTTTGGCCTGCTCATCTACAGCTTGAGCAAGCCGCTGGCGGGCGCGGCGCTGCCGCTGGCGATCCTGGTGATTGTGGTAGTCGTCCTGATCATTACACGCCAGGTCTTCATCGCGCGTGATCTCGTTGATGCGCGCATTGCCACCGAGCGCGCCGAGCAGTTAGACGCCTTGAAAGATCAGTTTATTACCAGCGTGAACCACGAACTGCGCACGCCGCTGATGACCATGAAGGGCTACCTGACGCTGCTGACAGACGCCAGGGTGCAGGCTCCGCAGGAAAAGCGCCAGGAGATGCTCGCCCGCGCGAACCGTTCGTGCGAGAATCTGGTCTATCTGGTGCAGAGCATTCTGGATACGCGGCGCATTGACCAGGAGGCCAGCGACTTTACGCCAGAGGCGGTCAATCTTCAGACGGTCACGCAGACTGCTTTGACGCTGATCGATCCCCGCGAAGCCGACCCGGCCTCGCGGCTGATTGCCATCTCGGTCCCCAGCGATCTGATCGTCTGGGGCGAGCGGGTGCGGGTGCAGCAAATCTTGACCAATCTGATGAGCAATGCGATCAAGTATTCGCCGGCGGATACGCCCGTCATCATCCGAGCGCGCAGCATAACAGAGAGAGGCTCTCGCTTGATAGGGGGCAGGAGCAGCGCGCCGTCGATGGTTGAACTCACGGTGCAAGACCAGGGATTAGGCATCCCGCCAGAGCAAAAGGCGCTGCTCTTCCGGCGCTTTGTGCGCCTGCCCCGCGACATTGCCAGCACCGTACATGGCACCGGCCTGGGCCTCTATCTCTGCCGCGTCTTTGCTGAGGCGATGGGTGGCTCCATCTCGGTTGAAAGCAGCGGCGTTCCCGGCGAGGGTGCTACCTTCACGCTGCGCCTGCCAGTGCCGCCGGCCAGCCCCCAGGGAGCGCCATTCCTGGCAGCCGTTGAAACACGCACCTAAGGCGTGCCTGGCTGCGTATCAGACATCGACGGCACCAGATGAGAGCAGCTACCAGCGCGGCGAGGCGGTCAACCTGACCACGTTTGCCTCGGCGGGGTCTTGCGTGGGAGTGAGTCTGCCGATGCGCCCTGCCGGCGCGCTGACCCTCTGGTGGCGGCTCACTACCTGTGGGCGCAGCAGCGCCACCAGCGCCAGGCCCGTGATAGCTCCGAGCAGACTCCCTAGCACGAGGCCCGTGACCCCGCTCACCAGCAGCAGCGTCCAAACAGGAGTCCCTGATTGAATCAGGCTCCCCCCGGCCAGCATGACGCTCATCCCCAGGAGCCAGGCGAGAATCGTGGCTGGCAGCCACCAGGCGGCCTGATGCAGCACACGCCGGAGGGCGAGCCACTGCGCGCCCCCAAGCAGCGTTCCTGCCAGCAGCCCCATCAGCAGCATTCCACCGAGCAGCCCTGTATCATTCGCTTGCGCAAGGTGGAGGGAGCCGCTTACTCGCAGCACCAGCGCCCAGGGCAGCAAGCTGCCAAGCGCCGTGACGAGTATCCATTGCCACCCAGAGAGCCGCTGAATGGGTCGGCGCAGCGCCAGCCATTGCAGACCCCCAACCAGCGCCCCATTCACGCCGCCAGC
>CAZFWN010000262.1:5366-6777 GCA_964522745.1 uncultured Ktedonobacterales bacterium
CGCCAGCGGCGCTGGCGCCGATCCAGCGCCGCCAGAGGCGCCACTGGACATGCTGGCGCTGCGTAGTTCGTCGGTCTTTGTGTGTATCCATCACCTGTTCCTCGCTTTCAGCGTCGTGCCTGCCGCGCTCTTCCTGCCTAGCTCGCGTCAGGCAAGAAGTCCAAATCTGAGTCCAATGGGACCAGCACCGGCGCCTCCCGCCCATACTGCGGCACCAGCCCGCGATAGGGACCGGACATGAGCGGGGAAGAGATAATAAAATCTGCCGATGCCCGGTTGCAGGCGACGGGGATATTCCAGACGACAGCGATGCGCAGCAGCGCCTTGACATCAGGATCGTGCGGCTGCGGCTGAAGCGGATCCCAGAAGAAGATCAGCAGGTCAAGCTCTTGCTCGGCGATCTTGGCGCCGATCTGCTGGTCGCCGCCCAGCGGCCCGCTCTTGAGTTTGAGGATGGAAACGCCCAGCGCGTCCTCCAGCAGTTGGCCCGTCGTTCCGGTAGCGCAGAGGTCATGCTGGAGCAAGAGGTGTCGGTTAAATCTGGCCCACTCTAACAGATCGGCCTTCTTATTATCGTGGGCAACCAGCGCGATACGTTTTTGCTGGCTCATAAGTGCCCCTTTCGTTGCGGACACAAAAAGCCCCTCACCCTGGCGCACCCTGAAGGATGCCGGGATGAGGGGCCACAGTGCCCATCGTGCGCGCCGCTCAGCAGAGAAGCAATCAGCGCTTCTGCTCATTTTAACACGCGGCAAATCATTCCAGTATCATCTTGACATCAATTATTCTACCACAGAATGGTTTTTCTGTCAACAAACAACCTCATCCGTAATGCCCTACTCCGGCAGCAGGGCGCCCAGGACAGCATTCCAGACCAGCAGGGAACACGCCGCCCCATAGCTTTGCACCACCAGCCCATCCAGCCAACTGAGCCGGCTGAAGACCAGCATCAACATCCGCTGGCGCCCCTCCGGCTGAAAGCAGCGGGTCGGCAGTTCCAACACCTCTAGCGCCCACTCTAGCAGATCGCAGAGCGCCGAGAGGATCACCCCGCCCTGCGCCCGGTCTCTGGGCAGCGGCAGGTCGGCTGCCGCCTGCGGCTCCAGAGCGGTGAGGCGCGGCAGTCCCTTGCGGACGCGCTGGCGCTGATGGGCGGCGCGCCAGAGACCGGCGGTCAGCGTCTCGCGCACGGCAGGGCGCATGGCGAGGATCAGGCTGGTCTGTAAGGTCGTGTCGTTGGGGGCGTCCAGATCGGGCCAGGGGAAATGGGACAGCGGGTCGGGTTGGGGCAGGGCGTGTGTCATGGGAAGAGCGCTCCTTTCGTGCTGTGGCAAGAGTTGCCCGAACACGAAGCGGCCACCCCTCGAAAAAAGTTGATAACGCCGCCTGTACCGCCGGCATCCCTGCCGGC
>CAZFWN010000263.1:0-2257 GCA_964522745.1 uncultured Ktedonobacterales bacterium
CTACGCGGACTAAGACGAAGGCGCATGTGTTGCCTGTAGCGCGGGCGTCTCGCCCGCGCTACAGGCAACAGGCCGGCGCGGGACGCCGGCGCTACACAGGGCACGGCCCCGCTGAAGACCAGCAGCGCGACAGGCCAAGTGGTACGAGCCGGCTGGAAGCCGGCGCTACAGGCAAGCGCATCTGCTGAAGGGCGCGCAGTCCAGGCGAGCCAGTTGGTACGGCAGGCGGGACGCCCGCGCTCCAGGCGTGAGCGCTCGCTTAGACCCAGTCCGCGAAGGCGGACTTCGCGGCCCCTGGGCCGCTTAGGCGCGGTTTTAACCGCTAGCCTCATGGCCCGCGCTACAAGGAGGAGGCTGCGGCGATCTCTGCGGCCAGGCGCTGCAAGGCGGCGCGCAGGGCTGGCGGCTCGCGCACGACAAACGGGATGCCCAGATGGACGAGGAAGCGCGCCATCCAATCGAGGTCTTCCACAGACAGACTCAGTTCGACGCCATCCGGCGTATCCTCCAGGGTCGCGGCGGCGGCTGGAACAAGCTGCCGCGCCTGCTCAATGGGCGTCTTCAGCACGACGCGCACCAGCCAGGTGTGGGGCCAGGATGCCAGACTGCGCAGCACAAAGTCCAGGGGATCGAACGCTGCCGGGCGGGTAAACGGCTCGTCCTGTAAGGTCGCCTGCTGCACGCGATCCAGCCGAAAGACGCGCAGAGCCAGGCGCAGATGGCAGTAGCCGGCGGCGTACCAGCGCCCAGCCCGGTAGACCATGCCATAGGGGTCAAACATTCGCTCGGTCTGCTCGCCCTGCTCGGAGCGATAGCGCAGCCAGACGCGCCGCTGCTGCTGGACCGCCGCGCTGAGGGTGAAGACGACGGCCTGGAGTGGCAGCGCGATGGGCTGGGCCAGATCGAGCAGCACGGTCTCCTGTACGGCCTGCACCCGCGCCCGCAGCGGCGCGGGAAGCACGCGCTCGACTTTCGCCAGCGCGCCCTCGACGGCTGGGGTGGTCAGCGCCAGGCCCAGGCGCCGGGCCGCCAGCAGCCCTAGAGTGAGCGCGAGGGCTTCATCCTCGCTCAACATCAGTGGGGGCAGCTTAAAGCGGGCATCAGCCGATAGGCGCCGTAGCGGCCTCGCTCTGCCATGACCGGGATACCCCACTCTTGCAGCATGGCAATATAGCGCCGCACAGTGCGCCCATCAATTTCGAGACGCTCGGCCAGCGCTGCCCCGGTGATGCGGTGGTGCGACTGCAACAGTTCCAGCATGGTAAGCAGGCGGACCGTCGGGTGAGACATGCGTATTGCTCCTCTCCAATTCGCCCCGAATTAGGGCTGCTTCTCCCCTATTTGCCCCTTATAGTTGGAATACGGAGAGACGACACATCAGAAAGGACCATGATATGACCCACAAGGCTACCGAACGGCGGATGAAGCTTGGCCTCTTCCTCCAGACTGATCTGGTGCCAGGGGACGGGCCAACGCTCCGCTTTCGTGACCTGCAAGCGATGGCGCAGGCGGCAGAGCAGATCGGCTTCGACTCCCTCTGGCTTGCTGACCACCTGCTGATCCGCTATCCCAATGAAGAGGAGAAAGGCTGCTGGGAAGCATTTACGTTTCTCAGCGGGCTGGCCGCCGTTACCAGCCGCATCCAGCTTGGCACGCTGGTGGCCTGCACCTCGTTTCGCAGCCCGGCGCTGCTGGCAAAGATGGCCGATAGCCTGGATGAGATCAGTAATGGCCGCTTTATCCTGGGACTCGGCGCGGGCTGGCACGAGCCAGAGTACGCCGCCTTTGGCTTTCCCTTCGATCATCTGGCTGGCCGCTTCGAGGAGGCGCTCAAGATCATCGTCCCACTGCTGCGCGAGGGGCAGGTAGACGTTGCCGGCCACTACTATCAGGCGCGCGATACTGTGCTGCGTCCGCGCGGGCCGTCGCGCACTGGCCCGCCGATCTGGATCGGCGCCTTCCGTCCGCGTATGCTGGAACTGACGGCGCGCTACGCCGACGGCTGGAATTACTCCTGGCTTCCGCCTGTTGAGCGGCTCGCCCAGGAATACTCCAAACTGCTGGAAGCCTGCCGGGCAGTGGGGCGCGACCTGGCAACGCTTGATCTGACGGCAGGCGTGGTGTTGCGCCTGCTCTCCCCAGGGCAGCAGCCCACACCGGGCGACGAGGAGATTACTGGCTCACCTGAAGAAATCGCGGAGCAACTGCGGGCCATTGCTCAGGTTGGCGTCAGGCACCTGATCGTCTCCCTCTCGCC
>CAZFWN010000263.1:2357-6770 GCA_964522745.1 uncultured Ktedonobacterales bacterium
AGCCGATGATTTGCAGGCGGTAGCCGATGCCTGGCTCGGTGAGCAGGTAGCGCGGGCGGCTAGGGTCTGGCTCGATCTTGCGGCGCAGTTGGCCGACGAAGACGCGCAGATAGTGCGCTTCATCCTCGTAATGCGGCCCCCAGACGGCGCGCAGCAGGGTGCGGTGCGTGACGACCTTGCCGGCGTTGATCGCCAGATATTTGAGTACCTCGTATTCGGTGGGGGTCAGGCGCACCTCGTTGCCATCGACGGTGACGCGGCGGCGCTCGAAGTCGAGCGCCAGCCCGCCGCTCTGGAACTGCGCATCGCTGCGTGTGCCACCACTGGACTGCGCGGCATGGCGCAGCGCCACGCGCAGCCGGGCGATCAGTTCGGCCATGCTAAAGGGCTTGGTCAGATAATCATCCGCGCCCAGTTCCAGCGCGGTAATCTTATCCTGATCGCTGGCGCGCACCGAGAGGACGATAATCGGTACTGAGGACCAGCCGCGCAACTGGCGGCAGACCTCGACGCCATCCATATCGGGCAGCGAGAGGTCCAGGATGACGACATCGGGGTGCCAGCGCGCCACCAGTTCCATACCCTGCGCGCCGGTTGGCGCCCACTCGACGACAAAGTTGGCGCCGGCCAGGCCGGTGCGCACGGCACGGCGAATCTCCGGCTCATCGTCGATGACCAGCACGCGCACGCCGCCCGCGCCACGCGGCGGAGCCTGCGCGGCGTCTTCCGCCCCCGGCTGCTCTGGGGAAGTAGCTGCCAGGCGCTCGTCCTGCTGAGACATCATTCAGTCCCTCCGGGTGTCACCTGACCGGCCAGGCTCAGTTCTGGCAGCGCGCCCTGCGGGCGGTCTGCCGGCAGTGGCAGGGTAAAGATAAAGGTGGCTCCCTGGCCGGGCCGGCTCTCGGCCCAGAGGTGGCCGTCATGCGCCTGAATGATGTTGGCGCAGATCGCCAGACCCAGGCCGGTGCCAGCCGGCGCGCCGGTGCTGGCCCAGGGCAGCGGCGACTGGCGCCCGCGATAGAATTTGTCGAAAATCACTTCGAGTTCATCCGCCGGGATGCCAATGCCCTGATCGATCACGCGCACCTCTAGCTCCGGCGGCGTGCCGACGACCCGCGCCTGCACGCGCACCACGCTTTCCGGCGGCGAATATTTGAGCGCGTTTTCCAGCAGATTGATCAGCACGCGCTCGATCTGGTCATGGTCGAGCGGCACCAGCGGCAGCGTCTCCGGGGCATCCACCTGCACCTGGCGGCCCTTGCACTGGCCGGCCTGTTCTAGCTGGCTGATCGCGGTATCGATCACCTCGCCGATCAGATACCAGTCCTTCTCCGGGGCCGCCGCGCCAGATTCCAGGCGCGAGAGGTCCAGCACGTTTCTGACCAGATGGGTCAGCCGGTCCACGCTGGCATCAATCGATTCGATAAACTCGCGGCGATCCTCGGCGTGCCAGGTCATGCTCGGCTCCAGCAGGCTGGTGGTGGCGGCCTTGATCGAGGCCAGCGGCGTGCGTAGATCATGTGTCACCGAGGTGAGCAGGACATGCTTGAGGCGATCTCCCTCGCGCAGCGCCTCGGCGTGAATGGCCTGCTGGCGCAGAGCGTCACGTTCCACCGCCAGGGCGATCTGGCCGCAAAAGGCGGCGAAGAGTTCGGCCTGTGGGTCAATCGATGGCTGCGGCGTGACGATAGGTGAGGAGACGGCGGGCAGTGTGGGCAGGCGCGTCACCAGGCGGCGCGTTTCGGGCGCGCCGGCGATGCCCAGCACGCCAATCACGCGATGCCCGCTCCAGAGTGGGAAATAATAGACGCTCTGCTGCCCTGGCTCGCGTGGCTGGCGCGTGGTCACATTGACGCCCACCGGCGCACCCTGCTGCAAGGCCCAGGTTGCCATCGCGCCTTGCTCGCGGCCCTCCAGGCTGAGCGCGTCCAGCGCGGCACCCGCTGCCGGAGACGCAGCGCGGGAAACAAGCTGGCGCTCGGCATTGGGCAGAAACAGCGCCGCCGCTGCCACACCGCTAGAGGCAAAAACCTGCACCACGCGCTGCACCAATACTTGCAGCAACTGCTCCTCGTCGCTTGAGGCGGCGACCATCTGCGCCAGCGCGTAGAGGCGCGCCATGCGCTGCTGGCTGGCTTGCGATTCGCGGGCGTGCGCCTGCACGGTGGCGGCCAACTGGCCGATCACCAGCGCCGTTGCCAGCAGGGCCAGCAGCGAAACCCACTCCGCCGGGTCATCCACTGTAAAGCGATGGACCGGCGGGATAAAGAAGAAATCATTTGCCAGGAAGGCCAGAAACGAGGCCAGAATAGCTGGCCCGCGCCCAAAGGAGACGGCCAGCCAGAGAACCACCAGCAGGTAGATGATCGAGAGGTTCTTGACGTGGGTGACGCTCATAATGAAGCCAATGAGGAGCGTCACCAGCGCTACGCCAACGATGCCGGCCACAGCGCCGATCAGCCCACGCGCCAGGCCACCTGGGAAGCCGAGGCCGGTGCGCAGGCTGCCCAGTCGCAGCCCCCGTCGGGGCGAGCGAGACATAAAGATAGGCTGGACAATGCGTTCAGGGGGAGGATGCGGCGTCTGGCTTGCCGCCTGGCCGCGCGCCCTTGCTGGCTGCGGCTCTTTGATTGCCATAAGATTCCTGGCTCTCCTGCTCAAAAGGGGGGAATAGCACCCACATTCCACGCTCTTGCCTGAAGCATAGCATACTTTTGGTGCAGGAACAACGTCAGCATTCAGCAGGACAATTCAGGCAGCCACCGCACCTTTGGGTTCCACCGGATAGCGAGCGCGCCAGGCGGCGTAGCCGCCTTCGAGGGCGGCTGTCTCGTAGCCGCGAGCGCGTAACTGGCGTGCCGCACGGGCACTCGTCGCTTCGTCCCTTCAAGTACAATACGCCACGACGGGGCGCGTAGGCGTATGCTGGGCGGCCCAATCCCCAATCTGGTCCGGCAGCACGCGAACGCTGCCAGGAATCTGCGTGTCGTCCTCATCATAGGCGGCGCGGGCGCGCACATCCAGCACGACGGGCGGGCGTGGCCCGGCCAGCTGCGCGGCCAGTTCCTCCGGCGCAATGCGGGGCACCTCTGAAGCCTCAGCTTCAAAGAGGCCAGCCGCCGCGCCCTCGCGCTCTTCTGGCAACGTCTGGCGTGCCCGCTCCATACGCCGCGCATACCAGTTGGAGAGGGGCGTGGCCGTGACGCCATGCACGATGACAGAGACCAGCACAACCACCCCGGTAATCGCCAGGAGAACCTGCCCTTGCGGCGGTCCTATCTCAACGACGAGCAGGGCCAGCAAGAGCGCGCTGAGGCCGCGCGGCCCAAACCAGCCGATAAAGGCACGCGCCGCCCGGCTCATCCTGGCCCGCCGCAGGATCAGCCCGACGGCCAGCGGGCGGATCAGCAGGATCAACACGCCTGCCAGCACAAGCGAGGGGAGCAGCGGCGCCAGGGGGAGCAGCGATGAGAGGACGATGCCAAAGAGGATAAAGGCCAACAGCATTGCCATCTCGGCGCTCACGTCGCCATAATCCATAAAGCAATCACAGAGCGTGACATCAAATATGGCGACGGCCAGGCCGGCGGCAAAGGCCGCCAGGAAACCATCACCGCCAGCACCCTGGGCAGCGACATAGGCAGCCAGCACCAGGCCCAGCCCGTAGAGCGCCTGGTATTCGCGGGGGACACTCAGGCGCGCATCTATCTTGCCCATCAGCCACGCGCCAAGGCCGCCGATCAGCAGCCCCACCAGCGGGCTGAGCAGCAGCAGTTCCGCCAGGAAGATGACCCACTCCAGCGCGTTCCGGCTGGCCGACGCCAGCACGGCGCTCAGGACCAGCACCAGGGGCAGAACAACCATGTCATTCATGCCTGCTTCCACATTCAACACCTGTCGCACCGAGCGGGGAAGGCGTACATTGCCCACGACATCGCGCATCACCACCGGGTCAGTGGTCGCCAGGACGGCGCCCAGCAGCAGCGACGGCACCAGCCCAAAGCCGAAGAGGAAATGCGCCGCAGCCGCGACCCCGCCCACCGTCAGCAGCGTGACCGGCCCCAGCGCGAGCAGGGGAACGCGCCAATCGCGGCGCAATTGCCCTATATCCAGTCTCGCCGCGTCCAGGAAGAGGACCAGCGCGAGGCTCACCGTCGCCACTGCCACCACCGACGGGCTGCGCGGCTCCAGGCGAATGACCCCAAAGACGCCCGGCCCAAGCAGCAGCCCCAGCCCCAGAAAGAGCATCGGGAAGGATACTGGACCGCGCGCGACCAGGCCGGCGACCAGCGCCGAAACGGTCAAGACAATGGCAAGCAGCGTGAACCAGAGGATCATCAGTTGCCCCTTTGCTGTTTCCTTACGAGGAGTCTCCTGTTGGGCAAGGTGTGGCAGAATATATGCCCGCGAGGG
>CAZFWN010000264.1:0-6713 GCA_964522745.1 uncultured Ktedonobacterales bacterium
AGGATACTGATTCGTGGCTTGGAAAGTTTTGATCGAGCGCGGGAACCTGGGCTTCAGCGCGGCCCATTTTATCACCTTTGACTCGCAGACGGCGGAGCCGCTGCATGGACATAACTATGGTGTGCGGGTAGAGGTCGCTGGCGACCTGAACGCGGAAAGCTATGTGCTGGATTTTGTGGCGCTCAAGAGCATCACCCGCGAGGTCTGCAAGGAACTGGACCATCAGTTTCTCTTGCCACGCCTGAGCAAGCACCTGGAGATCACCGAGCTATCCGGCGAGTGGGAGATTCGCTTCGGCGGCCAGCGCTATCTGCTGCCCGCGCCCAGCGTGACGCCGCTGCCGATGGAGAATGCGACGGCAGAACGCCTGGCCGAGTATCTGGCCGGGCGCATCCTGGATCGCCTGCGAACGCTCGGCGTAACCAATCTGACACACCTCACCGTCGGCGTCGAAGAAACCGAGATGCAGGCGGCATTCTATTCCATCGATCTGTAAGGCTCTGGCCGGTCATCTGCGGCGCATTGGCGGGCATGAAATTCTGGCACATCTGTAAAAGTTTCTTTATAGAGCTATAACTCGCTACCGCAGATAGATGACAAGCGTTAGAAGATAGGGTACAATAGCAAGCACCATTGAGGCTGCTTTCTGAAATAGATGGGTTGCTGTTCTCTTTGTTCGATGTGTTCTGGTGTTGGGGCCAGCGTTGCCCCCACAGTAGCGGCCAATGCAGGCCGAGAAACCAAGGAGGCTCTACACTCGTGGCTGTTGAAGTGCTTAATCCCTATGAGGTAGCCGTCGCGCAGTTCGATGAGGCTGCCGAACTCCTGCATCTCGATCATGATTTACGCGAGGTGCTGCGCCGTCCCAAGCGCGAGCTATCGGTCAATTTCCCCGTGCGGATGGATAACGGCCAGGTCAAGATGTTCGCTGGCTATCGCGTGCAGCATAATATCAACCGGGGGCCGGCCAAGGGCGGCATCCGCTATAGCCCGGATGTCTCGCTGGACGAGGTGCGCGCTCTGGCGATGTGGATGACCTGGAAGTGCGCAGTGGTTGGCATCCCGTTTGGGGGCGCCAAGGGCGGCGTCATTGTGGACCCGCGCCAGCTTTCTCAGAGCGAATTGGAACGCCTGACCCGCCGCTACGCGACTGAAATCTCGATCTTGATTGGCCCCGACAGCGACATCCCCGCGCCCGATATGAATACCAATCCCCAGGTAATGGCCTGGATTATGGATACCTACTCAATGCACCACGGCTACTCCATCCCGGCAGTGGTTACTGGCAAGCCTATTTCTATTGGGGGCAGCGAGGGTCGTATGGAGGCGACGGCGCGCGGCGTGCTGGTCGTGACGCAGGAGGCCGCCAGGGACAACGGCATCACGCTGGAGGGCGCCAAAGTCGTCGTACAGGGCTTTGGCAACGTCGGCTCGATCAGCGCGCGGCTCTTCCACGAGGCTGGCGCCAGGGTCGTCGGCCTGAGCGATATGTACGGCGCGGTCTATAACTCCAATGGCATCGATGTGCAGCGCGCACTGCGCTACTCGCAGGAGCATGGCCGCCTGACCAACCTGCCCGATACCGAGCCACTTAGCAACAGCGAACTGCTGGAACTGCCCTGCGATATTCTGGTGCCGGCGGCCACCGAGGGCCAGCTCACCGGGCGCAACGCTGGGCGCATCCGGGCACGGCTGATCATTGAGGCCGCCAACGGTCCGACCAGCCCCGACGCCGATGCCATCTTCAACGAGCGCGGCATCCCCGTCATCCCCGATATTCTGGCGAACGCCGGCGGCGTGACCGTCAGCTACTTCGAGTGGGTGCAGGATCTTCAGCGCTTCTTCTGGGCCGAGCGGCAGATCAACACCGAGCTACAGAGCATCATGCAGCGCAGCTATCAGGCGGTCTATGAGAAGGCCCAGAACTTGGGCGTCAGCATGCGTATGGGCGCCTATCTGCTGGCTGTGACACGGGTGGCCGAGGCCACCGCCGCGCGCGGCATCTATCCGTAAGGCTGCGGAGATTGCCCATCCCAAATCGTATTCCAGGCGCCGGAGCCAATCGGCTCCGGCACTTTTTTTGCTCTGAGCAGGGTGATTTCCTCCTTGACAGGGATGCTGCTGAGAGGGTAGGCTTGAGATATGAAGCTCAGTTTTTCAACCGCATCGTTCTATCACCTGCCGCTCGGCTTCTCGCTGGGGCTGGCGCGAGAGCTTGGCTTTGATGGCGTGGAACTGGTGATCGGGCCGGACTATCTGCTGCGTGGCGAGCGCGCCGTTCAGCGGCTGGTACAGGAGATGGGCGTGAGACCGCTCAGCCTGCATCCGCCGATGATTCCCTTTGGGCTGCCAGTGCCGCGCTGGCCGCGCAGAGAGGCGCCCAACGTCCTCAAGGCCGTTGAGACGGCGCGCTCGTTTGGCTGCGAACTGGTCGTGATTCACGCCACTGCCGCTCGCCGCGAGGGCGGCCCGACCTGGCGCGCCTACACGCAGGCGATGAAGACGGCGCTGGAGATGCCCGGCCCGCCGATCACCGTCGGCGTCGAGATCAACCAGCATACCAAACGCGCCTATCGGGAGCCGATGGACGATGTGGAGACGGTGCTGCGCTTTGTCGAGGATCAGGGCGAACACGTTGGCATCACATTGGATACTGCACACACGGCGGCCAATGGGGATGATCTGCTGGCGCTCTATGCCAAAGTGCGGCCCCGGCTGCGCAATATCCATCTGAGCGATTGGATGATTCGCGGGGGGAAGCATCGCACGCATCTGGTGCCGGGCGAGGGTCGGGCGCCGCTGGCCGGGTTCCTGGGCGTGCTGGCGCGGGATGGCTATGCCGGCCTGGTGACACTGGAGGTCAGCCCGTATCATCTGCATGCCTGGAGTCTCAGCCAGGCCCGCGAGCGCCTGGCCGAGTCGCTGGCCTATGTGCGCGCGTATATCCAGCCGGCGCCAGCAGAGAGCGGCGCGCTCGCCGGAGGATGACGGCTTCTTTGCACGAGGCGCAAGAATACAGGGTTGTTGTAAAATGCAGGGAATCGTCCAGCAAAAAAGGCACTGATTGAGCAACACGTGTTTACAAAGGAGCAACATATGGGCATGTCTGGTGGCAAAGAAGAGCGCGTCAACAGGTTGATGAGGCGCGTGATGCAGGGAGGGGAACTGGCTGCAATGCTCGCTGGGGGCGAGCTACCAGAGGCACTTGCTGAGCGGGCTGGAGATCGGTTGCAGGATGCCCTCGCTGAGCGGGCTGAACATCGGTTGCAGGATGCCGTCGCTTCGTTCCAGAACTCGCATCTCGCTGCTGGCGCGCCACATAGCGCTGAGGGCTTGCAGCGTTTGCTCGCTGAAGCCCAGCAGCGATTGGTGGAGGCGGCGCAAGCGGCCACCGGGGCTGACCGGCTCGCGGCCCCGCCGGCAGCCCCGCCCTCCCGCCTTTGGCCGAGCTTTGCTGATGGGCACAGCGTGCGCAGCTTTGCTGACGGGCATAGCGTGCCCAGCTTTGCCAATGGGCAGCCACTGCGCAGCTTTGCTGACGGGCATACCATGCGCAGCTTTGCTAACGAATAGCCATCCGGCGAAGCCAAAAGCAGTGCCACTCTCAGGCAAAGCGAACCCTCTCGTAAGGGGATACTAGACGAAGAGAAGGAAGTAGCGTATGTTTCGCCGGCTTGAATCGATCTTTGCCGCGCTGGGCGTTCTGGCGGCCTTTGGCGGCGCCTACTTTTTCGCCGGACTGACTAAGATGTCCCTCTTCAATCAGTGGACGCTGATCGCGCTGGCGGCGGCGGCGCTGAGCTTCTTTGGCATCTCCGCCGGCATTCACGGCCATAAGCCGCATACCCGCATTACCATCATCCTGGGCTTCCTGGTCTCCGCCGGCCTGGCCCTGGTGGTCAAGTCGAAGTTTGCCAGCGACAGCCACAATGCCAGCTACGCCTTTCTGCCGGAGGCCGGGCTGCTCTTCCTGGTGCTGCTCTGCGCCGAGATACGCACCTTTATCAAAGAGCCAGATCACCGCCGGCCAGAGAAGGTGGGCGCCGCTGTAGACCACACCCCGCGCCAGCGCCGCCGCAAACGCGCCTAGCGCGCCGCCACCGACTAATACATGCTGTTGAGCGAGCAGCAGAAGGGGTGGTCCATGTCACACAAACCTACTGGCACGCTTCTCTTTACCCTGGAAGGTCATACCGACGAGGTGCGCTCGGTGGCCTGGTCGCCCGATGGCCGCCGCCTGGCCTCCGCGAGTTGGGATAAGACCGTGCGCCTCTGGGATCCCACCACCGGAGCGGCCCTTGCCACCCTGGAGGGCCATAACAACCTGGTGCATGCGGTAGCCTGGTCGCCCGATGGCTCTCGCCTGGCCTCCGCCAGCTACGATCAGACAGTGCGCGTCTGGGACGCCACCAGCGGCCAGCATCTCTTTGCCTTGCATCATACCAAGCATCTGAATACAGTGGCCTGGTCGCCCGATGGCCGGCGCCTCGCCTCTGGCGATGATGATTGGAACGTGTGCCTCTGGGACGCTGCCAGCGGCGAGGCGCCTGCCACCCTGAAGGGCCATAGCGACCCTGTGCACTCGGTGGCCTGGTCTATTGATGGCCGCCTGCTGGCCTCCGCCAGTGCGGACAACACCGTGCGCCTCTGGGACACCGCCAGCGGCGCGCTCCTCTTCACCCTGAGCGGCCATACTGATTACGTGCATGCGCTCGCCTGGTCGCCCGATGGCCGTCGGCTGGCCGCCGCAGGCATTGACGGCACGGTGAGTCTGTGGGACAGTGTCAAGGGGAAGCATCTCGAAACCCTGAATGGTCATACGGGCGGTGTGTGGGGTGTAGGCTGGTCCTTCGATGGCCTGCTCCTGGCTTCCGCCAGCGAGGATAAGACCATCCGCCTCTGGGACGGCGAGAAAGGGCATCACCGCGCCACCCTCACGGGCCACTTCAAGGATGTCCATGCAGTGGCCTGGTCCCACGATGGCCGCCTGGCCTCGGCCAGCGCTGACCGGACGGTGCGCGTGTGGGGGGTCGGGGAGCGCTAGGGGTGAGCCGCTGCTATGCCAGGCATTCGCCGATTAAAATCGGCGCCAGGGGCGCCTGTGGCGCCAAGAAGTCCCTCCGGGACTAGCCAGCGCGCCTGGCCGGCACATTGTCCCGCAGGGACATTCTGGCCGAAGGCCCGTAGCGCCGATTTTAATCGGCGAACGGTTGGGCATGCCCCGGCGCCGATTACAGTCGGCGGATGGTCAGGGACGTTGCAATCGTGCCATCTCGGCGCGGAATTCGGCCTCCAGGGCGCGCTTCTCGTCCGGCGGCAGGAAGCTGTGGCGCACGCCGTTCAGCAGAATCTCGTTGATGGTTGGCACATCGAAGGCAAATTCGCCGGCCAGCAGGGCCACCTCCTGATTGAGCATGGTATTGAAGAGCGGCGGATCGTCGGAGTTGATCGTCAGTGGGACGCCGGCGGCATGCAATTGGCGCAGCGGATGCGCGGCCATGCCGGCATAGACGCCCAGGCAGCAGTTGCTCGTCGGGCAGACTTCCAGCGGAATCTGCCGCACGGCGAGGTGCGCTATCAGCGCCGGGTCTTCGATGGAGCGCACGCCATGCCCGATGCGCTCGGCGCCCAGCGTGTGCAGCGCGCCCCAGACGCTCTCCGGCCCGACGGTCTCGCCGGCGTGCGGCGTGCTGTGCAGCCCTTCTGAAAGCGCCTGCTCGAACCAGCGGGCGAACTGCTCCGGCGGATAGCCTACTTCCGCGCCGCCCAGACCCAGCGCCACGACGCCATCGGCGCGGCTCTCAAGGGCGACCTTGACGGTATACTCCGCCGCCTGCCGGCGCCTGGCCTCATCCTCGATGCCGCGCACAATATCGAAGACCCAGCGCATCTCGACGCCAAAGTCTTGCCGCGCCCGTTCGCGCCCACGTTTCAGGCCGCCGAAATAGACATCGTGTGGGATGCCCAGGCTGAGCGCGTGCGTGCTGGGCGAGAAGGTCACTTCGGCGTAACGGATATGCTGCCGGGCCATGCTCGCGCCGAACTCATAGGCGATCAGTTCGTAGTCCTCGGCGGTCTTCAGGCAGCGAGTGATGGCGAAGTAAATCTCGATGAAGTGATTGAAGTCGCGGAAGGTGAACCAGCGCTGCACCTCTTCCACCGTTGTGCCAGGCAGCGCGACGCCGTTGCGCTCGGCCAGCGTGAGCAGCGTCGCCGGCTGAATCGACCCCTCCAAGTGTACATGCAGTTCCGCCTTGGGCGCCGCCTGAAGATACTCCTCAATGGTCATAGAACCCCCTTACTCGCGCTTGCGCCGCTTAAAGGTGCAGAGGTACTTGTTCGTCCAAGGGTTCCCTGCATTCCCTACAACCTGCATATCTCCGTTTCTTCCCATAATCACCGGCTGAATGGCGATCAGTTCCCATCCCTGATTTCCATAGGCATCAAGTCGAGGGATCAATGCTTCAGGGGTGTACATCGGGAATTGCCGCCCAGGCCAATGCTGCTGTAGATAGGCTTGCTGCTTCTGGGCATCGGCTTCCAACATGGCGATGAGATGCTCCCAGCGCTCGTGGGGATAATCCATGCTCATGCTTCCTCTCAGGCATTCGCCGAATTTATTCGGCGCTAGGGGCGCCAAAGGCGCCAGGAAGTCCCTCCGGGACTGGCTGGCGTGGCTGTCCCTGCGGGACATCCTGGCCGAAGGCCCCTAG
>CAZFWN010000265.1:0-6685 GCA_964522745.1 uncultured Ktedonobacterales bacterium
GCCTTCCTGCTGGTCATTGGGCTGCTGCTGGGCTTCCGGCCCGACGTGGGCGGCCTGCTGCTGCTGGTCGTGCTGCTGCTGGTGGGTGGCCTGATGATGGCCTCCTGTTCGTATGCCGTCGGGCTGCTCCTCAAAGATGAGGGATCGCTGGCCGCAGCCGTCAACCTCGTGGCGCTGCCGCTCTTGCTGCTGTCGGGCATCATGCTGCCGCTGTCCTTTGCGCCAGACGTCTTGCAGAATATTGCCAAAGCCAACCCCTTTAACTACGCGGTGATTGCCTCGCGGGCACTGGTCAACGGCCACCTGAGCGATGTATCCGTGATGCAAGGCTTCATCATCTTTGGCGTCCTGGCGCTGCTGGCCCTCTTCTGGGTCACACGCGCCGTCCGCAAAGCGGCGATGTAGTATGGTTCTCACAGGCCCGGTTGGTGAACCAGCCGGGCCTGTGAGGGTAATCTGGTGACTGATCTCTTAGCTCATGATTTGAATGCTGGTGGCGTTGATGCGCCCGCCGTGACTGGTGCAGGAACCGACAACATAAACCTTGGAACCTACCTTGACGGCGCTCTCCGTGACGGTTTTACCAGACTCGGTGTAGTGGGTGCGTGAGGTGACGTAGATGTGGGCGGTGCTGCCATCTGGCCTGGTGACCGTGATGACCTTGCCGCTTACATGCGTGACGGTCACATCGCCACTACATGGACCTGGCGTGCCAGTCCCAGCCGTCGGCGTGCCAGCCCCAGCCGTCGGCGTCTCGATGGGCCTGGCGCCTCTCAAAGCGAAGGCTGCGGCCTGGGCCTGGCTGACGCCGCTCGGCGACGCCAGGAACACGCCCACTGCCAGGCTCAGCATCACTGTGAGAGCAATGCCCCCAAGCAGAAGCCTCCGGCGTCCGCTCCGACGTGGCGTGGACGCCTGGGCCGACGGGAACGCTGCTGGCTCCTCAAAGTCTTCCATGAATAGCCCCCTTGCAGAAAAAATTGATGCGGCGAACGGCTCACCACATTCCCGGCGGAGACCGCACATTTTACGCCTCTCTCAAAACAAGGGGCATCGGGATGTCGCTAGTTTTTTGACGAAAGCGCCGGCAGAGAGACCAGGTGCCCTTCCTCTTAGAGCAGCCCATACTCGCGGGCGTAGATGGCCGCCTGCGTGCGGTCCCGCAGGCCCAGGCGCCCCAGGATATGCGAGATATGATTCTTGACCGTGCCCTCGCTAATCACCAGGCGCTCGGCAATCTCTCGATTGGTCGCGCCTTGCGCGATCAGGCGCAGCACCTCCACCTCGCGCTCGGTCAGGTCTGGCCCCTTCGCCGCGCCGGCAGGAGCGCTGGTCGGCGCACTCACCTGTGCTGGCGGGCGTGCCGGCCCCGTCAGCGAAGCCACCAGCCGGCTTGCCACCGCCGGATCGAGTTGATAGATGCGCCGGTGGGCGGCCTGAATGGCCTGGGCCAGATCACGCGCCGGCATATCCTTGAGCAGATAGCCAGTGGCTCCTGCCCGCAGCGCCTCCAGCACATACTCGTCATCAGCAAAGGTCGTCAGCATCAATACCTGGCAGCCGGGTAATTGCAGGCGGATGGCCGCCGTCGCTGCCACGCCATCCAGCACCGGCATGCGCACATCCATCAAGATGACATCTGGGCGCAGCGCCAGCGCTTGCTCTATCGCCTCCTGCCCATTGGCCGCCGCGCCAACCACCTCGATGCCTTCCTGGATGCTGAGCAGCGACGTGATGCCATCACGCATCAACTGCTGGTCATCAACCACCAGCACGCGCACAGCTTTCTCCTGTCCCGACTGCATCGGTGTCATATGTCCTCTCCATGTAGCGCTGGCTTCCAGCCGGCACGTACCAGTTCGCCGGCAAGGATGCCGGCGCTACAAGCACCCGCTCGGCTCACGCAGACGTGATTTCCTGCTGCTCTGATATGCCAGGGATAACAGCTACCTGCCCTGACATGGAAGTCTGTTTGGGCACCCGCGCCAGCAGCCAGGTGCCCGCGCCGGGCGCGCTCTCTATGTGTAGGCTGCCTCCGACCAGTTCCAGCCGCTCGCGCACGCCCTGCAAGCCATAGCCGCCCACGCGCCCAGGCGCCAACTCCGCCAGCCATGCCGGCTCAAAGCCCCGGCCATCATCGCTCAGGCGCAGAATCGCCTCATCCGCGCCAAAGAGCACCTCCAGCCGGGCGTGGCCGGCCCCGGCATGCTTTTGCACATTGGTCAGCCCTTCCTGCGCGGCGCGATAGAGCGCCATCAGACTCTCGCCGGCAAAGCCATCCTCTGTGCCCTCAATCTGCACCTCAACAGACACCTGGCCTGTCTGCATGCGCTCCACCAGCGTTTGTATGGCTGCGCGCACTGAGAACCCCTCCCGCGCCGCACGCAGCGCGCTCACCGAGCGGCGCACCTCGTGCAGCGCCTCGCTGGCAAGCGTCTTCGCGTTGCTCACCGCCTGATCGGCCTCCTCTGGCTTCTTATCACGAAACGCCAGCGCCTTCTCCAACTGAACGTTAATCACGGTGAGATAATGGCCCAGGCTATCGTGAATATCGCGGGCCAGCCGGTTGCGCTCTCTGGCCGTCGCCAGTTCCTCCACCTGCCCGGCGTAGGTCTGCAACTGCCGATGGGACACCTCCAGTTCGGCCAGCAATTGCTCAGCACGTGTCCGGCTGGCTTGCTCCTGAGTGAACACCCAGGCCATTGCCACCGCAAACACCAACCCAACCGTGTAAATACAAAAATATTGTATTTCAGTAGGCTGCCGATACCAGAGCGGGTCCGAGAGCAGATGCTTGAAGGGATAGATCAGCCAGGCCAGCACTGCCAGCGCGCCGCCCACCCGCCTGCCAAAGTACAGCGTGCCGATAAATGGCACAACCAGATACAGCACCGGCGAGAAGCGGAAGCTATCGATCAGCGCCACGACTTCAATCAACACGGCGCGCAGCAGCAACAGTTCAATAGCAACCCTGGTTGGCGTGGTTTCGCCATAGAACCAGTATTCCAGGCGATCCACCAGCAGCAAAGCACCCACGATGCTCACGATAAGCGCTTCGCGCCACCAGGGAAACGCGCAGCACTGCGGGCCAGCGTCAGGAGTGGCGGTCAAGAAGAAATAGGCATAGAGGACGGGAATGCTCAGGTACAGCGCCGACGTGACCAGATCAAACGGCTTGGGCAGCAGCCAGATCATCCAGCCGCGCTCCCTCCACAGCCGGCGCGTCGCCGCCCTTCGCTGTCTTTCATCTTGCATACGCGCTGCGCTCCCTCTGCTGGCAATCACTGCTTCACCAGGCAAGTCGTTCGCTCTCATCAGCCTCGCGCTCCCATTATATGCCGGCCTGGCGCGTCAGAACATAGGCCGCAGGATAGAACTTAGCGTAGCCAGAGGTCACATGACTTCTGGTTACTCCGCTAGTCTGCTTTGTTGGGGAGAATCTACCCTTTGTCTGTGCAAGATAGGTCGGTTGGGAGATTTCAAAGCGGCCAGCGCCAGCTATACTGTCTGCATAGCGATGCAGGCTGCCTATCCAAACATGCCTGCTGCTTCACTGAACATGGCATTGATTGTTTAATAAAGGAGCAACGTATGGCAACCTCTCTCCCGGTCACAACCTCTGGTCAGGCAGCGCGGTCTGCGGCGCAGGCAGGACAACTCATCGGCGGCCTGAAGTTTGATCGCGTCATGGGCGTACTCAGTCTGCTCTGGGTCGGCGGTCTCTATCTGGATGGCTGGGCGCACGGGCACGGCAAGGTCGATAAAACCTTCTTCACCCCCTGGCACGCCATTCTCTATTCCGCCTTTGTGATTACGGCCTCCTATCTGCTGGTTGTGCTGGTCAGCAACCACCGCAAGGGCGCCACCTGGAAAGCATCGATCCCAGAGGGCTACGGCCTCTCGGTACTCGGCATCCCCATCTTTGCCACCGCCGGGCCGGCGGACCTCGTCTGGCACACGCTCTTTGGCTTCGAGGTCGGCATCGAGCCACTGCTCAGCCCGTCGCATCTCGCGCTGGCCCTTGGCGGCACGCTGGTCATCACCGGCCCGATCCGCGCCGCCTGGCGCCGCGCCGTGCCTCAGAGCGAGCAGGGCTGGAAGACGCTGCTGCCCATGCTGCTCTCGCTGATCGCCACGCTGATGATCTTCACCTTCTTCACCGAATTTGCCCACCCCTTCTCGCATCTGGGCACTATCACTCAGCCGACTGATACTAATACGCTCAAATCGTTTGGCGCGGCAGACATCCTGCTGGAAGCCGCGCTGCTGATGGGCTTTTTGCTGCTGACGGTGAGCCGTTGGCGGCTGCCGCTGGGCAGCATGACCCTGCTCTTCGCCCTCTACGTCACCGGCCTGGCCGTTCTCGACAATCAGTATGAATTGATCCCCGGCGTCGTTGCGGCGGGCATCATCGCAGACATCCTGCTGCGCGTGCTGCGCACGACCACCTCGCGCGCGGAACTGCGCATCTTCGCCTTTGTCGTGCCGCTGGTACTCTATCTCCTGTTCTTCCTGACGCTCCAGATCACCGCGAGCGTCTCCTGGTCGATCCACCTCTGGCTCGGCTCCTGCGTCATGGCGGGCATCGCCGGCCTGATGCTCAGCTTCCTGATCGCCCCGCCCAAAGGCCCGGCTGACGCCTTTCATACCCCGTCCGGCGAATAAACACGCGCCTGCTCAACAGGCATCCAACGTCCAGGGAGCGCGCCAGCGCGGCGCGCTCCCTCTCCCTGCATAACTTGTGGCTCCTTGCTCTTCTCACTCAGCAGCAACAAAGAGGAAGCCAGCCCTTTGCAAAAACCGGCTTCTCCCTGCTATCATCAGAGATGGCCTTTCTTTTGCTGCTGTAACTTCTCTAAAAAGGGGTCACTCAGGGAGAAGCATATTTATGTCTGATCTGCTTGCCGCCCGCGCCCAGATGGGCACGTCGCTGGCCTTCCATATTATCTTTGCCGCGCTGGGCGTAGGACTGCCGCTGCTGATGTGCCTGGCCGAAGGGTTGGCCCTCTGGCGCCACGACGCCACCTGGATGGCGCTGGCCCGCCGCTGGGCCAAAGCCTCGGCCATCCTCTTTGCCATTGGCGCCGTCTCCGGCACGATTCTTTCGTTTGAGTTGGGCCTGCTCTGGCCCACGTTTATGAAGTTCTCCGGCGCGGTCATCGGCCTGCCCTTCGCGCTGGAGGGCTTTGCCTTCTTTATCGAGGCCATCTTTCTGGGCCTCTATCTCTACGGCTGGAACCGGCTTAGCCCTCGTGCCCACTGGCTCTGCTCGTTTCCTATCTGGATCAGCGGCCTCATCTCCGCCTGGTTTGTCGTCAGCGCCAACTCCTGGATGAACACCCCCGTCGGCTTTGAGATTGTGCATGGGCAGGTCACCGGCATCAATCCCTTGCAGGCCATGCTCAATCCCAGCACGCCCTACGAAACCATCCATATGATTCTGGCCTGCTATGTCGCCACCGGCTTTGGTGCTGCCGCCGTCTATGCCTTTGCCATGCTGCGCGGCAAGCGCGGCGACTACTATCGCAAGGGCCTGCTGCTGGCGCTGGCGCTGGGCGCGATTACCATTCCGCTGCAAATCATCAGCGGCGATGCTACCGCTCGCTTTGTGGCGCAGAGCCAGCCGGCAAAGCTGGCGGCGATGGAGGGCGTGGTACATACCGAGAGCGGCGCGCCGCTGCTGATCGGCGGCCTGGCCGATCCCAACACCGGCCAGGTCTCCTACGCGCTGGAGATTCCCGATGGCCTGAGCTTCCTGGTCGCTGGCGACCCGCGCGCCACGATCAAGGGGCTGGACGCCTACGCGCCCCAGGACCGGCCCAATCCGCTGCCGGTGCATACCTCCTTTGACGGCATGGTCGCCAGCGGCTTCTTCGCCCTCTTCATCGGCCTGCTCTTCTGGGCGCTCTATTTCTGGCGCAAGCGCGTTGTCCCAGAGAACCGTCTCTTGCTGGCAGGCATCGTGCTGGCCGGGCCGCTCTCGTTCCTGGCAATCGAGCTTGGCTGGATGGTCACCGAGCTTGGCCGCCAGCCCTGGGTGATCTATGGCATCCTGCGCACTAGCGACGCCGTGACCACCGCGCCCGGCATCAACTACAGCTTCCTGGCTTTTTCTTGCATCTATGTTGTGCTGGCGATCACGCTGATCTGGCTGCTGCTGCGCCTGGCGCGCAGCCCGCTCCCCAGGCCGGCGCTTCCGGGCGTTGCTGGCAGTGGAGGTGCAGCGTGATGACCCTGCCCTACCTCACCGTCGCCGTCCTCTGGCTGGCGCTGATCGCCTACGCCGTGCTGGGCGGCGCCGACTTTGGCGGCGGCATCTGGGACTTGCTCGCCTCCGGCCCGTCGAAAGTCCGCCAGCGCCATCTGGTCGATCAGGCCATCGGCCCCGTCTGGGAGGCCAACCACGTCTGGCTGATCTTCCTGATCGTCGGCCTGTTTACTGCCTTCCCTGCCGTCTTCTCCGCGCTCTCGATTGCCCTGTTTGTGCCGTTCACGCTGGCGCTGATCGGCATCGTGCTGCGCGGGGCGGCTTTCGTCTTTCATATGCACACGCCGCGCGCCACCCCGCTGCGCCGTGTCTGGGGCCGCGTCTTCAGCGCCGCCAGCACGATCACGCCCTTCCTGCTGGGAGCCTCCGCCGCTGCCGTCGCCAGCGGCCAGATTCACACGCGGGGCGGCCAGGTCA
>CAZFWN010000266.1:0-6676 GCA_964522745.1 uncultured Ktedonobacterales bacterium
GCGTGGCTACGTATATAGTTGGCACCACGCTGCTCGAAGCGCGGGCAGGGCAGATCATCATTGCCTCGGCAAACACGCCCCACAAATTCGTCAATAGCGGTGAGGGGAAGCTCAAGCAAGTGGATATCCACCTGAGCAAGCGCTTCATCACTGAGTGGCTTGAAGAGTGAACCCGGAGGCGACTCATCTCCGCTCTTTGAGGCGAACATCTCATCAGTATCCTGGTGAGTGAGCTGGTAAATTGGGCCAAACTTCGACTGATTTTCAGGGTCTTGGTCGCTTGCGGTAGATGGCCCTTGCGTCCACTAAGCGAGCGTCCAACGGGGAAAGGGCAGCGCCAGAGCCGCCGCGCGGGCTACAGATAGCCCAGATCTTGTGCCAAAGCCAGCGCCTGGTGGAGCAGGGGCTGGGCGGCCTGGAGCTGCTCGCGCTCCCCAACCTCCAGCGCCGCGGTCAGTGCCAGGTGCAAGGGCTCAGGAAGGCACTGTTGGGTTGGCTCCAGCAGCAGGCGCACGTAGTCCAACGACTGGGTGATCTGTTCGCCTTCGAGAGCCACACCCAGGAGCGGCCACAGGGCCATCCACTGGAAGGGATACACACGCCGCTGCTGCTGCCAGAGCGCCAATGCCGCTTGTCCATAGCGTTCTGCTACTTCCAGATCGCCATCGCGCCAGGCCAGCCAGGCCCGCTGAGCAGCGATCACGTCGGGATACCGCCTTTCCCTTTGTGCCAGTGCCTGGGTGATCCCATGCCGCCCCGCTTCTACCTGCCCGCGCCTGCGGAACACCATGGGCAGGAAATGCAGCCGACAGCGTGCATCCAATTCCGCATCGCCCACCTGCTCAGCGAGCAGCAGCGCCGCGTGCAGATGTTCTTCTGCTTCTTCGAGCCTGCTGGAGAGTAATAAACAATAGCCCAGGCCAAAGTGGGCTGGGCCGATGACGGTAGGACTGCGGGTTTCCAGTGCAGGGAAGAGCGAAGAGAGGCGAAGGAGAAGAGGCAAGTACCGATGCATGGATCCAGTGCCGAGCGGTCCGGATGCAATTTTCGCACAGTACGGGTCTTTTTCGCCCATATCGCACATATCTTATGAAGTGGTCAGGACGGGGTGGCTTGGCGCGAAGGGCAGGAGGGCCGCTGTGTACTCTCAACCCCACCTGTTCAATAGCCCAGGATCGCGTCCCACACCGCCAATTGCGCCAGCTTCGGGATCGGCCCGATCGTCGTGCTGACGCTGTCTCCCTCGCCCCATCGGACCGTTGTTGCGGTGCTCGGTTGGTATAAGGGCCACGCCTGGCCTTCCGCGAGGGTAGGGGCAGGGTCCTTGGCAAACGACACCAACGCGCTGATCATGTCGTGGGATAGCCGTGCCTCCTCGGAACCCGCACCGACCTTATCCCGGTAGTAGTCCAGCCCAAAGGTGCCAAAGATCATCGGAAGGTCTGCACAATGCGGCACTCCCCGCCCGGGCGCCTTGACCTGGTGCATGTAGGTGGCGTAGCGGACCTGGGCCCCGGTCTGGGCAATGGTCGCGGCATAGCGCGTCCCGTAGGTGCGGAGCAGCCGGTCTCCAAAGATATCGATCCACAGGCCTGCTGGGGCCGACGAGCGCCCTTCCGCATCCGCGGTCCGGGTGTAGACGTCGATCACGGCGGCTGCCACCTCAGGCGCGCCGCCCACCTGCGGGAGGACCGCTGCCATTAATGCTTTCCCGGTGGTCGGCAGCGGCGGCGTCAACCTATTGTTCGTAGGCGGGTCGCACAGATCCCAAAAGAACGCCCCTTCGTCCAAGGTATAAGTGATGAGGATGGGAAGGTCTGTGGGCCAGGCGGTGCGGGTCCAGTCGGACAGATAGGTTGTCCCATCGATCAACGGCGCGAGCTTAAAGCCCTGGCCAGACATGAAACTTGCGGGCAGCGGCTGCAGATTGAGCGCCACTTCCGCCTCGTGCAGCGTCTGGGCTGGCACCTCCCGCAAGCCAAGGGGCGTGGTTGTCAGGCTGCTAGCAAGCAACTCCGTGTAGGCGGCCGCATCGCCTGGCGTCATGCTGACGGGTGCGGTCACCAAGGGCGGGCTCAGCAGCACGGCCTTCTGGAAGCACGAGCGAGAGGCGGGATGCTGGGCCAGGATGGCCGTGCTCATGGCGCCGCCGGACTGGCCCATGAGGCAAACCTGGGCGGGATCGCCTCCAAACGCGGCGATGTTCTGCTGCACCCAGTGGAGTGCGGCCCCCATGTCCTGTAGCTGCCAGTTGGCCCAACTTTCATCGTCTGGGTCTGCGAAGTCCGGGTGCGCGAGCAGACCCAGCGCACCGAGACGATAATTCACGGTCACCAGGACGACACCACGCTCCGCGAGCGCGCGCCCGTTCATCAGCGGCATGCGCGTGGCGCCGGTCCGGAAGGCGCCCCCATGCAGCCAGACGATGACGGGCCGCAGCGTGCCATTGGATGGCGGTGTCCATACGTTCAACGTCAGGCAGGCTTCACTCTGCTCATCCTGAGGCGGATAAATCCACGTGACGAGCGGTGGAATCGTCTGGAGGCTTGCGGCACCGAAGCGGCTGGCCTCCACCACCCCGCTCGTGGGCTGGACGGGCTGCGGGGCGCGGAAGCGCAATGCGCCGACGGGGGGCGCCGCATACGGGATGCCCAAGTAGGAGGTAATACTGCCCTCGAGCTGGCCGCGGAACCAGCCTGACGAGGTGCTGACGACGAGATCGTTCTCCATCTCTGCCTCTGTCTCCTTCCAAAGGTGTAGCGGCACGCGAGAGCGCCTGAACGCAGCACGCGGCCGCAGGGGATCGGCGCCCTTAACACGCATGTCAACTCATTGGGGCATGCAGGTGGTCCAACATCGGAGCCAGAACAACCAGTCCCTGTGCTGGCTGATACTCGAGAACCCTGAGACAGCACGACTAGAAACACGAGGATACACAGAACCATCTCGCATCAGCCTGGTGGCAGTACTCGCTGGCTCATCAGCCAACGCGATCCTCCTGCGCCTCGTCGCGTAGCCGATGTACGTCGCGCATCGGCGGGACGCCGAAGAGGCTTTTGTACTCCCGATTGAAGTGGGAGGCGTCGCGGTAGCCCACACGATAGGCCGCATTGGCCGCGTCGAGGCCTTCGCTCAGCATGAGACGGCGCGCCTCCTGGAGCCGCAGCCGCTTCTGGAATTGCAAGGGACTCATCGCCGTGACGGCCTTGAAGTGATGGTGGAACCCTGAGATGCTCATACCGAGTTCTTGTGCAAGAGTCTCGATGCGCAAGGGCTGGTCGAAGTCATGCCGGAGGCGCTCGACCGCTCGGGCAATGTCTGGGGTGTAGCCTCCCTGGAGGGCCAGGTGCCGGAGTCGGCCCCCCTGCTCGCCTCTCAGGAGCCGGTAGATGATTTCCCGCGTATAGAGCGGCTGGAGCACCTGTGCGTCGGTAGGATCCTCCAGGAGCCGCACGAGCCGCACGAAGGCGTCCAGCATCTGCCCATACACCGGGCTGACCGCCATGGCCCGCACCTCGGCATGCGCTCTCAGAGCAGCATGACCGGCCTCCGCCAGGACCGTACTGACGAGCGTGGGCGTCAGTTCCAGGCGCAGACTGAGGTAGGGCCGCTCCCTCGACGCTTCCAGCACCTGACTGACGCGGGGCAACTCGAGGGTGGCGAGCAGGTAATGCGAGGGGTCGTACCGGTAGCGACTCTCGCCCAGCAGCACCTCTTTGCTGCCCTGGGCAATCACACATACGGAGGGCTCGAGCACGCTGTGCACTGGCTTGAGCGGCACGGAGGCGCGGGCTAGGTGCAGCCCTGGGAGCGGCTGGATGGTCCCATCGGTGCGGATGGCTCGCCCGATGCGTTCCACCAGTTCCTCGCACTGGGCGTGCAGCCGCTCGGTCTCGCGCTCTGCCTGCTGGAGCGTCATCACCGTCATAGGCACCTCTTTTCTGGTTGCTCCGTCGCTCATCTGAAAGATGTGCAGAATCCTTCAATGATTTTCGACAATTATTCTACCATCCGTGCCCCACTGCGTCTATCATTTCTCTCGAGAGAGAGGAAAAGCCTCTCGGCCCTGCTCCAAGCTGGACTTTTCTTCAAGGGAAGATCCAGAGATGAGCGGGCATCAGACCTGGGAGACACCATATTCACCAGATCCTAAAGGAGCAACCTATGAGAGCAACCGTATATCATGGACCCAGAGAGATGCGAATCGACCAGGTCCCCGACCCCATCCTTCAGGCCCCAACCGATGTCATTGCCCGGGTGACGCACGCGGGGATTTGTGGCTCGGATCTGTGGTTCTATCGCGGCATCGATCACCGTGCGCCGGGAGAGCGCATGGGACACGAGTGGCTGGGGATCGTCGAGGAGGTCGGGGCAGAGGTGCGGACCCTCAAAAAAGGGGACCGCGTGATCTCCCCCTTCTTGATCTCAGATGGCACCTGCGAGTTCTGTCATGAAGGCTTGCCAAGCTCCTGCGTGCATGGAGCGCGCTGGGGCGGTCAGAGTGATGGCGGCCAGGGCGAAGCCGTTCGCGTCCCCTATGCTGACGGCACCCTGGTCGTGCTTCCCCCCTCGGTTGATGGCGACGAGCAGCTGCTCAAGGCCATCCTGCCACTCACCGATGTCATGGCGACCGGCCATCATGCGGCCGTCAGCGCAGGGGTCAGAGCTGGCAGCACGGTGGCCGTGATTGGCGATGGCGCCGTCGGCCTCTGCGGCGTCCTGGCCGCCAAACGGTTGGGGGCCGCACGCATCTTCATCATCGGACATCGGGAACAGCGGCTGAAACTGGCACAAACCTTTGGGGCCACCGATGCCATCACGGCAAACGAGGAGCAGGCCGTGATGGCCGTGCGTGAGCAGACGCAGGGTGGAGCCGAAGCGGTCCTGGAGTGTGTCGGCACGCTGGAAGCCATGAACCTGGCGCTGCACATGACCCGACCGGGCAGAGCCGTCAGTTTCGTGGGGTTTACCCATGTCAGCCAGCCTCCTGATCTGACGTACCGCTTGTTCCAGAATATTACCATCAGCGGCGGCGTGGCCCCTGCGCGCGCCTACCTGCCAGCATTGTTGCAGGACGTAATCGCAGGCAAGCTGGATCCGTCCCCCATCCTCGACAGGACAGTTGATCTGGATGGGGTTCCGGCGGGTTACGCGGCGATGGATGATCGTTCCGCCCTTAAAGTGCTGGTGCTTCTGTAGCGGGTGGTCAGCCATACAGCACCCGGTCTTCGCCCACGCCAACATGGCCTTGCGGTGAGTAGGCGCTGGGGCACTTACATAGAACCTAATAATGAGGAGCAAAGAAGATGTCTGAATCGCAAGGGCAAACCCCTGCACAACAGTTGATTGGCGACTTTGCACCCAAGCTGGTAGCACTCACGGATGAGGTCTTGTTCGGTGATGTCTGGGAGCGACCAGAACTCTCGAAGCGTGACCGCAGCCTGATTACTGTTGCTGCGCTCGTAGCTTTCGGGAACACGGAACAGCTTCCGGGTCACCTGAAGCGGGCGAAAGACCATGGGCTCACCGAAACAGAGCTTAAGGAAGTCATTATACACCTGGCGTTCTATGCTGGATGGCCCAGAGCCATGTCTGCCATTACCGTGGCCAAACGCGTATTGAGCGAAGAATGAGTGGCTTCTGTTCTGGGAAAGGAAACCCTTATGACACATACAGACTTTCGCACTGGCCTCGAGAACGACAACCTCATCGAGATCACCGTGACCGGTCGCACGTCCGGTCGCCCCATTTCGCTTCCCATCTGGTTCGCCCTGGATGACGACAAGCTCTATCTGATCCCGGTGAAAGGATCCGAGACCGACTGGTACAAAAACCTGCGCAAGACCCCGACCATCCGCCTGCAAGCCCGTGGGAAGACATTCACCGCGAGTCCCAGACTGATCACCGACGAGGCGCAGATCGGCACGGTCCTTGAGAAGTTCAGAGACAAGTACGGGAGGAACGTGAAGTCTTATTACCCGAAGTACGACGTTGCCGTCGAAGTCCCGCTTGAATAAGGTGCCAGCTCGGGGCTGGCACGAAGTTTGTTGTTCCTATAACCTTTCATCTCGCACGACGTGCTACGTCATTGCCGGGAAGATGAGCAGAAAGGAGAAACCGATGCGGGCCACTGTGTATCACGGCCCCTATGATGTCCGGGTCGAACAGGTCAAAGATACTGCCCTGCAAGAGCCAACAGATGTCGTCGTTCGCATCACCCATGCCTGCATCTGTGGGTCGGATTTGTGGCCCTACCGCGGGCTAGAACCCTTTCCACCAGGGGGGCGGTTGGGCCATGAATGGATGGGCATTGTGGAAGACGTGGGAGCCGAAGTGAGGACCATCAAGCGGGGAGATCGGGTGATCGCCCCGTTTGCCTTTTCTGACGGGACTTGCGAATTCTGCCAGAAAGGCCTCAACACCAACTGCCTGCATGGCGGCTTTTGGGGACAGACCAATGATGGCGGCCAGGCCGAAGCGATCCGTGCCCCCTTGGCCGATGGCACGCTGGTCGTCGTGCCGAAGGGCGTGGAAGGCGATGAAGCGCGGCTCAAAGCGCTCCTTCCGCTGACGGATGCGAGGGGCACCGGCCATTATGCCGCCGTGCTAGCCGGGGTGCATCCTGGGGGCACGGTAGCCATCATCGGTGATGGGGCGGTGGGCCTCTGTGGGGTGC
>CAZFWN010000267.1:0-6659 GCA_964522745.1 uncultured Ktedonobacterales bacterium
GGGTGTGTTCTGTTCAGCAAGAAAACCCTACTTATCTCTCATCCGATATGGCTAAAGCAAGCAGCAGATAAGCAGAGGCTCACCGTTGCTACTCCTGAGTCAGTGCGTTATAATGACCACAGGGGATGTACACTAGCACTGGAGGAAGCCGCGCATGGCGACGGGAAAAGGGGCTGCGTCTCGGCGGAAGGCGAGCGCGACGCAAGTGGCTGTTGAAGAAGAGACGACAGCGGTTCAGGAGGAGACCACACTGGCAGCAGTGGCAGAACAAGAACTGCCAGTGCTGCCGGTTCGCAATACCGTGTTGCTGCCCAACATGGTAACACCACTCTATGTGGGGCGAGATAGCTCACAGCGAGCCGTTGAAGAGGCGATGACGCACCAGCGCATGCTGGTCGTTGTTGCCCAGAAAGATGAAACCGTCGAGGAACCAGAGCCGGATGATCTCTATCGAGTTGGCACAGAAGGCGTGATCGCGCGCGTCCTTAAAATGCCCGATGGCACCACCAACGTACTCATCCAGGGGCAGCGCCGGGTCAATCTGGAGCGGGTGTTACGTTCGGGCGGCATCCTGCGGGCAAAAATTGAGCCAGTTGAGCGAGAGGTTGAGAAAACCCCGGCTATTGAAGCGCTCATGCGCGCAGTGCTGGCAATCTTTGAAAAATGTGTGAAGCTGAGCCGGTCACTGACAGAAGAAGCCTACGTTACAGCCTTAAACATTGACACGCCTGGTGGGCTGGCCGACTTTATCGTCTCCGCACTTGAGCCGCCGATCCCCCAGCGCCAGCAGGCGCTCGAAACCTTTGATCCAACAGCCCGGCTGCAAAATGTGAGTGTCATCCTCTCAAAAGAGCTACAGATTCTGGAATTGGAAAACCAGATTCAAAATGAGGTGCAGCAAGAGGTCGATAAGTCGCAGCGTGAATACTTCTTGCGCGAGCAACTCAAGGCGATCCAAAAGGAACTGGGCGAACACGACCCAACCCTCCGCGATAGCCTGGAACTGCGCGAGAAGATCATTGCCAGCGGCATGCCGCCCGAAGTCGCCGAGCGCGCCAACCGCGAGCTTGATCGCCTGGCAACCATGCCGGCAATGGCTCCAGAGTTGACTATGCTGCGTACCTACCTGGACTGGCTGGTCGCCCTGCCCTGGCATCAACGCACCGAGGACCGGCTGGACCCGGTAGAGGCAGCGCGCATTCTCGATGAGAATCACTATGGGTTGGAAAAGGCCAAGGAGCGCATCATCGAGTATATTGCTGTGCGCAAGCTGGCGCCAAACACCCGCAGCCCGATCCTTTGCTTCCTGGGACCGCCAGGCGTGGGCAAAACCTCGCTGGGACGCTCGATTGCCCAGGCGCTCAATCGCAAGTTTGTGCGGCTCTCGCTGGGCGGTATTCGTGACGAGGCCGAGATTCGCGGCCACCGACGCACCTATATCGGCGCGCTTCCGGGGCGCATCATTCAGACGATGCGCCTGGCCGGCACCATGAATCCACTCTTTATTCTCGATGAGATTGATAAACTCGGCGCTGATTTTCGCGGCGACCCCTCCTCAGCGCTGCTTGAGGTGCTGGATCGGGAACAAAATCATGCCTTTTCCGATCATTACCTTGAGGTGCCTTACGATCTCTCGCAGGTTATCTTTATTATGACCGCCAATTCACTCTATTCAGTGCCCTGGGCGCTGCGTGATCGTATGGAGGTGGTGGAACTGCCCGGCTACACCGAAGAGGAGAAATTGCAGATTGCGCGGCAGTTTTTGATTCCCAAATTGATGAAAGATCATGGCCTGACGCGCGGCAGGATCGCTGTTGAGGACAGCGCGGTGCGCCGGACGGCCCGCGAATATACCTATGAGGCGGGCGTGCGCAACCTGGAGCGCGAACTGGCGCGGACGATGCGCAAAGTGGCGCGCCAGGTGGTGGAGGGCCGCAAGAGCAAAGCGGAGATTACCGAGAAAAACCTGCCCCGCTATCTTGGCCCGCCGAAATATCTGAAGACCGAGACGCAAGAACAAGATGAGGTCGGCATCGCCACCGGCCTGGTCTGGACCAGCGGCGGCGGCGATATTCAGGCAATTGAGGTCACACTTGCCGAGGGGCGTGGTGGGCTGATGATGACGGGCCGACTGGGCGAAGTCATGAAAGAGTCAGGCCAGGCTGCCATGTCCTACATTCGCTCGCATGCTAAACAGCTTGGCATTGAGCCAGGCTTTTACGAGCGGCGCGATATTCACGTCCACGCGCCAGAAGGGGCGCAGGCCAAAGAGGGTCCATCGGCAGGCATTACGATTGCCACCGCCATTATCTCGGCGCTCACCAGACGGCCTGTTCGGCGCCAGGTTGCCATGACCGGGGAGATCACTATTCACGGGCGCGTGCTGCCGATTGGCGGTGTCAAGGAAAAGGTGCTTTCGGCGCATCGGTCCGGCATTGAGACGGTGCTGCTGCCCAGGCGCAACGAGAAAGACCTGGAAGAAATCCCAGAAGAGGTACGCAAGCACATCAAGTTCATCTTCGTCGAGCGGATTGAGCAGGTGCTTGAGGTTGCTCTGCACCCCGCAACGGCAGCAGAAGAAAAATCTGATGAGAAAAAGAAGCGGCCAGAACACAGCGCATCTGATCGCCGGGAGAGCGATGGAGCGTCACAGGCGCGCCGCGATCTACGACGGCCTAAGCAGCGCTTGCTACGAATCATCCAGCCAACCCAGATACCGGGCCAGCATCCCTAAAGGCAGAAACAGCACAACCGTCTCAATCAAGCTAAAGGAGACGCGATGGGCATCCAATTCTGTGGAGTCTGTGGGCATCCGCTGATTCCTCATCAACTCTTCTGCCAGCACTGCGGCGAGCGGGTGGATGAATATAGTACCCGCGCCGCAGCGCCAGTGGCAACTGGCGTGAAAGCCACGCCTGGTGGCACGCTGTATTGTGGGGAGTGCGGGGCACTGGTTGGCAGCCAGGACACCGTCTGCCGGCGCTGCGGCGCTCCTGTTGAGCCGGCTCAGGGCATTGCTCTCGGTCCCTCGTTGAGCGATGAGCCAACGGTCGGTAGCGTTCCTCCCTCCGCACCTGATGCACGCCAGCGCTCTACGTATGATGGGGCGCCGCCCAGCAGCGTCTCGCTCCATCCCGCCGGGACACCGGCTTCCTGGGCATCCCCTGCTGGCTATCCAGCGCAGGCCGGGCCACCGGATGAGCCGCCAACCTTTGCCACCAACGCTTCTCTGCGGCCAGGAGGCGAAGCACGCGCCGGGCAGCGCCGGGCCACCCCAGCAGAGCGAGCGCGGCCACCCTTTATGTCACCAGGATCATCTCCCTCCAACCAGCGAGGCCCACGCTGGCCGCTGGTGCTGGCCGTTGTGCTGGTCGCGCTGGCACTGATCGCCGGCGGAGGTATCTTCTTACTGATTCATCAATCGGGCGCTGGCGGCCATATCAACACCCCAACCGCCACAACGGCACCAGTCACCCCAAGCCCTACGCAAGTGCCGCTCAACGGACAAACCGCACAAGCGCTAATCCAGCAATTCTACGCTGATATTAATAATAAACAGTATGACGCCGCCTACGACCTGCTCTCACAGCAGTATCAGCAGACGCAATCGCGCCAAAACTTCGACAGTGGCTTCCAAAATACCATTCAAGATACGCTTACGATTCTCAAGACGGAGATGCAGAGCGATGGCAGTGTGCGGGTGGATGTGAGACTCGCAGCGCTGGAGAACAAAAACGGCGCCCAGGTTACCACCAACTACGCCGGCTTCTATATTGTCATTATCGAGAATGGGCAACTGCGCATCCAGAGCGGGCATCTCGATCCCCAAAGCTAGCCTGTTAGGGCAGGAGTTTCCACATTCTGCGGCATGCGATAGAATAGAAGTGAGAGCAGTATTGAACGTCTATTCTATTTTCTTGCCAGGAGCGAGGCATGAGTACGCCCGCGCGCCGGCAGTATTTGCAGATCAAGGCGCAGCATCAAGATGCCATTCTCTTCTTTCAGATCGGCGACTTTTACGAGACGTTTGATGAGGATGCTCATACCGTCTCCCGCGAATTGCAGATTGTGCTGACCAGGCGCGAATATGGTGCAGGCAACTGGATTCCACTGGCCGGCGTGCCCATCCATGCTGTTGAAAATTATGTTGGCCGGCTGATTGCCAGAGGCTATAAAGTTGCCATCTGCGATCAGGTCAGCGAGCCGGGCAAGCGGTTGGTAGATCGGGCCGTCACCCGCATCCTGACGCCAGGAACACTCTCGGAGCCAGGGCTGGTGCCGCCACGCCAGAATAATTATCTGGCGGCTGTCGCGCTGAGTCGAGAGAAAACCGCCGCCGGGCTGGCCTATGTGGACGTGACCACCGGCGAATTTGCCGTGAGTGTCTTCCCTCATGGCAGCCTGCCCGGCGCACTGGAGGCCGAACTGCACCGGCTGCGGCCAGTTGAGTGCCTGATTACTGAGTCATGGCGCCAGGAACTTCAGCCAAGACAGGAGGAAGCGCCCGGCAGCCTGCAAGCTGATGGGACCAGGCTCTTGAGCCTGCCCCCACGCACCGCGCTGACCACCCTTCAGGCAACGGCCTTTGAGCCAGAGGCAGCCACCGAGCGGCTCTGCCGCCATTTTGGCGTGCGCACCCTGCAAGCCTATGGCTGTGCCCAATTGCCGCTGGCTATAGCCGCCGCCGGGGCGATCCTCTGCTACCTGGAGAAGATGAACCCCACCCTGCTGCGCCTGCTGATCGGGCTGCGAACGTACGCAGCCGATGCTTATATGGTGCTGGACGCCCACACGCAGCGCAACCTGGAACTGCTGGAAGGAACACGCGGCGGCATCAAAGGGTCGCTGCTAGGCGTACTCGACCAGACGCGCACGGCAATGGGTGGGCGTCTGCTGCGCCGGGTGCTTACGCAGCCGCTCATCGATCTGGCAGAATTGAACCGGCGCTATGACGCGCTGGAAGAACTGATCGAGCATCCGCCTCTGCGCGCCCGGCTGGGCGGGCTGCTGGAGGGTCTGGGCGACCTGGAGCGCCTGGCCGGGCGCGTGCGCCAGGGAACGGCGGTGCCACGCGAATTGTTGGGGCTGCGCGAGATGTTAGCGTTGATGCCCCATCTGCAAAGCGCGCTCGCCGCCACCGATGCGGCGCTGCTTCAGGAAACCTGCGCGGCAATTGATGCTTGCCCAGAACTGGGCACGATCATCGAGCGCGCCATTGCCGTTGGCGATGATAGCGAGGGGCGCATGATCCGGCGCGGCTACAGCGCCGATCTGGATACGTTGATCGATTCAATTAGCGAATCGCGCCGCTGGATCGCTGGGCTGGAGCCGGCAGAGCGCGAGCGCACCGGCATTAAAACGCTGAAAGTTGGCTATAATAAGGTCTTTGGCTACTACCTGGAAGTGAGCCATGCCAACGCCAGCCGCGTCCCTGCCGATTATCTACGCAAGCAAACGCTGGTGAATGGCGAACGCTATATCACGCCCGAACTCAAGGACCACGAGGCGCGCATTCTCAACGCTGAGGAGCATATCGAAGAATTGGAGCGCACGCTCTACGCCGATCTGCTGCGGCAGGTAGGCGTTTTTTATTCCCGGCTGATCGCCACTGCCGGCGCGCTGGCCTGGCTGGATGTGCTGCTTAGCCTGGCCGAAGTCGCTGCGCGCAATGGCTACTGCCGGCCTGAACTGGACACAACCACCGCGCTTTCTATCACAGCCGGGCGGCATCCCGTCGTTGAGCAGATGCTCAACAGCAGCGAGTTTATCCCCAATGATGCCGCGCTTGGCGACGAGGCCGGCACGATCTTCCTGCTGACCGGCCCCAATATGGCCGGCAAATCGACCTTCTTGCGCCAGGTGGCCCTGATCTGCCTGATGGCGCAGATCGGCTGTTTTGTGCCGGCGCGGCGGGCGCGTATCGGGCTGGTAGATCGCATCTTCACCCGCGTGGGCGCACACGACGATATTGCCAGTGGGCAATCGACGTTCATGGTTGAGATGGTTGAGACAGCCACCATTTTGCATCACGCCACGCAGCACAGCCTGATCGTTCTGGATGAGATCGGGCGCGGCACCAGCACGTATGATGGACTGGCGATTGCCAGAGCCGTCGTCGAGCATCTGCACAACAGTGTAGGCGCGCGCACGCTCTTTGCCACGCATTATCACGAGCTTGCTGGCCTGACGACGGTACTGCCATCAATGCACGCCTATACCATCGCTATTAACGAGCAGGAAGAAGAGATCGTTTTCCTGCATCGCATTCTGCCCGGCAGTGGCGGGCGCAGCTATGGCATTCAGGTGGCCCGGCTAGCCGGCATGCCTCCAGGCATCATCCAGCGGGCACGCGAGGTGCTGGCGCAGATTGAACAGGCGCCGATGGAACACACGCCAGAAGCGCCAGCGACTCGGCTGCCGCTGGTGGCGGAGGCCAGGATAGGCTATGAGCCAGAGCGCTCTGCACTGGCTCAGTCAGGTGGCTCATTTGCCGTGCCTGAACGCCAGCCAGCGCTCCCGGTACTACTTGATAGCGAAGCCAGCGCATTTATGCGAGAACTCTTAGCCTTAAACGTCGCGGCCATCACGCCCCTGGAGGCAATGAACCGCCTCTTCGCTTTGCAGCAGCAAGCGCACGCACTCATGCAGCAACATGCCGC
>CAZFWN010000268.1:0-1672 GCA_964522745.1 uncultured Ktedonobacterales bacterium
GTGCTGCCCACATAGAGGACCAGCGCGGCCCAGACCAGGGCGACCACCGCCAGGCCGATGCCCCGGCTGCCGGTGGTCGCCAGCGCGATGCCGATGATCGCCAGCGACAGCACCACCAGCATGCCCAGCAGCATATGAATCGACCTGATCGGATCGACTGGGCTGACAATGTTGGTCCAGAAGAGAATGCCTAGAATCAATGCCAGCAGCACGCAGAGGCGCAGCACCATCAGACTGATACGGACAACCATGTTTCACTTTCTCCTGTTGTGTTTACTACAAGCGTAAAAATAATTCCTGTTCAGCCAACCATCCGACGATTAAAATCGGCGCTACGGGCCTTCGGCCAGGATGTCCCTGCGGGACACGGGACGGGGGAGCTTCTGGCGCCCCCTGCGCTTGTTCAATCGCCAGGCGCCGTGCCGACGGCCTCCTCAAGCACAGCCCTCTGAGCATCTGTAGTATACGCCGCCGGATGGGCAGATTGCCTGGGCGCGCCGGGCAGCGCGGGCAGGGCAATCAAGCCCGCCACCAGCAGCAGCGCCGCGCCGGCCAGAAAGGGCACGCCGATGCCGACGGCAAAGAGACTGCCAGCCGCCAGCGGGCCGAGGATGCGCCCCAGGCCGCCGACGCCTTGCGAGAGGCCCAACGTTTCTCCCTGCGCGCCCTCAGGGCTGGCAAAGGAGAGCAGCGCCGAGGAGGTGGGTGAGACCGCGCCATCGCCGGCGCTGAGGATGCCCAGCGCCAGCAGCAGTACACCTAGCGTCGTGCTGAAAGGCAGCAGCGCCAGCCCGGCGGCCAGCAGCAGCAGCCCGGCAATCAGCAGCATTTTCTCGCCGAAGCGCTTGACCAATTGCCCGACCAATCCGCCCTGCATGATGACGATGATGACGCCAACATAGGTAAAGAGATAGCCGTTCTGCTGGGCGGTCCAGCCAAAGACGCGCTGCGAAAAGAGCGGAAAGACGGTCTCCATTGCCGTGAAGGCAACGGTAAAGAGCAGATTGATGGCGACCAGCCGGGCCACCACCGGCGAGCGCCGCAACGTGTGCCAGCCGGCAGACAGCGCGAACCTGTGAGGCTGAGCCGGTTGTTCCAGTGTGCCTGCGGCCCGGCGCTTGCGTGTTTCGGGCAGGAAGGCCAGCACCAGCAGCGCGTTCGCCAGCGCCACGCCCATCGCGGCCCAGAAGGGCAGCGTCGCGCCCAGCGGTGCCAGCAGGCCACCCAGCGCCGGGCCAACCACAAAGCCCAGGCCAATCGCCGCGCCGATCAGGCCCATGCCTCGCGCGCGGCCCTCCGGCGGCGTGACATCCGAGACCACCGCCTGCGCCGAGCCGATATTGGAGGCGCCCAGCCCGCCGATGAAACGAGCCACCAGCAGCAGAGGCAGCGAGCCAGCCAGCGCGGAGAGCGCAAAGCCAACCGCCTCAATCAGCAGCGAGGCCAGAATGACGGGCCGGCGGCCATAGCGGTCTGAGAGCGCGCCCAGGAGCGGCGTGAAGAGTACCTGCGCCAGCGCGTAGACGGTCAGCACCAGGCCCACGCCCACCGGGCCGGCGCCCAGACGCTCCGCCCAGAAGGGCAAGAGCGGCAGAATTAAGCCAAAACCAGCAAAATCAATAAACACGGTCAGCGCCATCAAAACCAGCGGTGACCGCAGCACACGGCTCAT
>CAZFWN010000268.1:1772-6628 GCA_964522745.1 uncultured Ktedonobacterales bacterium
TTTCCTGCTTGACACGCAGAGCGCCACCTGATATAGTCAGCCATGACTAGCCACTGCTGACTAGAGAGAAGTATAGCGATTTTTAGGGCAAATAGTCAAGATTGACTAAATGGATGTGGCCGGCAGGTTCACAGGAAAGGGGCGGGGCATATGGACGAGCGGGAACTGCTCTTGCTCGGGCTGTTGATGGTGCAGAGCCAGCACGGCTATCAGATCAACGAGTTTATTGAGAGCAACCTGGGCCACGTCGTTGCGATGAAAAAGCCGACGGCCTACGCGCTGCTGGAACGGCTGTGTCAGGCAGGCTATGTGAATGTGCGTACTGAGCGAGAGGGCAAGCGGCCACCGCGCAGGGTCTATCAGATCACTTCGGCTGGCATCCTGGTGTTTCTGAACCTGCTGCGCGAGAATCTGGCGCGGGCCGAGCATATGACCTTTGCCGGAGATGTGGGCGTGATGTTTCTCGATCACCTGCCGCGCGAGGAGGTGCTTGCGCTGCTGCGCCAGCGGCTCGACACAGTTGAGGCGCAGACCACAGCCCACGAGGCTACGCCCCACCACGAGCATGGGCTGGGGGTGACGCTGGCGCTGGAGCATGTGCTGCTGCTGGAGCGCGCCGAGCGCGATTGGCTTGCCTCGGTTATCCAGCGGCTTCAAGAGGAGAACGGTTGGGAGATCTCAGCGGACAGCCCGCAGGCTGAGGCGCTGGCGCGCACGCTGCCAGGCTCGCAGCAGCAGGAAGGCCAGGGCTGAGCCGGTCAGATCGAGGAGCAGATCAAGGCCGTCCCAGGCGGTAGGCAGGTGCAGCTTAAAGAGCGCTTGCAGCGCCTCTTGCCCCAGGGTCACCAGCAGTATCAGCCCAAAATAGTGCAGCGGGCGGCGCTGTAACAGCGGCACCGAGAGCAAGATCAGCAGCCCGACCAGGAAGAACAGCGTCGTATGGCCGATCAGATGGGCGCGTGTGGTCGCAAAGACCGGATCAAAGATGCCCCCGAAGGCCGGCCAGATTCCACTGAGCCACTCGAAGGGAAAGAGCGTGACCACCAGCACCACCAGCACCGGCCAGAGATAGACCTCGATGTTGCCAAACAGCCGCAGTGGCCTGAAGAGCGCCAGTCCCTTCATGTTATGCTCCCCGCGCCGGCGAGGACTCGCGCAGCAGCGCCCACGCGCCGGCCAGCGCGACCACCCAGACAGGGAACATGGTAATGATGAAAGGGCGCAAGGTATCGCTGGCGGAGTGCGAGCTGCGATCAAACGCCTGGAAGACCAGCACCGTGCCAAACAGCAGCAGCGCGAACGCCAGAATAATCCCAACCATACGAACGCTTCGACTCATGAATACCCTCCGCAAAAGACAGCTGCTCGTAGCGCTGGTGTGCTGCCTGTACCGCCGGCATCTTGCCGGCGTTCGATGCGCCGGAACGACCACCAGCGCTACAGGCAAGGACGTGGGCTACCTGGAATTGCACCTCTTCAAAGAAGGCGCGCAACAAAAGCATAGCCCAAATACTGACAGCGTGCCAGCACTTACGTGCTTGACAGGGAAGCCTTCTGGTCGCTCAGATGCAGGAGTTGGCCTGGTTGGACCATTCAAGCTGGACGGTATAGTTGCCAAGCTGCTTGAACTGCCAGGCGCAGATGTCGCCGATCTCGCCGTTGGTGTCGTCGTACCAGCCCTGGCCAGGGATGGGATCGGTGATGGCTTCGCAAAGCTCGTGAGAACTGGTCCCGGTCAGCGCGTCAAAGGGGTCAGCCAAGCCACCGATACAGCCGGAGCAGCCGGGGTAGGGCATGACAGCATAGAAAATCTGGCCGTTGATGTTGTCATGATAGCCGCAGAAGGATTGACACGACGCGCTGCCGCCCTGCTCTACCGTGACGCCCGGCGGCAGATAGAAAAAGTAGAGGGTGTTGGCATCTGGCTGCGGGACATTCGGGTCATTGGCGATCTCTTGCTGCAAAAGCTGCTGGAGATCGGCGTCGGCTACCGTTGCGCCAGGGTCTTGCGACGTCAGGGTGAGCGTGCCGGTGCGGCTGCCATAGCCAATGGTCTGCCCTTGCACGCTGTACTCGCCAAGCTGGTCTATGAGCGGGCTGGTGAGGATGTAATCGAAAAACTGGTTGATCTGCGGGAGCAGATCGCTTTGGGGCGATTGCTGCCAGGCCGAACCCCAGAAGAAGGTAAAGACCTTGACCGCCGTGAGCAGCGGCCCGTTGCGATAGGTCAGCTGTGCTGGAGCCTGCGGCGGCGCAACAACGGCCTCCTCGATCAACCGTTCCGGCACATGCAATGGGACAATACGGATGGGCTGTTGCACATTGGAGAAGTCTACCCTGGTATGCGGCATCATTCTGCTCCCTTTACGCTTCTATGACCACGACCAAAAAAGCGGTGCTTCCCCTCTATTGTAGCATGTGCCAGGACGCCGGCAGTTAAAACCGCGCCTTAGGGCCGCCTAGCTGGGCGACCACCAGCCGAAGAGGGGGGCAAAGGTCAGGTACAACAGCATGATATTGAGCAGCAGAATGGCGGCGCCGCAAAGGCTGGCGAGCACCGTCGTGAGTTTCTTGTTCACCAGGATGCCCATGATGTCCTGCCGGCTGGTAAAGTAGATCAGCGTGATGACCGGCAGGGGCAGCACAAAGCTCAGAACGACCTGGCTCAGCACCAGCGTGGTGGTGGGGTTGAGGCCCAGCGCAATCACCACCAGCGCCGGCAGCATCGTGACCAACCGCCGCACCCAGACGGGGACGGTAAAGCCAACAAAGCCCTGCATAATCACCTGGCCGGCCATCGTGCCCACCGTCGAACTGGAGAGGCCAGAGGCCAGCAGCGAGAGGGCAAAGACAAAGCTGGCCGCGCCGCCGAGCAGGGGCGTAAGCGTCTGGTAGGCCGTCGGAATGTCGCCGATGTTGCTGCGACCATGCGCGAAGAAGGTCGCAGCTGCCATATAGAGCATCGCCATATTGACCAGCCCGGCCAGACCCATTGCAATGACGACATCGGGGATGCTCCAGCGGAAGATGCGCCGGGCCTCTTGCTCATTGCGCGGCACGATGCGCTTCTGTGTCAGCGAGGAGTGCAGGTAGATGACATGGGGCATGACCGTCGCCCCAATGATGCCGACGGAGAAGAGAATGCTGCTGGTGTTGCCTTCCCAGGGCACGACGGTATGCAGGGCCACCTGGCCCCAATCGGGCCGGGAGAAGAAGGTCTCGATGATATAGCAGAGCGCGATGGCGCCAACCAGCGCGGTGATCACGGCCTCCAGTGGGCGAAAGCCAGAGCGCTCCAGCAGGAGAATGAGATAAGTGACGACGCCGGTAATCAGCGCCGCGTAGAGCAAGGGGATGCCAAAGAGCAAGTTCAGCCCCAGGCTTGCGCCCAGAAACTCAGCGAGGTCGGTTGCCATCGCGGCGACCTCAGAGAAGGCCCACATGCTATAGACCGCCGGCTTGCGGAATTGCAGCCGGCACAACTCTGCCAGATTATGCCCGGTGGCTAGCCCCAGCTTGGCGGAGAGCGTCTGAAGCAGCATTGCCATCAGATTTGCCAGCAGAATGACCCAGAGCAGCTTGTAGCCAAACGCGCTGCCGCCCTGGATATTGGTGGCATAATTGCCGGGGTCGATATAGGCCACACAGGCAATAAAGGCCGGACCTAAAAACGGTAAGACCCGCGCAAGGATGTTGCCCTTGCCGGCCAGCGCGGCACGCGCTGCATCCACCGTGCGACGGTCCCCTCCCGCCACCTCCCGCTGTAACTGCTCTTCCCGCCGCCGCCGCATCTCCTCAACCATCAACGCCATACTTTACGCTCCAAATCTAGCCAATAACATAGCCAGTTCAAGGCGTGTCTGGGGCCGGCGGTTAAAACCGCGCCTAAAGGCTGCGCCACAAAGCCTGCCTTCGCAGGCCAGGACGAATACCCAATTAGAACACGAGACCCCAGGAGTGGAAACCTCATTCGCCAGTAATACGTGACACCAGAATAGACGCCGCCAACTGCGGCCCGATGTTCTGCTCATGCGCGGCCATGCCAGCGCCGGCGCCCAGATCGCCGCTGGCGACAGGCGTTGGCTCCAGCACGCGCAGGTGAATTGGCCCACCAAAGGGGGCGCGCTCCAGCACCGTCACCACTGCATTGGGCAGCAGGTGCAGCGTCTCCAGATGGCGCAGCAGGTCGGGCGTCTGATCGCGGATGCGGCGCACCTGCGCGGCCCGGCCCGGCTCCAGGTCTGCCAGGCTGACCAGTTCGGGCTGCTCCGGCAGTTCGCCAGAGCGCGTGGGGATGGGATCGCCGTGCGGGTCTACCACCGGCGCGCCGAGCATCTGGTCGATCTTCTCTTCAAACTCTTCGGAGATGACATGCTCCATCTGATCGGCCTGATCATGCACCTCATCCCAACTGAAGCCCAGCACACGGGTCAGGTAGAGTTCCAGCAGGCGATGATGGCGCACGATCTCCAGCGCCAGCTTCTCGCCGAGCGGGGTCAACTCGACACCGCGATAGGGTTCATGGCGCACCAACTGCGGCGCGCCCTCTTTGCCGCCGCTGAGCTTGTGCAGCATGCCCGTCACCGAGCCTGGCTCAACATCCAGCCGCTCGGCCAGAGCATTGGTGGTGACGCGCCCGGTTTCGCCGCGCGCCAGCGCCTCTTCGCGCAGCAGGTAAATGGTCTTGAGATAATCTTCAACGGCCTCGCTTGGTGAAAGCTGATGCCGCAGTTCTGATTTTGTCATCGCCCGGCCCTCCCTTTTCCCAACAAGAACATCTCTACAAGCCTAAGCAAAACCATCTTTTAGCCATGCCTCAATTATAAAGCGCAATATGCCTCTTTGTCAAGGGATGC
>CAZFWN010000269.1:0-6573 GCA_964522745.1 uncultured Ktedonobacterales bacterium
ACACTCCCTCACAGCTTCCATGGCAGATCCGGATAGTGAACCCCGCCGATCTCCGAGCGGTTGTTGATGCCAGTGCTACAATGGGGCGCAGCCATCCTTGGTTGTTTGTTTTCAAGGAGGAGGGTGCCTCAATGCCGACTCGTTCCCAACATGCCCATACTGAAGAATGGAGTCAGATCACCCAACTGTGTCTCTGGCCGGAACAGCGTAGATACGAGTTACTACGCCCGGTTGTCCTGTACGGCGATTTGCCTGCGGATCGAGCGCGGGAAACAGGTGTCAACGAGCGCCGGTTACGCGAGCAAGCCGATCAGTTTGCTAGCGAAGACGTCATCAGCCTCTTCCGCCCTACCCGCAAGCAGGTGGAAGATCATCATCGGTCTCTGCCCCCACCGATGCGCCAGGCCATTGTCGATCTCAAAGCCGAGTTTGCGGGGCTAGGCTTGCAAGAAATCGCCGGTATCTGCTATGTGCGCTTTGGACGCCGCCCCAGTCCCATCACCATCAAGCAAGTATTAGCGGACGGCCCTCGCCCGACAGTCACAGGACGGCGCTTTCCGCCCTACGCGAGCATCCCAGACCCTGCCACTCGACGACATGCGGTGATCACGTTGCACGCCGAGGGCTGGACACCCACCAGTATTGGACGCTACCTGGAACTGGGACGGCAGAACGTCTACCAGATTCTCCAGCGCTGGCGAGATGAAGGGGTCGCGGGCTTGGCGGATAAGTCACGGGCCAATACCCGCAAACGCGTGGTCGATGTGGCGCTCAAGCAAGAGATTCGCCAGCGCCAGGAAAATCCTGAACTGGGTGAGTGGAGCATGCACGCCGCGCTCAAGCAAATCGGCATTCAGGTTAGCCCTGCCACCTGCGGCAGGATTATGGCGGAAAACAGACAACTGTACGGTTTGGGGAAGCAGCCGAAGGAGAAGAAAGAGCCGAAAGAACATCCCTACAAAGCCCAATACCGGCATCATATCTGGAGCGTGGATGTCAGGTACATTGAAGAGCACCAGATTCCTGGCATCAAAGGTCCGTTCTACATCCTCTCGATTTTGGACAACTTTTCCAGGGCGATTCTTGCCAGCAACGTCTGCCAGCGTCAAGATGAGCTTTCGTTTTTGCTCGTGTTAAGCGAGGCGATTCGTCAGCATGGCTCTCCTGATATGCTGGTCAGCGACAGCGGCAAAATCTTCACCTCCAAGCAAGCCAGGTTCATCTATGAGAAACTGGGCATCCAGAAAGAGGAGATTCACAAGAAGCAAGCATGGGAAAATCTTATCGAAAGTAATTTATACGTTAATTGGAATTGATCTGCCTGGTAGAATGAAGAAGAGCCCAGTGTTCTCTGACAATGAAAAGCTGGGAGACCAGGGAGACACCGTATGCCTACCTTTCCTGACCCTGGCACCATCGAATGGTTCCGTTATCCGTTCGTCGCCACTCATGACTTCGGGCGAGCATGGTTGACGAGTGAAACGCTGCTGGGGTTGGCTTCGAACACCTTGGATGCCTACGCCCGTGGCTTGGACGACTTCCTTGGCTTCTGCCAGCGGACAGCGGTCGATCCCTCAAAGGCCACGCGCGGTGACCTGGCCTGTTACGTCGGCGATCTCCGCCAGCGTCCATGCGCTCGGCCACGCGGGACGACATCACCTCTTGCTCCTGCTACAGGTCTCTCGAATGCAACGCTCCAACAGCGGTTGACCGCTGTCCGACTCTTCTTTGATTTCCTCATGGAGGAAGGTCAGCGGACAGAGAACCCGGTAGGGCGTGGCCGCTACACCCCTGGTAAGGCTTTTGACGCAGACCGAGAACGAGCGTTGGTTCCGCGTTGGCAGACCATCCCCTGGATCCCCAACGACGAAGAATGGCGTCACTTTTTGTCTGTCGCTTGCTCAGCCGCGCTGCGCACACGGTGCATGGTTGCCCTCGCCTATGATACCGGGTTGCGCCGTGAAGAACTCTGCTCACTGAGGAGTGATGATCTCGATCCCGCCCATCGGATGGTGCGGGTGCGCGCTGAGACCGCCAAAGGCAGCCGCCAACGAACCGTGCCGTATTCAGCAACGACTAGCGAACTGTTGCGGGCCTACCTGGCGCATCGTCGCTCCCTCAGCCAGGCACGCGGGCCGCTGTTTCTTTCTGAATCGCCGCGCAACTACGCCGAGCCGATCACGCTCTGGACCTGGTCGAAAGTGGTTCGCCACCTGGCGCTCCAGGCAGATCTCCCGCAGTTTTCCACCCATACGTTTCGGCACCTGTGTTTAACGGATCTGGCCCGCTCGGGCTGGGAGGTGCATCAGATTGCCCAGTTCGCTGGACATCGCAATCCCCAAACGACGCTCCTCTACATCCATCTCTCGGGACACGATTTGGCCGAACAACTTGCACGGGGCATGAGCCATATCCATGCCTGGCGCGTACAAACCCTGGCTCACGCCTTTGGCGACCCAGAGGCCCGCGACCAGGTAACGTATCAGGAGGGAGCTGGCGATGCGTAGTGGAGAGCCTCCCAACACACCCGATGCCCCCTGGTCTCGACAAGCGTCTTGGCCGTTGGATCTGAGCCGCTATGATCGGACTCCAACGCTTTCGACAGAGGAGCGGCAGGCCCTGGCAGCCTTTGCTGTCCCACGGCAGGATCGTGCAGCCGTGATTGCCACAGCGGAACGGCAGGGGAAGCTTGAGCGTCTTCTGCTCCCCGTACGCGATGCCTTAGCTGTGCTAGAAGGAGATGCCCTCCTCAAAACGTACAGCCTGCATTTGCTTCTGCGGATGTGTGCGCGGGAAGGGCAGACCTGGTGGGCCTGGGACCAGGCGACCTGGGTGCGGATGCTGGGCACCTCCACCGCCAACTTTTACATCACACACCAGCCGGGAAATGCTACCGACCTCCGCCAATATGTGATTGCGGTCGCCTATCTGCTCACCTGTTTTTGCAACTTCCAAGCCCTGGGCGGGATCGAGACGGCCGGCCTTGCCTCCAAAGTCTTTGGGCGTTCACGCCTGGAAGCCGCCTTCGCTCCAATGCTGGAGGTGAATGCCGCGTGGGGTTACAGCCAGAGAGAGGAGGCGGCTTTTTGTAGCGTCATGGCGGAAACGCTCTTGCTCAGTGGCAGCCCAGAGGCTCGTCACCTGACGCTGCCCTTCTTAGCACAGGTACATGCGTTGATGGCCCCGATCCCGCGCCGCAGCGCCATGGTCTATCGGCTGAGCCGGATCCTGGCCCATTTCCAGCTGCTTGAACAACCGCTTCCCCTGCAAGGCGGTCTGAAGGCCTCGACCTACAAAGCCGAGCGGGAACGCGGGGTGGCATTGGAGTGGACCGCGTGGGTGGAGCGCTGGTTCACCACCTCGCCCCGTCCCTTGCCCAGCCGCCTCGACATGCGCCGCGACTTGCTCCGCGTGGGCCGGTGGCTGGCCGTGAACCATCCCGAAGTGACTACGCCTGCGCAGGTGACCCGCGAACTGGCCGCCGAATGCGTTGCGGCAGCCGCCAACATGCGCATCGGGGAGTTGAGCTGCGACCTGCCCATCCCCCTGAAAGCACGCGGACAGCCGTGGTCCGCCACCCGCAAACACAACTTTCTCGGCGTGCTGCGCCGCTGCTTCAGTGATGCCCAGGAGTGGGGCTGGATCGAGCGGCGCTTCAATCCTCAACGGGTCTTTGCTACTCCGCGCAGCATCAGGTGGCAGTTCCGTGTCGCCCCACGCATCATCGCAGACGACATCTGGGCTAAGTTGCTCTGGTCAGGACTCAATCTGCGAGCTGAAGATTGCCCCATCCGAGGGCAGCATCGCACACGTCGCCAGGCAGAGCCAGAGATGCAGGTGGCGGCCTCGGTTCCAGAAGGCGAACCGTTCTACCCGGTAGAGATGCTACGAGCCCTGGCCATCCTGTGGCTGTTCGCCGGGTTACGCAGTGATGAACTCGCGCGTCTTCGGGTGGGGTGTGCCCGCATGCAAACGGTGGTCACTGGAGACGCCGCTTCCTCGGTACCCCCTACAGAAGCGACGGAGACCACGAAGCCGGTCTGCCTGCTCGCTATCCCGGTCCATAAGACCGGACGTGCCTTTACTAAACCTGTCGACCCCCTGGTGGGGGAGGCCATTACTGCCTGGGAAGCCGTTCGGCCAGTCCAGCCCAATCTGGTCGATCCGAAAACAGGCGAGCGCGTGCAGTTTCTGTTCTGTTATCGGGCCAAACGCCTCTCCAAATCCTACCTGAACAAAGCCCTCATTCCCGTCTTGTGTCAGCGCGCAGGCGTGCCTCGTGCGGATGCCCGTGGATCGATCAGCAGCCATCGAGCACGGTCGACGATTGCCAGCCAGCTCTTCAATGCCAAGGAACCCATGACCCTTTTCGAGTTGCAAGCTTGGCTGGGCCATCAGTCGCCGGCGACTACACAACATTACGTCTCCACCAGTCCCACCAAGTTAGCACAAGCCTATCGCGATGCGGGCTACTTCGCGCGCAATGTGCGGGCGATTGAGGTCCTCGTTGACCAGCAAGCGATTCTCCAGGGGCAGGCCGCCCAAGGCGCGCCCTGGCGCTACTACGACTTGAGACATGGCTGGTGCAGTTACGAGTTTTTCGAGCAATGCCCCCATCGCATGGCCTGCGCGCGCTGTGATTTTTATGTCCCCAAGGACTCCGCGCGTGGGCAATGGCTCGAAACGCGCGATGGCCTGCTCAAAATGCTGCAAGAGATCCCGCTCAGTGATGACGAGCGAGCTGCTGTAGATGGTGATGTCCAGGCCCTCAATCGCCTGTTGGAGCGCTTGAAACAGGTGCCGACGCCCAGCGAACAGCAGCAGCACTTTATCCCCATCCACGCGGTGCTTCCCCGCCAACCGTCCGCTCTTGGTGTGAAGCCAGGGCAAAGCGAGGGAAGACCAATGAGAAGGAAGGACGTATGACGATCTCTCTTCCCATCCCCGATCCCGTCACACCCGACTGGCTCACCACTGCCCTGCGCCAGGCAGGCATCCTCAGGGAAGGAGTCGTGCAGACAGCGGAGCAGGAAAAGACCGGGGCGTTTAACTCCGCGACCAGCCGCCTGTTTTTGCAGTACTCGGCTGATGGTACTCCTGACGCCCCAACCCGGTTGATCCTCAAACGCAATATTCCGGCCGAGTGGGGGGTTGAGGCGGGTGCAGAAGAAGTGAAGTTTTACCTGCTGGTTGCCTCCCTCCCAGATCACCCCAACATCATTGTGCCGTGCTATGCCGCCGCCTATGACGAGGAGAGCGGCAATTCCTACTTGCTGTTGCAGGATCTGTCGGCCACCCATCGGCCACCAGTCACGCGTGACCAGCAAATCAGACTGGTAGAGGGGATTCCTCCCGTTGAGTACATCTCTCCCGTGGTGGAGACCCTGGCACAGTTGCATGCCTATTGGTGGGAGCATCCGTTGCTTGATACGGAGCAGTTCTCGGTTGGCTACTGGTCGCGCACTGCCGAGCGCTTTGAGCAGTACCTGCAACGGCGTACCACCTCCTGGAACCGCCTGATCGCTCAGGAGGAAGGCTGGTTTCCTGACGATCTGCGAGCACTCTATGAACAGGTGCTCACGCATCTGCCGAATCACTGGGAACGGTATCTGGAACCGCGCTTTCGGAGCAAACACCACCTGACGCTGATTCATGGGGATGCGTACTTTGCGAACTTTCTCTGTCCTGCGCCGCCGGCCACTGGTCCAACCTATTTGCTGGACTGGCAGTCACCTGGTTTTGACATCGGCGGCTATGATCTCGCCAACCTCTGTGCCACATTCTGGACGCCTGAGCAGCGACATGAAGGCCAGCGGGAAGAAAGGATGTTGCGCCGCTATTACGCGACCTTGCAAGCGCATGGCGTGAACCAGTATACGTGGGAGGATCTCGTGACCGACTATCAACTGGGCCTGATCTATTGGGTGCTGATGCCGGTTCAGGATGGGGCTGATGGCTCACGCAAAGACTATTGGTGGCCCAAAATGCAATGCCTGGTAGCGGCATTTCGGGAGTGGCACTGTGAGGAACTCCTCGGTATGGAGAGCAACTGAACAGGAACGAGGTCCAGAGATCATGATCCTGAAATCCCCTTCCTTTGTTGTTTCAAATCAATTCCACATAATCAATATACAGCGGCTGCTTGCTGATTTCCACTTCGCCCAGGTGACGAGTTGGGAGGGAGCGAAGCTGGAACATGAGCGCTGGATGTCGTCGCATAACGAGCAATCGCATTGGGCACATCGCCAGCGCGAAGATGGCAAGCGCACCCAGGCTCCGGTGCTGGATCAGGCCGTTGGGCATGTCTGGGAACCGGCGCATCTCCATCGGGTGTTCTTTACGCGGCGCTTTGCACGGTGGCTGGATCGGCTGGGGTATCTCCGCTTTCGCCAGTGGCAACTGTACGGCGAAGAGGGGCTTGCTAAGCAACAGGCCACGCTCTGACTCTACGGGCAGACGCTGACCCTGGAGTATGCCAGCACCCTGTTGACGCAGTTCACCGTCTCTTTTCAAGCGGATAAGAAACGCTTCCGCACGGTCAAGCTGCTCCATCGGTTCGAGACACAATACCGT
>CAZFWN010000270.1:0-6550 GCA_964522745.1 uncultured Ktedonobacterales bacterium
TCATCCTGGGCGGCGGCTCGCCCAAAAACTTCTACCTGCAAACGCAGCCGCAGCTTTGGGAAGTGCTGGGCATCAACAAGGGCGGCCACGACTACTTTATCCAGATCACCAGCGACGCCCCCCATTGGGGCGGCCTCTCCGGCGCCACCCCCTCAGAAGCCGTCTCCTGGGGCAAGATCAAGCCCGACCAACTGCGCGATACCGTCGTCGTCTACGCCGACACGACGCTTGCCCTGCCGCTGCTGGCCGCCTACGCCATCAGCAAGGCCAAACCGCGCCCGCGTCGGGGTCTCTACGCCCGGCGCGAAGAGTTGATGGCAACCATGCGCGAGGAGTACGAGCGTGGCAAGCTCATCCGGCGCTAACCCGCCATAAACAGCACACGCGGGCCAATTGGCCCGCGTGTTTTTTTTGGGGATGCCCCGCGCAAGTCCCAGAAGAAGCTGGCAAGAGTCTGCAAGAAGGGGGCGTCGTGCGAATCTGGCCTCTTCTTCGGGCAAGGAGTCGAGAGGAAAAGCGCCAGCCAGTTACCCTCCCTGGCGCACATTCGTTGTAAATTGTGGCTGAGTTCACAGTCTGAACGTGATCTCTGCTGTATTATTTCTCTGTCTAAATACCTCTTTATAGAGTTTTTATAGCAGAATAGCTCCTCAGGAGAATCGTTATGCGGGCAACACGTGAGAAAACGCGGTTGGGCTGGGTACGCTGGTTGTCCTTTAGTCATCTTTCCAAAGGAAGGCGCAGGCTCGCCCATATTTTACTCGCCATCCTTATGCTCACCCTTATTATCACTCCGCTGGCAATGACCGCTGCGTCAGGCTATCAAGTCTATGAGCATATCCGCGCGCTGGGCAACGATGGCATTCATCATATGCTCGACGCAAAAGACCTCTTTATGGTCAGCACCGCGAGTGGTTCGTGTACCGCTACTGCCACGCCATCTGCCGACCCGACAGGCACGACGACACCAAGCGCAACGGCCACGCCTACAACAAGCCTTCTGCCAGCAGGCTTGAGTACCGGCTCGATTGATATGAAGGCGTTGACCGACAAAACTAAACTCAATCAGGCATACCAGGACTTTCTCGCCTCTAAGAGCGATTTTGTTCAGTTGAGTATCGAACTGAATAGCCATCCGACGCTTTTCGGGCTGGCGGGCGCCATTCCTAGCTACGCCAAACAAATCAAAGAGGTAAAACAGGTTGCCAACGCCGGCATCGACATCTCGACGCTCGGCGCAGAAGTCACGACCACTGCCCTGACGATCTTGCAAGCGCTGCCGGCCAACCCTCTCTCTTCCGGCGACACGCCGCTTTTCACCAGCGATGAGGTGCCGCTGATTCAGAAAACGCTGAACGACTCCGACATGATCCTGGGCGATCTCCAGACCCAGCTTGCCGGCGTCAACCCAAACGATCTCCCGGTGAGCGTCTGCCAGCGCCGCACCTTCACCAAGCTTCTCGATCTCCTGCCGGAAGCACACAAATTGATCGATGAGGCGAACAACCTGCTTCCGGTGGGCGTCTGGGCCTTGGGGATTGGGCAGCCACGCAACTTCCTGGTTCAGACAATGGACCGCGCTGAACTGCGGCCTAGCGGCGGCTTCACCGGCCAGTATGGCGTCGTCACGATCAATGGCGGGCGCATCGGGCCGCTGGCGCTGCAAGACATCGCCTGGCTTGACTATTGCGGCACCGGCACCTGCTATGCTCTTGGGAACCGCGCGCCGGCTCAGTGGAGTTGGTGGCCCTTTGGCAATTTTGGACTGCGCGACTCCAATCTCTCCGCAGACTATCCAACCAGCGCCCAGGAGGCCATCAATCTCTTCGCCAAAGAGGGCGGCGGCAATGTGGATGGGGTGATCGGCTTTACCCCTATCCCAATTGAACACATTCTCTCGATCACCGGGCCAATCCAGATTCCCGACTATGGCGAGACCATCACCGCGCAAAATCTGGAAGATCGCATTCACTATTACCAGCAAGACCCGGCGGGCATAGCCAAAGAAAAGCAAATCTCCTCTGGCGATACGTCGATCACGGCTCGCAAACGCTTCACCTCGCTGGTCGGGCGCTTACTTGAAGATCATCTCCGCCACGCGCCGCTTAGCGAACTGATGCAGGTTGCCAAGCAAGTGCTGGCCGACCTGCGCAGCAAAGACCTTGAGGTCTACCTCACCAACCCGCAAGCCGAGGCGTTGTTGACCAAATATCAATTGGACGGGGCTTTTGACCGCAGCGGCGCGACTGACACCCTGATTGTCGTTCAGGCCAACGCCAGCGTGAGCAAGGCAACACAATATGTCCAGACCACCGAGAAAGACGACATTCAGCTTGACTCCTCCGGCGGCGCAACCCATCATCTGACCCTGACCCTGGATTACAACAAGCAAGGCAATGTCTATGGCTATCCCACCTACCGAGATTACCTGCGTGTCTACGCGCCCCAGGGAAGCCAATTTATCTCAGGCTATGGCTTTGATACCGGCTCGCCCATGTGCCTGCCGAATCTTCCGCCCGGCTATAAACCGCCAACACCGCCCACCAATCCAACGCCAAGTAAATACGCAACCCTGCCCAATTGCTCGTACTATGATCCCTATCCAAGCGGCGCCCTTTCCTGCCCTGCTGGTCGTTGGGCCACTGGCGAGCCGTATACGTTTAACTACGTCGATAAATCTGATGGCGTGACTCCCTGGCCGATTGACTATCTAGGCGGGCCACGCAACAGCACCAGCGACGAGCCGGGGCTGGCGATGTGGGGCGGCTGGGTGGTGATCCCACCAAACTGCACGGCAACCATCACGCTGAGTTGGTACACACCCAACGAAGCCGCCCCAGGCAGAAGTGTTGAAGTTGGTCACGCGCCCTACCAACTGCTCATCCAGCGCCAATCGGGCACATTCAACAATTACGACATCACGATCACCCCGGACTCTGGAGCAGCAGGCACGCAAGGAAAGCAAGCGATGAACTTCACCGGCACTCTGGATGGCAACGTTCTTGTCGGCCTGCGCGCGGTCAGTTGCGCCAACGCCCAAGCCTGCGGCTGAACGTATCTATAATACAGAGGGCCGGCGGTTATGATCGCCGGCCCTCTTGCTAGTTAGAGCTTATAGCCAATCTGCCGGAGCAGCGTTTTACGCGCCGCAACGTCCTGCTCGGTCTCAACACCTTTTGTCAGCACGCCATCAACCACTCCCAGTACACCCCGGCCCTGCTCGGTCTCAGCCAGAATGACCTGCACCGGATTAGCCGACGCGCAGTAGATCGAGCAGACCTCCGGCACATCGCGCACCGCCCGCAAGACATTGACCGGATACGCATTGCGCAGCAAGACCACAAACACATGCCCGGCAGCGAGCGCCAGCGCGTTCTTCTTTGCCTGCTCCACCAGTTCATCATCGGTGCCGCTGGAACGCACCAGTGCCGGCCCCGACGCCTCACAAAAGGCCACCCCAAACTTGATGCCCGGCACCGCCCCCACTAATGCCTCGTGAATATCCTCAACCGTCTTGATAAAATGCGACTGCCCCAGAATCAGATTGACCTCATCCGGCTTCTCAATAGCAACTATTTTAAGCTCCATCGCGCTCCTCCATACAAAACAGCAAGAACTAGCACGGCCCACATTCTACCGCACGAAACCATCTCTTGCGCCCGATACCAGGCTGGGGTACACTTGAGATGAATTCCACCAACAAAGCCCAAAAAGCGCGCCGGTGACAGAGGGCAAAGAAAGGTGAGGAGCATCTATCTGTGAGTTATGATACTCAGCGAGCCATCAGCAACGCTGTAGCAGCATTACGCCGTGTTGCCCGTGACCTGGAGCGTGCAACCCCTCCCACCAGGGAATATGAGGAAGAGATCGTTAAAAGAATCCGCAGAATTGCGGCAGGATTGGCAGCTCAGCTTACTGAGGAACTGCAAGCAGAAGTCAAGACGGCTGAGAACAGCCACATGCCAGAGGAGTATATAGCCAAACTACGCCGGCGTATCCGAGAACTAGCAGAGGCTGCTTATTGATACGCATGCTATGCTGCTCGTATAAAACTTCCGCATCAGACTTCGCCGTGAGCCTCGTTGCGTTGATATAAAAGAGGCAAGAGGTGAACTTGCTGCACATCTCTTCTACTTCAGAAAATATCAACCAGGCTATTGCACAGCTACTCTCTCAGGTTGAGAGATTTCCTCTAGATCGCTCGGTGATACCACAAGAGCGCCTGGACTTAGTCAACCGCGAGCGAACCAGTTTATTTCCCTGGCGTGGGCAGTTTTCACCAGAGTTGATCGAGCTTCTTCTCTCTACATATACCCATGAGGGAAGCGTTGTTGCCGACCCTTTTGTTGGCAGTGGCACAACGCTGTTCGAGTCTGCCCGCAGGTCGCTCACCTCGTATGGGGCTGAGATTAACCCTGCCGCTGTGGTCATGGCTAGCACCGTCCATTTTGTCAGCGTGCCACTTGCTGAGCGTAAAAACCTTTTGCAAGCTGCCCAGGCTATTATCGAGAAGAATCTACCCAGCCCACGTCTGGAAGGGCTTTTTGCTCCCTTGGAGGAAGAAGGTAAGGGAGATACCTCTGGATCAATTCCAGATGCGATGAAGGCGATGCTCTCTGAGGCAGCGCCTCATCCGCTCCTCTACAACCTCCTGGCAAACACCGTTATCCGCTTCACTGCACCCGGCAAAGATGGCGATTCGCACGCCTTCTTCTCAGCCTTTAGAGAACAGAGGGCTATTGTAGAAGCGCTTCCCTACAGCAAAAACCCCGCGTGCGTCTTTCACTGCGATGCTCGCAAGCTGCCTCTTGATCCTGAAAGCGTTGATTTCATCGTGACCTCACCTCCCTATATCAATGTTTTCAACTACCATCAGAATTTCCGGCCAGCTATGGAGCTTATTGGGTGGGATATGCTTCAGGTCGCTAAATCAGAGTTTGGGTCCAACCGAAAGAATCGCGGCAACCGCTTTTTAACGGTTGTACAGTATATGATGGATATGCTGCAAGCCTTGCTGGAAATGCGCCGGATTATCCGCCCAGGCGGGCGGATTGTTCTTGTCGTTGGCCGGGAGTCCAGTGTACGAGGCGTGCGTCTGCACAATGGGCGAATCGTCGCAGCATTAGCCATCGGCGGGGCCAACCTTCGTTTGGATCTCCGGCAGGAAAGAAAATTCAAAACCAAGTTTGGCGAGACCATTTACGAGGATATTTTACACTTCGTTCCTGGTGAGCAGGCGCCCTCGATGCCAGACTTCCCGTATCATCTCGCTCGTCAGACGCTCAGTGAGATCGTGGATAAGGCCGAGGACGATGTAAGAACCGATCTTATAGAAGCAATAGAGCAGGCTTCCAAAGTCGAGGCTTCGCCTTACTTTGCTATTGCTAGCAGTCTTCGGACTGGCGAAAGGAACCAGATATGAGCCTGGAGGCATTGACCGCGCTGATCCAACGGGCCAGCAGCGACCCTGATTTTCGTCGCCAGCTTCAGTTCGACCCGCGCCAGGCGTTCAGCGGCGTGGAACTCACCGCCGCCGAATTTAACGCGCTCAAAAGTGGCAAGGCGGACAAACTGCGCGACGTAGGGCTGGATGAGGAACTGAGCAAACAGGGCGCGCGCATCCGCCTCAGCCCCACTTTGCGCTGGCCGATAGTATAACTACTGATCTTATCGGAAGACTCATGATACGATTTGAGGACTGGAGCGGCTTACACGGCGGCAACGCTCGCATCGGCTTGCAGCGCAGCGAGCGCGTCGTCAAAGTCTTTGCGGACAGCGAAGCCGAACTGGCTGAGTGGGGCCGGCGGCACGGCCTGAAAGCGGAGTGGATGGACCGCCGCCGCCCCGACGCGCCCCACTATGACCTCTTCCGCAGGTCGCTCCAACTCGTCCCGCCCGATACCCCTGTTCTCACACCAGGCGAAGTCAAGGAGCGCATCCGCGCCGAGCGGATCGCCCGGCTGGGCAAACCCCTGGCGAAGCGCCCCCGGCAGAGACACTAATGCGACAGCGCCGCCTCTTCTCCCCGCTCCACCGTCAGCCGCCGCGCCGGTGGGAGCGGCGCCTTGGGAACCGTCACCGTCAGCACGTTGCCCGCCAGCACGGCTCGCGCCCCTTCAATGTCGCCCAGCCCTGGCAGCGCCACCGAGCGAAAGAACCGCTCCACTGTGCGCTCCAGCTTGGTGCAGCCTTCCTCTCTGGTATGGCTGGTCCGTGTCATCTCCGCCTTGATCGACACCTGATCGCTGCGTACCGAAACTTCGATCTGCTCTGGGTCCGCGCCAGGCAAGCCCGTCTTGACCAGATAGTTCCTATCGGTCTGATAGAGCGTCGTCGAGGTCAGCGTATCGCCATCCTCAGTAATCGTCTCCAGCGGTTGAGCAAACGTCTCATCCAACAATTTTTCTATCGCCTCGCGCAGCGTCGTCAGCGTCTCGCCTGGCTGCCAGCGAATTAACGTTTCCATCGTTGTTCCCTCTTTCTTATGGAGCGCCCCTGGCCGGAAGAATGCAAGAGATATGCCATTGGCTGACCTGGCTCTTGTCTGCGT
>CAZFWN010000271.1:0-6512 GCA_964522745.1 uncultured Ktedonobacterales bacterium
CTGATCGAGGTGGCGATGATTCGGTTGCTCATCGCTCGCCTGGGCAGGAGGAGGTGATGGACCCTGACCGACGCGTCTCGGTTGGCTTTTTGCCAGGGACTCCTCGGCTCGCTCCAGGCCGTCCTGTTTTCCCACATCTGGTGGTTTCGGCTCCCTGCCACACCCGCACCTCCGCCAGCACTGTGGATCGTGGTGTTCATGCCTGCTCTTGGCAATGCCTCTTCCCCTTAATCGGCGTTGAGCCGCAGCGTCTGCCCGAGGGAGGGCCGCGAGACGACGCGTGCCATCAGCCCAATGGCCAGCGCACAGATGACCACCAGCGCCGCAAAGACGAGCACCAGCAGACTGGGAACCACGATCTGCGTTGGCAGCAGATGCTGCAAGGTGTAGAACTCGCTGCTGCTGGGGTCGCTCGTACCACTCGGTGCCCCGGTAAAGACAAGCGCTGGCACCATCGTCCCCGCCAGGACCGCGCCAAACGCTGCCCCCAGCACGAGTGCCGTCGCATACACGATGATTTGCTCCCACGTCAATATACTGGCGAGCTGGCCTGGCGTAGTGCCCAACGCGCGCAGCACCGCAAAGTTCGTCAGGCGGGTGCGCGCACTTAACCAGGACGCGAGCAAGTTGCCCGCGAGCGCCAGCAGAATCGTTGTGGCTGTACCCAGGATCAAGACACCCAGCAGCGCCAGATAGAGCGGGTCTTGCTCCAGGGCGCGCAGGCTGGCCCGCCGATCATGGAGGGGACTGAGCGCCAACGGGCCACTGGTCAGCGCAGCGCGTATCTTCGTCAGCGCTGCCGGGTCATCGCTGGTACGCAGCCAGACGTAATTCACCGGGAACACCCCCGTCCCCGTGCCGCGAATGAAGGCGGGCGCCAGGCTTGGATAATCGACCAGGATTCCCCCGGGCACCGCGTAGCCGCTGGCATTCCCAGAATCGAGGCTATCTGCCACGGTAGGCAGGTGGGGGATCTCCGCCACGGCGCGAAACAAAAACCGGCCGGCAGCAAGCACCGCGAGAAAGGTCGTGCCCTTCTGCAGATGGAGCCGCTGCCAGGTCAGTTGATCAACGACCGCCGGAATGACCTGCGTCGTGCGGACGGACGAGCGCCCGGCGATCAAGGGCTGCATCAACGCCGACAACGGCTGGCTAGAGTCCTGATCGGTCCAGATGGCGGTCTGCGCGTAGGTCGTGGCATCCACGGCCCGAATTGACATCGTATACAGCCCGGAGGGGTCCGAGCCATCGGTGACAAAGCCCAGCGTAGCCGAGGTGACGCCTGGAATCGCTCGATAAGCGACGGTCTGGTTCTCCAGAAACGAAGCTGCGCCAGTATCTTGTTGCAAAGGAGCGCCGCTGAAGTCGGCGCCAGCCTCATAGGCGGCAAACGCTTGCAGGTGCTGGGTTTCCGAACTGATGAAGACCAGGGCAAAGCTGGCAAAGCCGCTGGAGAGCGCCAGCAGCAAGATCATCTGCACCGCCAGGCGAGGCGCGCGGGCCATCTGCGCCAACGCCAGCATGGGCGCTGCTTCAGGCCGTCGGCTCGTGATCCGGGCAATGCTCCGCAAGAGCCGCGGGAAGAAGCGCAGGAAGAGCAGCAGCCCGGCAATCACCAGAAAGATGGGCGCCACCAGCGCCAGTGGGTTGGCAATCACGACCACCGTCTGGGCATCCGACGCCCCAGAATTGTTCACGTAGAGCGAGAAGAGAAAGCCGCAGAGCGCAATAATCACCGCTGCCACATCGAGGTAGAGGCGCTGCCAGAACGGTTGACGGGTCGCGCGCGCCGCCTCCCGCCGCAGCGCCAGCACATCGCGGCTGGTCGATCTCCAGATTGCCAGCAGCATCGCTCCCACCGCGCACAACGCCGCCACCAGCGCGTAGGCCCCTACCGGAAGTGCGCTCGGCAGCGGATGCTGCGCGATGACCTGCTGCGCCTGCTGATCGGCAGGACTCAGGGTCGCCTGGACCAACAGGCTGGTCGCCAGCAGCGCAAGCCACGGTCCCACCAGCACGGAAAGCCCCGCCAGCCCGACACCCTGCGTGGCAAACGTACCAAAGATTTGGCGAGAGCTGGCTCCGCGACTGCGCAGCACTGCAATGACCTCGGCCTGGCGTTCCACCAGCAGGCTCGCCATCATGCCCACGAAGAAGAGGATCAGCCCCACGACTTGCAGCAGCAGCAGCAGCACTGGAATGTTGGCCACCGCAAGACGGGAACGAAACCGCTCTAGCGTGCCCGGCTCTTGCGGGCTATCCACGGCGGAGCCAGTGAACTGGATGTCGGATATGAGGCCGTTGGTTGCGCCGTCGTCAAGTTGCGCCTGCGCCGCCTGGATGCGCCCAATCAGATCATCCAACTGGGGAATCCCAATCGCTGAGGCATTCAGACGATAGTACCAGGACAGCAGAGGTTCCTCGTGAGCCACAAAAGGAGTTCCCGCGAGCACCACAGACGAGTCAGCAAGCTGCTGTATCTGATTGAGAAACCCATCAGTAGACATGAGGGCTGAATACGCAGGAGGCACCCCTCCCAGCGGTGCTGGTTGTTGATCAAAATCCCGATGATGCCAAAACGGATCGCCTGGGTTGGAGACGATGATGCCCGAAACCTGCACCGGCAGCTCTACGAGCTGTTGGTGGTTGGGGTCGGAGCCGAGGCTGACAAAATACAAGTCCACCGTCATCTTCGACCCCACAGCGACCTGGAGATAGGTGGCCGTCTGCTGGGTAATGGCAATTTGTAAGATGGGACTCTGCGCCTGCGGCAGCTGCCCACGCACCAGTTGGAGATGCTGCGCCGCCTCCTGTATGGGCGCTCCAGAGAGCGTCATGGTGTAGTGCTCATCTGAGTGTGGGACCACTAAATTGAGCAGCGGCGTCTGGAGCAGGAGATCGCTTCTGGGCTGAAGATAAGCACCCAGGTGCTGCTGCAGAATGTCATTCACGCTCTGATAGTCCGCGTCCAGAATGGTGGGAGAGAGGATATTCCCATCGGCCTGGATGGTGAGTTCCGCACTCTGGGGCGTGGCGTTCAGCACCCCACGCAGCCCAGCAGCCTGAGCCACCTCGGAATAGAGCGGCACAGTGCAGACCAATGTCACCGCAGCGATGATACCGATCCCTGTGAGCAACAGTAGACCCCAGGTGCGCCGGACGCGCCAGCGCGCGAGCGTCACCATGGAAGTCAGCGTTGATCGAAAGGTGGAACGAGTGCGCGAACGGGGAGTTTGGACCATCCTAACCTCCTGATAGAGCAGTACATTCTTCCAGACGCATGCTCCCCTGTACTGGCTCGCTGGTGTTCCAGGAAGCCACATGCCCTGGCGATCACCTACACCCTCCCGCGCTCCTCCGCGTCAGATGCGTCCTGTCCTATTTTACACATACGGTCGCATCCAGGCAATATTCACCTGGTGAAGCCGTCACCTGCCCGTTCACGCTGCGGGTGTACGGAGACTGCTGGGCTTGGCTCTGCCGCTCGCGTCCTCCCGCTGGTGGAGGAGGAGCAGGGGTGCTGCTGTCCCAGTCACACCAGGCAGGTGTCACACCTCCCCATTGCAAAACAGGCTCTCAGACGAGAAGCCGCCCCACCTGCGACGTAGGGCGTGCCCAGCGGCAACCGCTCCGCATACCTGTTTCAATCTCAGACGAGAAGCCGCCTCACCTGCGACAGCGGTTATGGATGCTACCCACCTCAACAGTGTCGATGAGGCTCATCCGCAAAGTTGATGATTGGCAGGGAGCCCTCCTCATCCCTACCCTGGTCAGCTTGCTGGCTGGGAGAGCATCCGTTGTCGAAGCAAATCAAACGTGGCGCGCCCGTACATGCTGCGCTTGACGAACTTGAGCTTGTTCACGTGCCCTTCCGTTTGACCTTGGCTCCATTCAAACCGTAAGGCCGCCTCCACTGCGGCATAGTCGCGTCTGACCCCTTGGAGAAAGCTCACGAGTTCTGGGATCGCACTCTGCTCAGCTGCCTCGAGCCAGGGGTCCAGGGCGGCCACCTCCCGTTGGCGAACCAGCCGGAAAAAGGCGTTGACCAGGGAATGAGCGGACTGTGCTCCAGCAAGGCCACTCGGTAGGCTTCATCCAGGGCGCTGGGCTTTTTGATGGCGTCCAACAAGAGCCAGCGCGTCTTCCGCGTCGTCCAGGTGGGGGTGGATCCAGGAGCCGGGCCACTCGCACCCCACTCGATCCGCCTGCCTGGCCGTCGGGGCCCGACACGCCAATCTGAAAGATAGTCGCGCAGTGTGGATTCCGACCCGGTGTAGCCACGCGCCCGCAGCTCGCGGAAGAGCGCCCCTGAATTCTGCTCGCCCGCATTCCAGCGCTCGCGCAGATAGCCCTCGAACGGTCTCACCTTCCGTGGACGTGGGCCCCGTGCCGCTGGTTCAGGCAACCCCTCAGACTGGACGTACTTCCGAACGGTTGCACGGGCCAGCCCTTGCTGCCGGGCAATGCTGTGCAGCGACTGGCCGTGATGATACGCCTCGATCACGGCGTCATAGCGCACCTGGCGCCGCTCGCGCCTGAGTGCGGCGTCTCGCACCTCACGTGGTGGGCGCCGTCGCCCGCCTGGCTCTGGCAGCAGGGCCGGCAACGCGGGCGTCTCTGGCGTTTGCAGGTGCTTGGCTACGGCCTGCAGCACGCGTTGCTTGCGCATGAGGACGTGGTCGAGCGCTTCGGCCAGATTTTTGAGAAGATGGAAGCGGTCGGCAATCTGCACGGCCTTTGGCGCCCCGAGCCGCCCGCCCTCGGCGTAGCTGCCACCCCGATCTCGGCTGATGAACTTCACCCCGGGATGGTTACGAAACCAGCCCGCAAACGTTTCAGCGGTGCAATCCGGCAGCAGATCGACGAGGTGGTGCTGCTCCAGATCGACTAAAATGGTCCCATAGATGGCCCCGCGTCGGAAGGAGAAATCATCTACGCCCAGGACGCGCGGCGTCGGCACACTGGCTAGACTGGCCCGCCGGATGAGGCGCAAGAGCGTATCTGGGCTGGCAGTCATGCCCAGGCTGGTGAGCAGGCGCGCTCCGGCTTCGCCCCCGAGGGCCATGCCGATCACTTCCAGCACGTGCGCCAGGCGGACGGTCTTGCGCGCATAAGGCGCTACCAGGCCGGGGAGCCGCTCGGTGAAGATGGCTTGCTGACAGGGAGGGTGGTCACAGAAAAATCGCCGAACCCTCAGCTGTAACCGCAGCGCTATCCCATGCCAGGGCAGATCCGCAACCTGCCGAACGTAGTGGGAGTGGATGCGAGTCGAGCGTTGGTGGCAGAGCGGGCAGCAGGCTTCATTGGCCGTGGTCGTTACCTGGGCAGTAATGGCCTGCTCATTGGCACTGAGTCCCAGTAAATGGAGACGAGAGGGATCGGGCAAGATGGTCGCCTGGGCCATGGGGGCACCTCCCGAACGCGCAGATCGGAAGGAAGCATAGCACGTCTGTTGCTATCACACTCTGCTTGATTCACCAACTTCGCGGAAGAACCTATTTTAAACCGGCGTCGATACTGCCAAAGATCAGGTGATGACTGCATTCAAGCTGGCACTTGCCAATCTCGTCATGTGGGTCAGGGACCGCTACTTTCCTGCCACCTATGCCAAGGCAACCTGGCACCGGCTCGCGCCATTCTTCCGGTTGCCTGGTCGCATCGTGTGGGGCACAGATACGGTCACCGTCGAACTGCGTCCATTCAATGATCGTCGCCTCACGTGCGATCTGGTGGAATGGTGTCAGCGGGTGGAAGCCGCCCAGCCGCAGTTGCCCGATGGACGGAGGGTGGTCCTGTGGGTGGCCTCGCGCCTCGCGCGCCAGTGTTTCTGCGCAGCCGTGTAAAGCTGCCTAACACCCTGCTGTTCGTAGAGGGAGCATCACTGTACGAGCCGGACTGGCTCGTTGCCAGTCTCCTTCCAGCGGCACCTGCGTTAGGCTCGTGCTGCATACCAGTCCAACACGCGTAAGGCGCGCAGCGTGATCCACCGGCTCGGCCGGCCCTCGCCCTCGTCCGTCTCGACCGGCATCGTGCCGGGGTACTGGGTCTCGAGCGGCCACCGGCCGTCGCCGTCGCGCTTGGACGCGACCAGGTCTAGAGCCTCGGCGACGCGCTCGTCGGGCGTGACGCCGGCGCGGCGCAGGTAGTCGAGCCCCCGCAGCACGTCGTAGTGCCACCAGGTCGGGAAGGCGAAGCGCGTCCAGGAGGCGCCGCCCTTGCGATCTTGCTCGATCACCTCGCCGGTCGAGAGCCGACGGAAGAGGCGACGCTCGAGGAGGTACTTCTGCCCGCGCAGCCGGGCCACGGTCACCGCCGGGCTGCCCCCGCCCGCCCGTTCGTACTCGAGCAGGGCCTCGAGCACGCAGATCGTGGTGTTGAACGACGACCGCACCGAGCCGTTCTCTGCCTCGCAGTTCCAGCCGCCGTCGGCCAGTTGTTCGCCGAGCAGCCGGTCGATGAGACCCCGGACGTCCTGGCCGAAGTAGGCGCCGCTCGCCGCCACCTGCCCGTTG
>CAZFWN010000272.1:0-2468 GCA_964522745.1 uncultured Ktedonobacterales bacterium
TTCGACATTGACGTGCTGGAGGAGATGAAGAGCGCCCTGGGCCGCCGCTGGGCCTGACCACCCCACCCCTGCCGGCAAGGATGCCGGCCTATTACTTGGAGCGCCGGCTGGAAGCCGGCGCTCCTGAAGATTAGGAGCCTGGCTGTCGTATAGCCAGCCTGCACCACGTTGGCCGGGCATGTCATGATTGCGTGCAGCCATACGCCAAATCGCTCTGCTCCGCCGTTTCTTCCGTGAGGACTTGCCATCTCAGCGTATCATAGGCTCACAAGTTGTCCTGCTTGTTGGGCCTTTGTCCTGTTTGAGCAGGTACGTGCGGTAGAGAGCATAGAGGGTAGTAGCGAATGCTGCTCCCCCAGGCTGTATGAAAGAGCAGAGCATGCCAGAGCCGAAGACCATCACTACGCCGCAGATGCTCTCGTTTGCAGAGTTCACAGCACTGGTGGAGCGCCATCAGCGCGAACTCTATGTGTTCTTGCGCGGCATCGTTGCGCATGAGGAGCAGGCCCGCGACTTGCTCCAGGATACCTTTTACGATGCGTGGCGCGCGGCCAAACGTGGAGCGGCGCCGCTCGTCGAGGGTGGTGCGCGCGAGGAGGTGCGCCGCTGGCTTTTTCACGCGGCCTATTGCCGGGCGATTTCTTTGTTGCGCCGGCGCCGGCTGATTCGCTGGGTATCGCTGGATGCACGTGTCGCTATGGAAGACGAGGCTCTGAGCAGTCTGGTTTCGTTTGAAGATCAATTGATCGAAGACGAGACGATGCGCGCCGCGCTGCGCGATCTGGCGCCGAGGGATGCGACCTGCCTGCTGCTGATTGTGGTGCAGGGTTTTACTGCAGTTGAGGCCGCCGAGATCATCGGCGATTCGCCCCAGGCGGTTGCCAAGCGTCTCTCTCGCGCCAAGCGCCGGCTGCTCGATGCCTACCTTGCTCAGGAGAGCTAGACCCAGGAGCGCCTATCTTCATGAATACCAATCACTCGTTTGGGAACCTCCATCCAGGGCCAGCCTGCTCCAGGTTTAAGCCGCTCCTGCCGCTGGCTGCGCATGGCTTGCTCAAGCCAGGTGAGGCCCAGCAGCTTCAAGAGCATGTTTCCGGCTGTTTGTACTGCCAAAGTAGGCAGGCAGCATATGATCGATTGGATAGTGCGCTCCGTCAGCATTTTGAACAGCAGGGCAGCGCCCCGCTGCGCGTCGAGGATACGATGCGGCGTATCCGCGCTGAGGAAGGGCTGGAGGCCGAGGACGACGCGGAGCCTCCATTAGAACGACCGCCCCTGGCGCTTCCAAAGGAAAGGCCATCTCTTCCAAGGTACGCTGCCAGGCGCCGCCCGCGCCGTGTCTTCTCCTCCTGGGGAGCGGCGGTGGCCGCCGTGCTGGTGATCGGGCTAATTACCACCGGGTTGGTTCTCAGCCGCTTCCCCCTGGGTCGTCTGCTCACCGGCCAGGCGCCGGCACTGACCACCCCTCCCCCGACGGCGACGCCCGCGCTCCCTGCGGGAATCATTGCCGAGTTTCCTGTGCCTTCAAGCGGTTACGGGATTACGATGGGGCCAGATAGAAATATCTGGTTTACCGAGAGCAGTGGCAATAAGATTGGGCGCATCACCCCTGCCGGGGTGGTTACCGAGTTTCAGATCCCGACGGCCAGCAGCTATCCTGGTGGGATTACATCAGGGCCGGATGGCAACCTCTGGTTTACCGAGAATGTGAGCAATAAGATTGGGCGCATCACGCCGGCAGGGAGCATTACGGAGTTTCCGATAGCGATAGCTACGAGCTACCCTGGTGGAATTACGGCGGGGCAAGATGGCAATATCTGGTTTACACAAACCGGCAGCAATAAGATTGGGCGCATCACGCCGGCTGGGGTGATGACCGAGTTTTCTATACCGACAGCCAACAGCACGCCTGAAGGGATTACGGCGGGACCAGATAGAAATCTCTGGTTTACCGAGGGCATTGGCAAGATTGGGCGCATCACGCCGGCAGGGAGCATTACGGAGTTTCCGATCCCGATAGCCAACAGCACGCCTCAAGGGATTACAACGGGGCCGGATGGGAATCTCTGGTTTGTCGAGAATAGTGCCAATAAGATTGGGCGGATTACGCCGGCAGGAGTGATGACCGAGTTTCTGATAGCGACAGTTGGCAGCACGCCTCAAGGGATTACGGCTGGGCCAGATAGGAATCTCTGGTTTACCGAGAGCAGTAGCAATAGTATTGGGCGCATCACGCCGGCAGGGGTGATGACGGAGTTCCCGATCCTGGGGGCCACCAGTACCCCGTATGAGATTGCGGCGGGACCAGATGGCAATCTCTGGTTTACACAGAGCAGCAATACTATTGGGCGAATCACGACTGGGCACTGACTCTCTTTCCTTTGATGTGTCCATTTCTGGCAATGTGGTGCGGTAAAGGGAATAGGGGAGCGAATGGACATCCTCCTATGATGAATGATGCAAGCGTG
>CAZFWN010000272.1:2568-6503 GCA_964522745.1 uncultured Ktedonobacterales bacterium
CCTATCAGAACGTGAAGGTCTGGCAGCAGTGAGCAGGCCAGCGTGGTCTGCTGACAGAAAGGGGACACCGGCTGTATGAAACGAAGCTATCTTCTGAGTTTATCTGGCGGCTTGCTCGCGGCAGTTACTTTCTTCCTGTATATCCGGGGGTATGTGCTGTTTGCACTGGCGCCGCCTATTCTGCTTATCGCAGGAGGACTACTTGCTCTCAAAAAGAGGCGGGCGGCGCCAGTGCTGAGTCTTGGCGGCGCAGTGCTGGGCTTGACCCCTCTGCTGTGGAGTGTTAGCTATGGCTATGCCGTGTACCTGGCCTTTGAACCCGGTGGGGGCTTAGGTGGGTTTGCTCTGCTTTTCGTGAGCGGCGCCTGGCTAAGTACAATTGGAATAATTGGCTGCCTGCTCGGCCTGGTCGGGGCGCTGCTGGAGGCGCGGAAACAGAGGGGAGCAGCAGGCGGACAGGCGCTCAACCTCCGGCCAGAAATGCTGCTCGTTCTCTGTGGCGGTGTGATTGCGGTAGTGGCCTTATTCGTCTCTCCCTTTGTCTATGGCTCGATTGCAAGCCTGTTTGATGTCATTATACAACCGGATGGTTATCTGATCGTCTGGCCGGGACCGCTGGCGGCCCTCCTGGTGCTGGCGGGCGGGCTGCTCGCGCTCAGCGGACGGAAGGCGGCGTATCTGCTGGGCCTGAGCGGCGCGCTGATCGGGCTGGCTTTCCTGCTGCTCTTCCTCTCGCCGCCGTTTGTGGCGCTGGCCGGGTCATTCTACAAGCAGCACGTAGGGATAGCCTACTGGCTGACGGGTCTTGGCTATGCGCTGGGCCTGGTTGGCGCGGTGCTGGGCTGGTGGGAGCGCTCCAGGGTGCCCGCCGCCAACGCCTGGGCAAGTGCTGTGTCTGCTCCAGCGGGTGGTCCCGCTGGACAGGCGGATGTTACTATCGAGCGGATAGCGCCTCAGGCGCAGGGTGGCCTGAAGCGCCCCTGGAAGCTGGCGCTAGCCGCGCTGCTGATCGTCGTCGTGATCGTGGCCGCTGGTGGGGTCTATGCCCTTACACAGCAGCATGCTGCCGGAGCCATCACCGAGTTTTCCCTGCCCTCCAACGGCCACCCTCGGCAGATCACCACTGGGCCGGATGGCGCTCTCTGGTTTACCGACGCCGGGAACAATGCGATTGGCCGCATCACCACCAGCGGCACTATTACCGAGTTTCCCGTGCCCACGTCGAACAGCCTCCTTGAGGGGATCACCACCGGACCGGATGGCAATCTCTGGTTTACGGAGGGGAACGGCAATCAGATTGGGCGGATTACCCCTGCCGGGCAGGTGACAGAGTTTCCGCTGCCCAATCCCAACAGCGAGCCTGAAGCAATCACCACCGGGCCAGATGGCAACCTCTGGTTTACGGATAACTACGGCATTGGGCAGATCACTCCTGACGGGGCGATCACCGAGTTTCGCCTGTCCGCTGGCCCTGGGCTTGGCGGCATGCCTTTTGGGATCGCCGCTGGGCGGGATGGCGCCCTCTGGTTTAGCGATCTGGAGAACCGCAAGATTGGCCGGATGGCTCTCGACGGGACGGCGACTGAGTTTCCCCTGAACCCGAACAGCAACCCGCGTGGCATTGCTGCTGGGCCAGATGGCAATATCTGGTTCACCGATGGGGAGGACAACCAGATCGGGCGGCTCACGCCTGCCGGGGTCGTGACGACCTTCCCGCTCCCTACGGCCCGCAGCGACCCGTACTGGATGACGGCGGGGCCAGATGGCAATCTCTGGTTTACGGAGGGGAACGGCCAGATTGGGCGGATCACCCCTGCCGGGAAGGTGGCTGAGTTTCCTCTGCCCTCCTCAGCCAGCAACCCTGGAGGGATCGCAGCCGGGCCAGATGGCAATCTCTGGTTTACCGAGAATGTCTCCCCATCGATTTCACAGTCCACCGGCAAGATTGGCCGGCTCATCAGCGGCGCCGCGCCCGCTCGCCTGGCGCCAACGGCGACCAGACTCCCAACACCAACGGCGACCTCAACCCCGGCGGCGACCTCCAACCCCTTTAGCGGCACCCTGGCTTTCAGTGATCCATTACAGGATAATCGCAACGGGTGGTGTCAAGGCTTCGATTCGGCAGAGGTGAATTTTACCAATGGCGTGTTTCATCTCAATAATGCTGGGGCGTTCGGTCCCAGCTATATTCCGTGCGTTGCCAGGTCCACCAATTTCAGCAATTTTGCCTATCAGGTGGAGATGACCATGATCAAAGGAGGGGATGTCGCCGGGGATGGAGGAGGGATTCTCTTCCGAGTGATGAACACGTTTGTTGCGGGCTACGCTGACTACTATCGTTTTCGCATCGGGCCAGATGGCTCTTACGATCTGAATATCAAGCCGTATAGTGGCTCTGAGCGGCCCTTGAAGAGCGGCTTCTCTTCAGCCATCAAAACGGGCCTGAATCAGATGAATCTCATCGGGGTTGTTGCCAGGGGAAGCACGCTTGATTTTTACATCAATGGGCAATTTGTGGTGAGCGTGGAGGATAGCACTTATACGCATGGGGCAATTGGCCTCTTTACGTTTGATGGCGGCCATCCCAGGAATGCAGCCGACCCTCCGGTGCAGGTTGAGTTTCGCAATATCCAGGTCTGGGTGGCATAAAGCAACTTTTGGCGGTCAGTCCTGCTTTTGAGAGCATCGACTGCATGCGAGAGGAAGGGTGTCTGTTATGCAACAGAAGTCTGCCTGTCTGGAAGAGGTCCAGGATCGCCAGCGGCAGCCGGTGGATGAGCGCGCTGGCCTGGAACTCTTCCGGCGCGCTGTCCAGGAGCGTGATGAGATGGCCTGGGAACTGATCTATCAGCAATGGAAAGGGCTGCTTTTGCACTGGCTGCTCCAGCATCCCTCAGCCCGGCTGGCATTGGAACACGCGCCGCCAGAGAGCTATGTCACGGGGGCTTTGAGCAAGTTCTGGCAAGCCACTACCCTTGCCGAACGGCCCAAACAAGATTTTTCCAGCCTGGCCGGCGTCCTGGCGTATTTGCGGTCGTGCCTGAACAGTGTCGTGCTGGACGTCGCTCGCCAGGCGCTTGTCCGCCAGTGCGAGGTTGGTGAGGAAGCCCTTACAGAGGGAGTAGTGAGCCAGCAGCCGGCAGAAATAGCTGGCGACCTCTGGAGGTGTATCGAGCGGGCGCTGCCGGACCGACGCGAGCGAATGCTGGTGCATCTGCGCTATGTGCTGGGCTACCGCCCCCGCGAGATCGTGGAGACGCATCGCCAGGAGTTTCCTGATGTCGATGAGGTCTATCAGATGGAGCGCAACATCCTCAAACGGCTCAGCCGGCATCCGGCACTCGCCGACTGGAAGGAGTGAGCCAGGGAGCGCGGCCAGCGCCACAGGGCGCTGGCCTACAGCGCGATGCCCAGGCGCCGCAGGCATGGCGAGACGCGCTCTAGCGCCTGGCAGGCCAGGGCGCGCTCCTTCATATAGCCTCTATCTAGCCGGCTGCCCAGCGTCTGAAGCATGGCCTGGATGTCTTCCAGGTCATGCTTGCCGCACTCCGGGCCGCGCTGCAAGATGGCTTTCAGGACAATGATGTCCTCTGCCGCGCTGACGGGGACACTGAGGCCCAGGATGCCCTGGCGCGTGATGCGGGCGCGCATCGGCTCGTCGAATGGAACGGGGTACAGGCGCTCGCCGCCCTTGAGGAAGAGTGTGCCCCACCAGGTTTCAACCAGGCCGAGGTCCAGGCCGTACTCGCCTGGATGCTTTGCCGGCTTGGGCTGACCTTCCGGGAAGAGCGCCAGGATGCGCGCAGTATCCACGCTTTGCAGGAAGAGGTCAATGTCAGTGATGGGACGCTGGACGCCATAGCAGGTGGCAGCAGCCCCGGCAAAGACACACCAGGGAATGCCGCTGGCGTCCAGCCGGTCTGCTGCCTGGCGCA
>CAZFWN010000273.1:0-1169 GCA_964522745.1 uncultured Ktedonobacterales bacterium
GGCTGCCAGATTTGCACGCTGTTATCATTGCTGCCAGAGGCGACACGCAGGTTGTCGGGGGACCAGCGGGCCGTATTGACCTCGGCGGTGTGGCCCAGATAGATGGCATAGGGGATGCCGCTTGCTGGATCCCAGACATGGGCGCTCTGGTCGGCGCTCGCCGAGACAATGCGCGTGCTGTCTGCTGTCCAGGCCACCGAACTCACATAGGCGCTGTGCCGGAGGTAGGTCAGTTTCGTTTGCAGCGTCTGCGGATTCCAAAGCTTGACGTTACCGCTGGCGGAGGCGATCAGCGCGCCGCCGGGCGCCCAGGTCACCGCGTTGACGGCGCCGCTCTGCTCCGTATATTTGCCCTTGACGGGCGTGCCGGGGCCAGGAGTCCAGAGGTCCACATCGCTGGCATAGCCCGATGAGGCGATCAGCGAGCCATCCGGTGACCAGTCCAGCGTCAGGATGCTATCGGGCTGGCCGGTATAGCTGTAGAGTGTGTTGCCCAGTATATCCCAGACTTGCACATGCCCATCCACCCCGCCAGAGGCGAGCATCTGGCCGCTGGGCGCCCAGGCCACGACGTTGACGCGCCCGCTGTGCCCCGTATAGGTGAACTGATTGGTGCCGTTGCGCGCATCCCAGACCTGCGCCGTGCCGTCCCACGACGCGGAAGCGATAGAAGCGCCGTTGGGCGACCAGGCCACGCATTCGACACTCTCCTTGTGGCCGTTATACACCAGCGTCGGTATGCCACTATCTGAGCGCCAGACCTGGACGGTGCGGTCAGCGCTGGCCGAGACGATCAGCGAGCCATCAGGCGACCAGGCCAGCGAATGCACTGCGCCACTGTGCCCCCTGTAAGTGAGCAGCGCCTTTTTGAGCCTCGGCACGCCCGGCGGGACATTCACCACCGGCGTTGGAGGCGCGCTCAACGGCTTGCTGGGGCGCGTCACCTCATACCAGGCCAGGCTCGCGCCCGCCAGCGTCAGGCCGGCCAGGCCCGCGCTGGCGGCCAGCACGACGGCACGGCGCGAGAAGCGGCGCGGGGATGGCGCGGGCGCTTCTTCGGGCGCGTCCTTCGGCGGTTCCTCCATTGGCGTGGTCAGGTCGCTTGGGCTGCTGGCCGAGAGGTCGGGTCGGGCAAATGCCGTCGGCGCGTTGTCGGCAACGCCTGCCTC
>CAZFWN010000273.1:1269-4300 GCA_964522745.1 uncultured Ktedonobacterales bacterium
GGCGTGAGTGAGGGCAGCGATGGACTGCTGCTGCCAGGCAACGGCTGGCTGCGCGAGATGGGCGGCGCCGGCTGGCCCTGGCACGCCTGCTCAAAGGCGTTGGCGAAGGCGCGCATGCTGCCAAAGCGCGCCCTGGGGTCTTTTGCCAGCGCCGTCAGCACCACCTCCTCGACGGCAGGCGGCAGGCTGGGCAGCTTCTCGCGCAAGGGCGGCGGCGTGGCGGCCAGATGTTTGGTGGCGATCTCGGCCATCGAGCCGGTGAATGGGCGCTCGCCGGTCAGCCACTCGTAGATCACGACAGCCAGCGAATATTGATCGCTGGCCGGGCGCGCCGAGGCTTGAATCTGCTCCGGCGCCATATAGGTAATTGTGCCAACGACTTCTTGATTCTGATAGCGCGTGCTGTGCGCGGCAACAGCGATGCCAAAATCCGAGAGCAGCACGGCGCCGCGCTCGTCCAGCAGCATATTCTCCGGCTTGATGTCCCGATGGACCAGCTTTTGCTCGTGGGCATACTGGAGGGCATCGGCCACCTGTTTCACATAGCCACGCACCGTCTCCAGCGGCACCTGCTGGCCCCGCCGATGGCGCGAGCGCAGCGTGCCCTGGGCGGCATAGGCCATCACCAGATACGGCTTGCCATCCTGAATATCGTAATCCAGCACGCGCACAATGTTGGGGTGCTGCAAGCTGGCGATGGTTCTGGCCTCGCGCTGAAAGCTCGTATCCTCGCCGGCGGACAGTTCGGCGTGCAGCACTTTAATCGCCGCTGGCGTGCCTAGCAGCGTATGCTCGCCTAGATAGACTTCGGCAAAGCCACCCCTGCCCAGCAGTTTGGTCAGGCGGTAGGAGCCGAACTCTTTTCCCTCTAACGTCGCCATGTTTCTAGAATACCCTATTTGCTTGCTGCCAGGGCGCGCTCGGCTGCGCGGGAGCGATAGTTTTCGGGCGGCGTCTCCGGCGGGTGATTCAGGAAGTTGGAAACGATCTTCTCAAGATACTGCTGCAACGGCTCGTGCCGGAACCCTAGCTCTTCCTTCGCTTTGGTCGGGTCCAGACGCGACATCCAGGGATCGCTGAAGGGCGAAAATGCTCGCGGGTTGATCTGCGCCGCCAGCAATGTGGACGAGGCGACTGGCAGCAGCCGGGCCGGCGCGCCTAGCGTTTCTGCGAGCAGACTCACCAGCGCTGCCAGGGTCGGCATCTCGTCTTGCGCCAGATTATAGACCTGCCCGAAGGTGGCCGGGTTGCCCAGCAGCGCGCTGATGACTTTGACCACGCTGCCGCCATACACATGGCGCGTGATCTGCGGGCCACCATCGGGCAAGATGACCGGCCCGCCATCCAGAATGCGCCACAAATAGCTTTCAATGCGGCGGAAGTGGTCGCGCTCGCCGTTGACCATCGGCAGGCGCAGCCGGGTGACGGGAAAGCGGTCCGCGCTCCAGGCAGCCGCCAGCACATCCTCTGCCTCGCGCTTTAGGACGCCATAGCGCCATTCGTCCAGATCATATGGATCATCGGCTGGCGCTGGCATCGGCGGCCCCTCGTAATCAGTCTCCCGCGATGGCTTGGGGCAGCCTTCCCGCACCAGATAGACCTGCCCCGTGCTGATGAAGATATAGTGCCCAACGCGCCCCCCGCCCAGCACCCGTACCACTTGCCGGGCATCGTCTCCCGTATAGCCGGCAAAATCGACGGCGGCATCAAAGCTTCGTCCGGCCAACTGCTCCTCAAAGGCAGCGGTAGTGCGATCCACCTGTAAACGCTCGACGTGTGAGCCAAACGGGTCAGGCGTGCTGCCGCGATTGAGCAGCGTCACCTGCTGCCCGGCGGCCAGCAGCCGCCAGACGAGTTGATAGCCTACAAACCGTGTTCCGCCAATCACTAAAACCTGCATGCGTTTCGGCTCTCCATGTGTTTCTGCCCATTGGTCGCTTTTGGTTCGCTATTGTAGCATAGATCGCGGGCGAGGTCTGCTTCCCTCAAACAGCCTGCCAGACCTGCACCGTGTTATCCACGCCGCCGGAAGCGATGCGCGTGCTGTCGGGCGACCAGGCAAGAGTGCGCACCGAGCCGCTGTGGCCCGTATACACAAACGTCGATTCTCCCGTTATCGCGTCCCACACCGAGACAATGCCAGATGGATTATTGGCGCCTGCCGCCGCGATATACCTACCATCAGGTGACCAGGCGACGCTGAATATCCCGTTTGCCGCGCCTTGCAGTGTCAGCGTGGCTTGCCCGCTGCTGAGCAGCCAGGTCTTCACCGCTCCAGCCACATCCCCGCTCAGTACGCTGGCGCCATCGGGCGACCAGGCCACCGAGGTCGCCCGCGACTGCTCCTGGTAGCTGTGGACCGGCGCGCCGGTGAGCGGGTTCCAGATTTGGATGCTCTGGTCATCGCTGGCCGAGGCGATCAGCGAAGTGGCGCTGGGCGCCCAGGCGACGGAATTGACCGTCTGGGTATGCTGGCTATAGTTGATCGTGCTGGCCTGGCCGGGATTGCTTGCAGACCAGACCTGCACTGTGTCATCGACGCTGGCCGAGGCGATACGGCTGCTATCGGGCGACCAGGCGAGCGAGGTGACGGTATCGAGATGGCCGGTATACGTCACCGTTGGCCCGCTGCCCAGGGCGCTCCAGACCTGTACCTGATAATCTTGCCCGCCAGAGGCGATACGGCTGCTATCGGGCGACCAGGCAACAGCATGAACGCCCGCGTTATGCGGATGCTCGCGCGCCAGTACGCCGGTCAGCGCGTGCCAGACCTGTACGCTGTTATCGTTGCTGCCAGAGGCAATATACTGCCCATCGGGCGACCAGCACACGGCGTTGACCAAATCCGTATGCGCGGTGTAGGTATAGAGCAGCGTGCCGATGGGCAGCGGCGTCGCGCTGGGCGAGGGTCTGGGCGTCTGTCTCGCCGGCGTGGCATTGGTCAGGCCGGCGGGCAGCAGTGTCGTCAGCCAGGCCGGAAGCTGGTGTGTGAGCGTCAGCCAGGTGAGCGCGCCCCCGCCCGCAGCAACCA
>CAZFWN010000273.1:4400-6419 GCA_964522745.1 uncultured Ktedonobacterales bacterium
GGAAGCTGGTGTGTGAGCGTCAGCCAGGTGAGCGCGCCCCCGCCCGCAGCAACCACCCCCGTCAGGCTCAGCGTGATCGCCAGCACCTTGCGCCGCGAGACGCGCCGCCGGGGCCGCTTCGGCGCCTGTGGCTTCTCCTTCTTGCCCGCAGGGGTGGAGATTGTACCGCCGGCATCCCTGCCGGCAGGCGTGGGGGGTGTAGCGCCGGCATCCCTGCCGGCAGGCGTGGGGATGGCCGTCGCCTGGGTGAGCGGCCCGGATGCCTGGAGCGCCGGCGTCTCGCCGCCAGAGGTGGGGGGTGTACCGCTGGCATCTCTGCCGGCAGGGGTGGGGCGCACCATCGTTGGCTGCGCCTCATCGGTGATTGGCAGGTTTGGCGTGACCAGCGGCAGGGCTGGCGTCATCTGCGGGCCGGAGGGCAGCGGCGGCGTCGCCGGCAGCGCCCCCGTGAACGAAGCTGGGAAGAAAGATGTCGGGGCCGAAAGCAAGGCATCCTCTTTACACGCCTGTTCAAAGGCATTGGCGAAGGCGCGCATACTACCAAAGCGCGCCCTGGGGTCTTTCGCCAGCGTCGTCAGCACCACCTCCTCCACCGCCGCTGAGAGCGCGGGCTGCTTCTCGCGCAGCGGCGGCGGCGGCGCCAGCAGGTGCTTCGTTGCCACCTCGGCCATCACGCCCTGAAACGGGCGCTCGCCGCAGAGCCACTCGTAGACCACCACGCCCAGCGAATATTGATCGCTGGCCGGGCGCGGGTGCGCCTGAATCTGCTCCGGCGCCATATAGGCCACCGTGCCGATCACCTCCTGCGGGTTCTCGTAGCGCGAACTCTGCGTGACAACCGCGATGCCAAAATCCGAGAGCAGTACCGTGTCGCGCCGATCCAGCAGCATATTCTCCGGCTTGATGTCGCGGTGAATCAACTTGTGTTCGTGGGCATACTGAAGGGCATCCGCCATCTGCCGCACATAGACCCGCACCGTCTCCAGCGGCACCACGCTGCCCTTGGGATGGCGCTGGCGCAGCGTGCCATTGGCGGCATAATCCATCACCAGAAAGGGCGTGCCCTCGTGCAGTCGATAATCCAGCAGGTGAACAATATGCGGATGGGTCAGCTTGGCAATCGTCTTCGCCTCATTGAGAAAGCCCTCGGCCTCCTCCTCGGCCAGTTCGCCAAGCAAGACCTTAATCGCAGCCTGCGTCCCCAGGCGCGCATGCTCGCCCAGATAGACCTCGGCAAAGCCGCCATGCCCCAACAGGCGGATCAGACGATAGTTCCCAAGTTGCTGGCCCACACGATCTGCCATAGCCTCACCCCTCCTGTGTGGACAAGACGCGCTCGTCTCCGACTCATCTGGTAATGCGAGTATGCCTATTCTAGCTGAGTCCGTCTGGTTCCGTCAAGAGGGCTAGAGACGAGATCACTCGGAAACTCCTCTCTCTGCGCGCCGCCTTCGCAACTCGCCCAAAATACGCTCATTTCGCCGCCTGCTATAGAGGATACAATTGGTCCTGAAATGTTCAGCAGCCCTGGCCTCGCCTGACGCGGCCTATTTCGCAACTCGGCGCAGTTTTCCGGCAAAAAACGAGTTGCGACCAATCCAGCATAGTGTTGAGCTTTTCCCACTAGACAGCAGAGAAAAGAGACGTTATAATGAGCAAAGAAGCTGATGGAAGCACACCCTGGTCAAAAACGATTCCTCTTCTCCTCCATCACGCCTCGGCTTCATCCCGGTACGACCCGTTGAGGGTATTGAAAGATTTATCCTCTCCGGTTGTGAAGTCGAACGTCTTGACGCTTCATCCCGGTACGACCCGTTGAGGGTATTGAAAGGGCAAAGCGCGCAGCTTGTGCATTCTTCAAGGATGGCGGCTTCATCCCGGTACGACCCGTTGAGGGTATTGAAAGTGGAGCGCTGCGCGCGGCGCAGTAGCACGCGCACAATGCTTCATCCCGGTACGACCCGTTGAGGGTATTGAAAGCGGCACTGATACCAAATAAACCTGCTCAGAATCACCAAG
>CAZFWN010000274.1:0-4614 GCA_964522745.1 uncultured Ktedonobacterales bacterium
TACAGCCGCTTGCCGAGCAGGCGCTGGTAGACACGCGCTGTCTCATGTGCCATTCGGTGTGGGTTGAAATACTCTTCCACGCGCCTGCGACCATACGCGCCCATCTGGCAGCGCAGCTCTGGATTGGCGATCAGCGTCAAGATATGCTCTGCTAAGCAAGAGATGTCCTCTGGTGGGGAAAGCAGCCCGGCTTTTCGGTGTTCCACGAGTTCAGGGGTCCCACCTGTAGCAAGTGCCACAATGGGTTTCCTCATTGCCATTGCTTCCAGGAAGACGACTGCCGCCGGCTCATCATGACTGGGCATGGCGTAGAGATCGCAGGCGGCCAGGATGGGTCGCACATCTGAGCGCCGCCCGGTGAAAATGACTTGCTCGGTGAGTCCCAGGTCGCACGCGAGTGCTTGCAAGGTATCGATGTAGGTGCGTTGACCAGTTGTGTCCATTGGTATGCCCTCACCAACCATCAGCAGCTTAAAGCGAGCGCCTTGGTGCTTGAGCAGGGCAAGCGCCTTGAGGAGTTGCTCGCCGCCCTTCCTTGGCGCCTGGCGCGCGATGCTGACCAGCAGCGGCACATCTGGATCAATCCCAAACTCCTGGCGTATGCTGCTGCCATCAGTAGTATCATCCCACAGGGGGGCATCGAGGCTGTTGAGTACCGGATGGACCTTGTCGGGCGCGCATCTCCCCGCAGCTATGGCCGATTGCGCGGTAAATTGGGAGCAGGTGATGATGCCGTCCGCGTGTCTCATGACCCAGGGCACCAGTGGCCCCAACCAGGGTCCAAACTTCATATGCAGATGGACAATGCTCTTCGCGCCGGTGAGTTTGGACAGGAACATGCCCCAGATGGCATCGCGGGGCATCTGGGCAGCATGGATAATGTCAATGTGGTGGGCTTTGGCATATTGGACTAATGCTGCTGGGCTGGCGATGGCTGGAAGTCCACTGGTGAGCAGGGTCTTAGCAATCTCCCGCGTTGGTTTATTGTAGATTGCGGGGCCAAAATTTGTCGGATGTACATGGAGGTCGGGGATGGCTCCCAAGGCAGTCAATGCGGCAGATGGCTCGCATCCTGAGCCGGGGTGGCAGGCAACATGCACTTCGATAGAGTTGCGATCCAGGTAACGCATCAGCAACTGGTGAATCATAGTAACCGACCAATAGTCACTTGAAGATTGCATAAACAGCACACGGATTTTTGCATTCATTTGAGCGTTTGCATCCCTTCATAACTGGCAACGGCATGGCATAGAAAGCGAATTTGCGGCGCGACCCTCGCAGATGCCGTACCATCAAGGCTGCGCTTCCATCGGGTACAATAGGTGCCAGCAGGTCTGAGCGAAGCCAGATATCATAGGTGAATCAAAAAGAAGAGAAAGCGGTTGTATGGAGAAAGAGAAGATGCCTCTATCCGGGCGGCGGGTTGCCTTTCAGGGCGAGCGCGGCGCGTATGGTGAGGAAGCGGTCGTTGCCTATTATGGGGCAGAGGTGCTGCCTGTGCCCAGGGTCAGCTTTGCCGATGTCTTCCACGCGGTTGCCAGCGGCGAGGCGGAGAGTGGGCTGGTCCCCATTGAAAATTCACAGGCCGGCAGTATCAACGAGGTCTATGACCTGCTGCGCACGGCGGGCCTGTTTGTGACCGGCGAGATTTGCCGGCCCATCAATCACTGCTTGCTGTGCTTGCCGGGGCAGCGCCTCGGCGACATCACCCGCGTGTTGTCGCATCCGCAGGCACTGGCGCAGTCCGACGCCTATCTGCGCGGGCTGAACGTCGAGATTGTGGCCGCCTATGATACGGCGGGCAGCGCCAAGCTGATTCGTGAGCAGGAATTGCGCGGCGTGGCAGCGGTGGCGAGCGCCCGCGCGGCAGAGTTGTACGGGCTGGAGGTGCTGGCGAGCGGCATTCAAACGATTGCCGGAAACTATACGCGCTTTGTGGAGTTGAACCGCCAGCCGGTGCAGCCGCCAGCTGAAAGCGCAAAAACGGTCCTCTTGCTGGCGACTTCGCACACGCCGGGCGCGCTCTACCGGGCGCTGGGCGAGTTTGCGATGCGCGGCATCAACTTGCTGAAGCTGGAATCGCGCCCCTCGCGCGAGCGGCCCTGGGAGTATGTCTTTTATCTCGACATCGAGGGATCGCCGGCGCAGGCGCCGGTGGCTGAGGCGCTGGCCGCGCTGACCGACAAGGCCGCCTTCGTCCAGGTCTTTGGCTCGTTCCGACGTGACCCTGGCTGCTAGCCTGCCAATAGGCCAATGGGCCTATTCCCCTTGCATGGGCCAGTTCCATTGGTTATGATGGCTGGGATAGCAGAGATTAGTGCAGCAGAGAGGCGAAGATGTATGCCAGCCACACCCCAGATTGTGCGCGCCAGCGAGTGTTCATTTGAAGACCTGGCGACGGCGCTCATGCGCGGCTTTGAGGGCCAGAATCCTCAGCCCATGACCGCTCAGGCGATGGAAAAACGTGTGAGCGATCAAGATATGGTGCTTGATGGCTCGTTTGTGTTGCAAGGCGAGGATGGTCCCGCCGGGCTGGCGCTGATGGGCATACGCGGTGAGCGCGCCTGGTGTGGCGAATTGGGAGTAGCGACGGCGTATCGCCGGCAGGGCTACGGGCGTATCTTGCTGGAGCGTTTGATCGAAGAGGCCCGCGCCCGCAAGCTAACCCAGATGTGGCTGGAGGTGCTGACACACAACACCCCCGCCTTCCAACTCTATCAGAGCCTGGGCTTTCGCATCGAGCGCGAACTGACCACCTATGCCGGCCCGCTGGCGCAGGAAGTGGCCCGGCGCGCCTTTACGGGGCCGCTGATCCTGCCGGGCCTGAGCGACGCGGGCGATGGGGGCGAAGATGCGTTGGGGGCTGAGCGCCCGCCGGTCCCAATGGATGTTAAGGTGGCGCTGGCGCACTTCGACGCGCTGCTGGTGGATCGGCCCTCCTGGGAATTTGAGCGCGTGGTGTTGGAGCGCTGGGCCGCTGCCGGGCGACTGCAAGCGCTGGCGATTGCGGGCGAGGAGGAAGGCGCTGGCCCCGACGCCTATCTGCTGGCCGCTGTTAGCGGAAATGAGGTTCGGCTGGTGGGCTTTGGCGCGCGGCCTGGGGCGGATGCCGCCGGCGGGCTAGAACTGGCGACAGGGCTGCTCAGCACATTTGCTCAGCAGCACGCTGGAGCGGTCTTCCACGCTGCTGAGGTGCCGCCAGGTGATCCGCGTGGTCCGGTGCTGGAGGCTGCCGGCTGCCCCATCCTCTCCCATTTCTTTGAGATGGTGCTGGCGCTCTAACGATTATTCAGGGGACTCGATTGATGAGGAAACGCGAGAAACCGCCAGAGGTTGCGGCATTTGAGCAAGCGTTTGGGCGCGCCACTGGTTCTATGCAGGGGCAGGATTGGGGGCTGGAGGATGACGAGGAGGCGTATCTCAACGAAGAGGACAACGAGCAGTTTGAGGAAGAGGAAGCGGCCAGAAGCGCTCCGCGCGCTGCCAGGCCCGTCTCTGCTCCCCCTGATCGCTTCTCAGCCATCCTGGTGCGTGTGGTGCTGGCGCTGGTAGCCCTCAGCGCGGCCTATTCGCTGCAATCCCACAGCCAGCGCCAGTACGCGCTCGGCGCGGTCAGCGGTGGCGTTATCAGCGAGGTGTCCTATACTGCTGGTTGGCCGCTGACCTACGCGCAGGTTGACATGCAGCAGGTTCCCATGACCAATGCGAACCCCACTCCCCCGCTGCATAGCATTCAGCCCCTCAAGCTGCTGGTGGATGTCCTCGTCGTTGGCCTGCCACTCTGGTTGCTGTTGGAGGCCACCTGGCTGTTCTGGAGCGTGATGCTGCGGCGCTTTGGCCCGCAGCGCTTTGTGCGCCGGCTCTTTGCGCTTGGCTTTACTGGTCTGGCGGCGACGCTCTGGCTGGTGGGCGCGCTGGCGCTGGGGAGTTATCTGAGCCTGGTCAAGCAGCCTATCGCAACACCGTCGGCCTGGCCCATCTATGCCTGGCTGGCGCTTGCCCCGGCGGTTCCAGGCTTTAATCTGGCGTCCGCTGTCTCATCGGTACTCGCCATTCCCGCAAACCTGTGGTCGCAGGATGCGGGCGTGTTTCTGCTGGTGATGGGGCTGCCCATCCTCCTGCTCACCGCCGTCCTCTATATCTTGTTCTGCCTCATCGGGCGTGGGCTGCGCCGGCTGGGCGGGCGGCGCTAGCGCGCCCGCTTTCCCTGTAGCGCCGGCTGGAAGCCAGCGCGTCTAGTTCTCCGGCTAGAAGCCAGCGCTGCAAGTGGAAATGCGCCTCAAGTCCTATATCCTCCCGCCTCTAGACGCATCCGTTTTGCCCCCTCCTGGCGTTATGCTTCTCGTGTAATCATTCAGTCGCGCTTCCCGAAGGAAAGCGCAAAGTAGGAGAATGGAGTTTCACGATGGAAGCCAAAACGATTGAAACGACTGAGAAAAAATCTCGGCCCGCTCGCCGGCCTTTGACGGCCCTCGAAAAACTTGGATTTACCTGCCTGCTGATTGCCGGCATTCTGAGCGCGCCCTTTATCTTCTTCAGCCCCCCATCTGGGGTCACTGCGCTGGCATTGTTAGTGAGCGCCGGTCTGATTCAGACGCGCCTGCGCTGGGCGCC
>CAZFWN010000274.1:4714-6418 GCA_964522745.1 uncultured Ktedonobacterales bacterium
TGATCGGCCTCGCGCTGGGTATGGTCCTGATTGCAGGCATCGCCCAACCGCCAACCAGCACAGCCAGCGCCAGCAGCGGCGAGCCAATGGTGCATCTGGTGGCAAGCAATTTTAGCCCGACGTCGATCATCGTCCCGCAGGGATCAAAGCTGCATATCGTGGCCGATACCGCCATCCTGCATATTCTCTCGAATGGCACCTGGGCCAATAACTCGCCCAAACCGCTGCAAGAGCCGGGCGCGCCGCTCGTCAACAACGTACAGGTCAGCGGCGGCTCTCTTGAAATCGGGCCATTTACAACCGCAGGCACGTATCATATCTTTTGCACAGTGCATCTGAATATGGTGCTGACGATCTTCGTTCCTTGACGCTGTTCTTGTAGAGATGGCTCAGGGGAAGCAAGGTCACGCTTTCCCTGAGCGACTGTATCATGGAGGACGAACGCATGGTTGTTGCGTTTTTTTTTGACCCATTTGTTTCTCTGCTTGCACTTATCGCCACGCTGATAGGGAGCATCCTCCTGGGATTGATCGCGAATCGTCTGCTTGGTGTTCGGCAATCATGGGGGCGTATCTTTGTAGTAGGTTTCCTGGGATTTGGCACCGGCGTGACCTTTTCCTTGACCGTAGGCGCGCAGAATATTAATTCATTTGCCCATCCTTTCGTGTTTAGCGCTTCTATCCTGGTCTCGATCATGCTCTACTCGGTGGCCTTTGAGCTGCTTGCGCGCACTGGTGTGGCAAACGGGACCAGGCGACGTGGCGCGGGCGTTTCCAACCCGCTGCGCTCTGCGCGCCGGCGGCTGGCCCGCTGGGGGCGCTATCTCCAGATTACCAGCATTGCGGCGCGTCATGGCCTGTCTCCCTACGTCAGAGGCCGGCGCGATCTCGCGCCCGCCGGCCAGCCCGGCACGAGCGGGAGCGCGAAGCGGCTGTGGAGGAGCGCATGTGGCGCGATGGAAGAGGCCGGTGGCTCGTTTGTGAAGCTCGGCCAGGTACTCTCGACCCGCCCAGACCTCCTGCCGCCTGAGGCTATTGCTGAATTCAGCGGGCTGCAAGACCGGGTGACCCCCGCGCCCGCCGGGGCGGTGGAGGCATTGCTGGCGGGAGAGCTTGGCGCTTCCCCGGCGGATGTCTTTGCCGAGTTTGCTTCGCAGCCCCTGGCGGCTGCCTCTATTGCGCAGGTCTATCGCGCCCGGCTGAAAACGGGCGAGCAGGTGGTAGTCAAGGTTCAGCGACCAGCGATCCGCGAGCCGGTGGAGCGCGACCTGGATATTTTGCTGAACATGGCGCGCACGCTTGAGGCCCGCGCCGGCTGGGCGCAGGCGTTTGGCGTGGTGGAACTGGCCGAGGGTTTTGCCGAAGCGCTGCGCGAAGAATTGGACTTTCGCGTGGAGGCGCGCAACACGGCAACGGTGGCCGCCTCGCTCGACGCGCAGCACGCTGGAGGGCCGGCAGCGTCCGTTCGTATCCCGCGTGTGTTTTCGCAGCTTTCGACCAGCCGCGTGCTGGTCATTGAATGGCTGGACGGGGTCAATGTGCGCGAGGCCGGCCCGCTGCTGGATGAATTGGGGCTGGATCGCGTCGCTCTGGCGCGTGGGCTGCTGCGCTGCTTCTTGCGCCAGATTCTGCGCGATGGGACGTTCCATGCCGACCCGCATCCCGGCAATGTGATGGTCTTGCGCGATGGCAGCCTGGCCTTGAT
>CAZFWN010000275.1:0-6329 GCA_964522745.1 uncultured Ktedonobacterales bacterium
GGGGCGTGTATTCCTTGCCCCTCTTTTCTATGCAGCAGGATGCGTTTTTCTCACCGTTCTGCCAGGGGCCTCAGGATTTTCGGGCCAGGGATGGCTCCCTCCACGGCGAGGGTGGCCCCGTCCGGCCAGCTCCCTGCCAGGCTGAACGGGCTCCTCCCTGAGGCGGACCTGCCTGATGGGCGGCGCTCCCTGCGAGCGATGAGGTAGATGCACGACCACCGCCTTGGACCCCTCTTTCAGGGGTAGGTTTGAGGAAGTAGCCTGAGATGAAAGCTCTATCAAGAAAAAGAACGAGATGGGCACCCAGCGTCTCATCGGATCCTTTCCTCCCTCCTGCTCCTCGACAGTAGACCCATCCTTCCAAACCGCAAGCAGGCAACGCCTTCTCTTCCTTCCCCCACCGTTGGTTGCTCTCACCAGGGTGAAATTTCATCGCTTCCTGTCCCCTTTGCATCCTTTTTGCGACACGATGCGTCTAATAAGCGATTACTGCCAAGAGAGACGACGAGCTTCCAATTGTGGAGGTTTCAGGGGATCACCAGATGAAGGATGCGCAGGATGTTGCCATTTGCCCAAGCAGCGAACCTGATGACGAGACGCTGGTGGGTGCGGTGCTGGCGGGCAATGCTGCCATGTTCACCACCCTGGTGGTTCGTCATACTCAGCGCCTCTATGGCCTCGCATTACGCCTCCTTGGCAATAGCGAAGAGGCTGAGGACGCCACACAAGAAGCCTTTATCCACGCATACACGCATCTCGTCTCGTTTCATGGCTCAGCCAGTTTTGCCACCTGGTTGTATCGCATTCTGCTCAACGTCTGCCGGGATCAGCTACGCCGTAGGCAGGTGCGCCAGCGCACCATCGAACTGGCGCGCGTCGATCAGCTTTGGGCGGATGAGCGCTACACTGTTGATCCCGAGCGGGTCGTCCTGGCCTTGGAGAACCGGCGGCTTATTGAGCAAGCGCTGCACCAGCTTCCGGCGACGTATCGCGCCACCTTGTTGCTCCACGAGGTAGACGGGCTGACCCTTCATGAGATCGCCGCCATGCTGAATGCGCCGCTCCCAACGGTGAAATCGCGTTTGCAGCGGGCACGCATGGCTCTGGTGACGTTGCTTGATGAAGCAGCGCATCTGGAACACGCCTCACATGCGCCATAAGCGCGCTCGCCGCGACGAATGGTACCTCAAGAAAGGGAGATGAGGATGGAGACAGCGCTCTCTTGCCAGGCCGCGCGAGCGCTGGTATCAGCGTATATGAATCATGAATTAGATGCGGAACACGCCCATGCGTTAGAGTCTCATATTCAGGGCTGCACTTCCTGCCCGGCCCTCTACGCAAGCTTGGTGGCTGTACAGCAACGCCTGCGTGCCTCGCCACGTCCCACCCTCTCGCCAGAGGACGTGCTACGCCTGGCAGAGCGGGTGAGCGAAGCGTTGCGTGAGGGGGAGGACTTCCCTCCCTCTTCCGCCGGTCCAGCAACCGCTTTCCAAGGGCAAACGCAGCAAACAGCTGAGTCCCCTGCACCTGATGGCAACGGAGGGAGTGGAAGTCTCGCAGGGAACAGCCAATAGCGGCGTCCCGGCCTGTTTGGAAACGCGTATCGAACCAATCGCTCTTCCGCTCGCATGGTCGGCTGGCTCGTAGTGATGGGTTGCTCAATGCCACCATGATCCAAACCACGATCCCGCAGGAGGTGACGGTGATTATACCTGGCGCCGGGCGCTTTCAGGGTGGTCAGGGGATGCTGGCCGATCTCATGGCCCTTGCCAACGCTGCTTGCAATGGTGCTCTCTTGAAATGGTACTCTAGAGAAAGGAAAGAAATGGATGAGCGCACACCCTCCACAATTCCGCCCTTCGATCCTGCACGCGATTGGGAACACCCCCCTTGTCCGCTTACAGCAGGTGGTTCCCCCCAGCAGTGCCGAGGTGCTGGTCAAATTAGAGTCTTTCAATCCCACCGGCTCCTACAAAGATCGGATGGCTCTGGCCATGATTGAAGGCGCCGAAGCGCGTGGTGAGCTGCGGCCCGGCATGCGGGTGGTAGAATATACCGGCGGCAGCACCGGCTCCTCCCTCGCCTTTGTTTGCGCCGTGAAGGGCTATGCCTTCACGGCGGTCTCCTCTGATGCCTTTGCCCGCGAAAAACTGCAAACCATGCGGGCCTTCGGGGCAGAGTTGATCATGGTTCCGAGCCAGGGGGGCCAGGTCACGCCAGATCTGACCCCGCGCATGATCGAGGTCGCCCGTGCATTGGCAGCAGAAGAAGGAACCTATTGGACAGATCAGTTGCACAATGCCGATATTATCACCGGCCATGAGCAGCTTGGGCGTGAACTCCTTCAACAGATTGAGGGGCCAATCCACGTCTTTTGTGGGGCGGTGGGCACGGCGGGGATGCTCATGGGGGTCGCCAGGGCCTTGCGCCAGGCCAAGAGCCAGGCACGGATCATCGCGCTGGAACCGGCGAGTACTGCGGTCATCACCACCGGCCAAGCTGGAGCCCATCAGGTCGAGGGCATTGGCATCGGGTTTGTTCCTCCGCTGCTGGAGAGCGCCTTCTATGACGAGGCACGCGGAATAGATGAGGGGGAAGCTCGCCAGATGGCTCGTCGTCTGGCCAGAGAGGAGGGCCTGTTCGCTGGAGTGTCCAGCGGTCTGAATGTCGTCGGCGCCCTCCAACTTGCCCAGGAACTGGGCCCGGAACATACCGTAGTGACGGTCGCGGCAGATACGGGCTTAAAGTACCTCGCTGGCGATCTCTATCCCATTTAGCCGGATGGGTTACCGAGATGTGCATGCGAGACATCTTATGACCCTGGAATAAGCTTGATGCCCAAGATGCTCGTCCCGCGAGTGCCTGGTAATGAATGGGGAAAGGGGCGAACGGGCGCCTAATATGCAGATGGGGACTGACGGCTTCCTCGACAAGACGCTTCCCGCCGAACGCGCTCGCAGAGGTGTTTCGCTCCAGGCGTGCCGTTTTGAGGGGCCTGACACCCGGTCTCACTCGGAGAACACCAGTTTGAGCGCAAGAAACGGAGGGATTCTGGGCGGCGCGTTCCGCTATCATCCCACTAGCTGTTGAGAGACCAGACACACCACACGGTGCTGTCTCTCGTTCCACGTAGAAGAGGAGTAGACTCGTGACAAACGCACGACCCTTCCGTTTTGGGATCGCGGTGTCAGAAGACGTCCCATTACGGGAAGCGTGGATCGCCCTGGCACGCAGGGCCGAGGACCTGGGCTATGCGACCTTTCTGGTGGCCGATCACTATGTCAATGAATATCTGCCCATCGCGGCGCTGATGTCGGCAGCCGATGCCACCAGCACGCTGCGTGTCGGCAGCTTCGTCTTCGACAACGATTTTCGCCACCCGGCGCTGCTGGCCAAAGAAGTGGCCGCGCTGGATCGGCTCTCCGGTGGGCGCTTTGAACTGGGCATCGGCGCTGGCTGGCACCGGCCCGAATACAACCAGGTGGGTCTGCCCTTCGAGAGCGCTGGCGTCCGCATCCGGCGCTTAGAAGAGGGGGTGTCTATCCTCAAGCAGTTCTTTACCCAGGACTCCGTGACCTTTGCTGGCGACCACTATACCGTGACTGACCTGAAAGCCTTCCCCAAACCGACGCAGCGTCCATCTCCTCCCATCTTCATCGGTGGTGGCGGCAAGAACGTGCTGGCACTAGCGGCGCGCGAGGCCGACATCGTTGGCGTGGCTCCCAGAGAGAGAGACGACGGTGCCTTCGAGGCCAGCGAGCGCACGGAGGAGGCGCTGGCGCACAAGGTGGAGTGGGTGCAGCAGATGGCAGGCGAGCGGTTCTCAGCAATAGAACTGAATATGCTGATTGGCGCAGTCCTCATCACTGAAGACCGGCAGCAAGCAGCCGAGCAGCGCGCTCGTGAACGGGGGCCGGGAGTGACAGCAGAACAGATGTTGTCCAACCCCTACCTGCTCATTGGGACGGTCGAGCAAGTGGTAGAAGCGCTGCAACGACTGCGCGAACAGGTTGGGATCTCGTATCTGACGATACTTTCCAGAGACATGGAAGGGTTCGCGCCAGTAGTTGCGCGCCTGGCAGGCTCCTAACACCAGGCAGGGGGAAACAAGGCATGAGCCCAAGCAATCCATCACGCCAAAGCGTGAGCACTGCTCCTGGGAGATCGAGCACAGAGGACAGACGGTGCTGATCGGCCACCACAGTGACTCATGTCATGGCAAACATACGCAACTCGGGAACTGATCCAATTCAACCACCAGTCTATCAGATCCGGCTCACGGGCCATCTGGGCCGCGAGTGGACCGACTGGTTTGAGGATCTGACTATCACGCTGGAAGCCACCAGCGAGATGCTGTTCACTGGCCCGGTGGTCGATCAGGCCGCCTTGCTTGGCGTGCTCAGAAAAGAGCGTGATCTCGGACTACCTTTGCTCTCGGTCAATCGCGTCAAACCCGACGAGGCAGAGGCAAAAGCCCGTCACGCAGGACATGAACGACCCAATCAAAGTGAACACCAGAGGAAACACATGAACGCACAACCTGGCGCTCAGATCGAACCACGCGACCGAGCGCCTCGTAGAGGAGCGGCTCACGTGAGGCAACGGATAGCAGAATGGTCGCCGCGTGCCAGGGCGAGGATTACTGGTGTCGTCTACTTGCTATTTTTTCTGACGGCACTCCTCGGCGAGGTCTTCATGCAGCAGGCAGGGATTAGCGGACTGGGTGCGCTCCCTGGAGACGCCGCGGCGACAGCGAACACTCTCCTGGCGCACGAAGGTTCTTATCTGGTGGGGTCGCCCTCGGCCTGATCTCGACCGCGTGCTATGTCGCGCTGACCGCGCTCTTCTATCAGTTGTTTGAGCCGGTGAGCTGAAGCCTCGCTTTACTCGCGGCGTGCTTTGGCCTCGTGGGATGCGCTGTCACGGCTTTCGGCAGCCTCTTTCAACTCGCCCCGTTGGTCGTCTTGGATGACAGCTCGTACTTGAGCGCGTTCACCTTGAAGCAGGTGCAGGCTCTGGCCCTGCTGTTGCTCCACTTGAATACGCAGGTCGGCTCCATCGCCCTGGTCTTTTTCGGCCTGTTTCAGCTCCTGATCGGCGGCCTCATTGTCAGGTCGACCTTCCTGCCTCGGATTCTGGGCGCGCTGATGTCGTTTGCTGGGTTGGGGTGGCTGATCTTTCTGGCACCGCCGCTCGCAAACGCTTTGCTGTCCTACCTTGAGGTCCTGGGCATCCTCGCGGAAGCCTCGCTGATGCTCTGGCTCCTCGTGATGGGCGTGAACGCCGAACGCTGGAAGGAGCAGGCCAGCAGAGCGGGGGCGTCCATCCGCACCTGAAAGCACCCGTCTCTGGTGGAGACGGACTGCCGGACGTGGCCCACAGCAAAGACATCGAGGCGCGCAGGAAGCCCCAACGGGATGGCGAGTGTACTCGGCGGTTCCCTGGCTCCAGGTGTCCAGTGGATGCTTCTGGGGCCAGGGATCTCGAGGAGCAGAAGGAAGAAAGTGCATAGCCACATAGCGAGAGCCCATGGCCCAGCAGGGAGAACGGCAAAGCGCGTACACCGCTAGCTATCGAGCTATTTCACATTGCTCCATAGGTGCTAGGGTCCAGAACTGCCACACGAGAGGGATGGCAGCTCTGGGAGAGCGAGGGAGAGGAAGTGTTTAGGCATCTGTCAGAGCCTGCTGACCAGCGAGAGGTGCATGACGGCTGGGAGGGAAGTGTGTACCCGACAGCCGCGAGGAGATCCATCCCCAACATGAGTCTGCAGGAAGGGCCTTTGCTGCCCATCTCACGCATGAGCAACGACGGCAGACGAAGCAGGTGGTCTACGCTGATTTGAAAACGTCCTTTGTTACGCCCTCAACGAAGAGAAGGGATGGCAGGATTCCTTAGAAACGGGCAGAGGTGCCACTCCCTATCCGAGGTGGCACCTATGGAGGAGGTTCACTGTGATGTTGAAGCTGTTTGGCACCTATGGGGCGTGCCTGCTCGTTCCTCCAGCAGCCAAAAGGGCATCTGTCCCTGGGAGTGCTTGCCCGGCTATCGCGGCCCACAGCCATTGGCCGCCGTGTCCCCAGCCCTGCCGCTGCACCTGCACCCCCAGGGCATCTTTGGCCCGATGCAGCGTGCGGCTGGCAATACCGGCGGCGTTGGCATCTTTGATGAGGACTCGCGCTGGCACCGGCTGAGCCGTCAGAAGCTGGAGGAGGAAGGCTTTGGCCTCTTCCAGCCGCAGCAACCGTTCCGGGGCACTCAACCGAGTGTGTGGGACCTTAGCGTTGGCGGGGAAAGGACCGATGCCCATTGCTGCTCCCCTCGCTTTC
>CAZFWN010000276.1:0-6287 GCA_964522745.1 uncultured Ktedonobacterales bacterium
TAAATAGCAGCCTCATCGCTGCGCAGGGCGTGGACGATCATCATATTTTCCCACAAGCCTATCTGAAGAAGCTAGAGACTCCTGAGCGGCTGCGCGATTGCGTGCTAAACCGCACGCTTATTGGCCGCCAGACCAATATCCTTATCTCCGACCAACCACCGCATGCTTATCTAGAGATCGTGCAAGGCGTACTTGGTGCGGAGAAGCTTCAAGAACTGTTGCAATCCCATCTCTTGCCCACAGGTCCAGATTCGCCCCTCCTGAAAGATGACTTTACAGGCTTTCTGGACTGGCGCCAGGAGGCGATCTGGAAGCACATCCAGCGCGTGACCGGCGCGAGCGCTCCTGCCGATCTGGTCGCCGACGAGCCAGCCTGCTGAGAGGTGGAGAACGCTCTCAGACCCTGGCCAGATGCGCTGCGTGTTCCACAAGGGAGCGCACCCGCCTGCCAAAGTCGGCAAAACGGGCATCTTGCGTCTGGCCCCGCTTCCAGCGGGCGTAGATTTGCTGGATAATGACCACCATGCGGAAATAGGCAAAGGTCAGATAAAAGTGCATCGCGGAAAGGTCGCGGCCCGTGAGGCGCGCATAGGCGTCCATGAAGCGCTCCCGGTTGATAAATCCGGGCAGGCTCGTGACTGTCGGCACCATTTCCCGCAGCTCCTCAGGGTCATCTGAAGACACCCAATAGCTCAGCGTGATAGCAAGGTCCACCAGCGGATCGCCAATGGTCGCCATCTCCCAATCCAGCACCGCAGTGGGGCGAGTCAAATCCTCGGCACTGAGCAGCATGTTGTTTAGCTTAAAATCGTTGTGAATCAGCGTCGGCGCCTGGTCCGGCGTGATATGCTCGGCCAGCCAGCGTGTGAGTGGCTCAACCAGGGGAATATCATCTGTCTGGGCGCGCGCGTAGGCGGCGATCCAGCGCTGCACCTGGCGGCTGAGAAACCCTTCAGGATGGCCCAGGTCGCCCAGGTCTGCTGCCTTCCAATCGAGCGCGTGAATCTGTGCCAGTGTCTCGACAACTGTTTGAGAGATACGCTCGCAGAGGTTTTCTGTAGGCTGCATTTCCGGCGGAAAGGCTGCGTTTAAGACGATCCCTTTGCGCCGCTCCATCACGTAAAAAGGCGCTCCCAGAATCTCCAGATCATCGCAAAATAGATAGGGCTGCGGCGCCAGAGGAAAGACAGGAGCAATCCGCTGTAACAGACGGCATTCACGCTCCATATCATGCGCCCTGGGCGGCACCGGACCGAGCGGTGGCCGGCGCAAGACGCCTTCCCAGTCACCGCTGTGCAGCAGGTAGGTTAAGTTCGACGCGCCAGCGGGGAACTGCCGGACCGATAATGCCCCATCTGCGATCTTGATCTGACTGCGCAGATAGCGCTCTACCTTCTGGATGTTGAATGCCTCATCGGCACGAACGGGGATCGTTTCTTCAGTGAGCATAGGTGATTTCCCCCTTATAGCTATACGCAATTTCTCCGGCTATCAGACCTGGATGTGGGAAACGGAAACTTCTGCTTTCGCAAGTATACACCTCTCTGACCTTTCTCTCCTCTCTATCAAAAGTAAGAGACGCAATCTATCTTGCGCGCGATGGAAAACCCAGGTTTTCCTTTTATGCTGTTCTTGAGCAATGGAACACGAGCCTTTCCTACTTCTAGCAACGCTAACCAGGAAGCAAGGCAAAAGGCTCTCAAGGGAGAAAGAGAAAATATCATGATGCAAGAAGCCCAAAACAGCCCCTCTGCCACACAGAAAACCACCATGCAGCGCGCCGTCCTGACGGCTATTGATGTTCATAAGTCCCTGCCGTTGGGGCATGAGCGCATCGAGATTCTCAAAGGCATCAGTTTTGAAATCCAGCAAGGCGAATTTGTCGCGGTCATCGGCCCTTCGGGATCGGGCAAAAGCACCCTCCTGGGCATCATTGCCGGACTGGATAACCCTACCAGCGGGCAGGTTTTGATTGATAGCATCGACATCACCAGGATGAGCGAGGCGCAGCTTGCCAAAGTCCGCAACCAGAAGATCGGCATGGTCTTTCAGGCATTTAACCTGATCCCAACATTGACTGCCCAGGAAAACGTTGAGATTCCGCTTTATGTCGGCAAGCACTCTGGCAGCGCGAGCGAGCGCGCCAAAGAACAACTTACGTTAGTCGGGCTGGCTCACCGCCTGGGCAATCGCCCCAACCAGATGTCTGGTGGCGAGCAGCAGCGCGTCGCCGTCGCCCGCGCCCTGGTCACGGCACCCGCCATTGTCATCATGGATGAACCAACCGGCAACCTGGACCAGAAGAACAGCGATAACGTGTTGCAGATGATCCGCGACCTGCGCGAAAAGACTGGTACGACCTTCATTATCGCCACGCATGATCCCAAGGTTGCCAGCGCCGCTGACCGGGCGATTCGCATCGTCGATGGCCTGGTGGCGAATGAGACCTCATCAGATTCTTCGCCTTTGGTATAAGCATACGCAGCACCCTACAAGGAGGAACAAGCTCATGAAAGCCGGATTTTACGCATCCTATACAACCCGTTCCCTCGTGCGCGGCGGCCAGCGCACGCTGCTGGCAATCTTCTGTATCGCGGTGGGCGTGCTGGCGGTGGTGGCGCTGCAACTGGTCGGCAATATGGTCAATGGCGGACTCACCGGCGATGTTCGCGCCCTCAACGGTGGCGACCTCGCGGTGTCCAGCTACAACAGTCCACTGCCAGCATCAAACCTGACAACCTTCGATCAACTAAAGTCGCAAGGCATCCTGACCAACTATACCGCCGTCGCGCAGATCAGTGGCGAGGCCGCAGACCCTCAAGGAACGATCCATACTATCGCAGTCTGGGCCGTTGACCCCGCGCAGTTCCCCCTGGCAGGCGCGCCGGAGTTTATCACCCCTGGAAATGGGAGCCTTTCATCGCTCTTGAGCGGCACCGGTGTGGTCGTGACCCAGAGCTTGCTCAACGATCTGAACATGCACTTGGGCGATACTATCGCGGTGCATACCAGCGGACGCTCGTTCAACGTTGCCATCACGGGCGTCATCAAAAATACGGCCCTGTTCACCGGCAGCAACATCTTAATGGACTTTGGCAGCTTTGCCGCGCTGCCCAGCACCGACGCAACGCCTCTTGGGTATCGGGTAGTCTACGCAGACGTGCCGGGGCACACCGACGCCAACGCCAGCGCCGCCAAGCAGCAGCTTCAGCGCGCGCTGCCCCTGACGACGATCACAACTACCAAGGATGCCTTACAAACCAACGCGGCGAGTGTGCAGCAAGTGCGCTACTTCCTGCAAGTCGTGGGTCTGCTGGCGCTGCTGATCGGTGGCGTGGGCATTATCAATACCATGCAGGTGTTGCTGCATCGCCGCCAAACCGAGATAGCGATGCTCAAGACGGCGGGCTATCATCGCAGCGACCTCTATCTCCTCTTTGGCATCGAAGCGGGCCTGCTGGGTCTGATCGGCGGCGTCATTGGCGCGGCGGCTGGCGTCGGGGTCAGCTTTCTGGTCAAGGGACTGGTGGAAAACGCGCTCATCCTCCCTTTACCCAACAGCATTGATCCCCTGACCATCCTCTCTGGCGTGGCGATTGGCTTCTTCACCGCGCTGATCTTTGGTCTCCAACCTATTGTCCAGACGAGTCAGATTCGCCCCGTTGCTGTGCTGCGCGGGCTGGGCGAGCGTGCCAAAAGCAGCGTGTGGCTGTCGATTCTGCTCGGCCTGCTGCTGACGGCGCTCTTCTTCGTGCTGGCACTGACCGTCTTGCAGAATACGTTCGTAGCTCTGGGCGCCGTCGGCGGCGGTGGTCTCTTCCTGGTGCTGCTCAGCCTGGGATTTCTGCTGGTCGCCCTTGTTATTGGTAAGCTGCCCGTACCGGAGCGCTTCTCCTGGGGCTACGCGCTGCTGCTTGGTGCAGAACTGGCGCTCTCCATTGCCCTGACGGCCCTTATCCCTGCCTTTGGGCTGCTCTGCCTGGCGCTCACGCTCCTGGGAGTGGTTGTCGTCTTCGCCCCACGCACCTGGAAGGCGTCCATCAAGATGGCGCTGCGCAACATCGGGCGCAAGAAGGCGCGCACGTCTACGACCCTGGTGGCCCTGTTTGTTGGCGTGTTCACCATCGGCCTGATCCTGACCCTGAGCCAGAGCCTCCACAGTGCTATTAATGGCTTCGTCACTTCGGCCACAAGCTACAATGCGTTCATCCAGGTAAGCAGCACAGACAAAGCCGCCGTCGATCAGCAGTTGTCAACTCTTTCGGGTATCAAGAAAGAAACGGTCTCTGCCACAGCCAGCAGCATTCCACTTGCCATCAACGGTATTCCCCTGGCGCAGGCACTCAACGGTCAGAGTCTATCGCAGCAAACGGCTGGCGACCTCTCAGGGATGACGGGCTACGATCTGGCAGCCGGGCAGATTCCGACAGTGTCCCTTGTCAAAGGAACCCATGATACCCAGTTGGGGCAGACATTGACGCAGGCGGATGCCGGCACCACGCATGTCCTGGCGCCACAGGCGCTCTCGCAAGCGCCGCTTAATTTGAAGCTTGGCGACCAGATTACCCTGGCCGGGCCGGATGACAAAACCACCGCAACGATCACTATCGTAGGGTTCTATACACCATCCGATCTGGCCGTCTCGCCACCAGTGCTGGGGGACATCAGCCTGGCAAACACGCTGACCAGCGGCCATCCCAGCTATACCTACTCGCTGATCATTGACCCCAACCGGGTTGACCAGATTCTGCACCAGATTCAGCAAGCGGTGCCATCGGTCCAGGTCATTAATCTGGCAGAGCAGATCGATTTCTTCCTGAATCTGCTCAACAATCTGATCGTGCTGCTCACGGCGGTAGCCTCGCTGGCGCTGCTGGCCGCCTTTATCATCATTGCCAACGCGGTAGGGCTGGCAATGTTGGAGCGGAGGCGCGAACTGGGCATCTTAAAGGCGGTGGGCTACACCAGCCGCAGCGTGCTGGGCGAGGTCTTGTTCGAGAATGGGGTGATTGGTTTCACCGGCGCGGTCCTGGCGATGCTGCTGGCGACCTTGATAGCCCTCATTCTGGGGAAGCTGGCCTTCAACGTAGACATTCAACCGAATATCGCGCTAGTGTTGAGCGTTGTGGGAGCCACTGCTGCCGTCTGTATGCTTATTGCCGGCATTGTGGCCTGGGCTGCCACACGGGTCCGTCCGCTGGAAGTGCTGCGCTACGAGTAAGGCGTTTGATACGTTCGCTTGCTGGAATGTGTGCTATGCTATCTCCGACAGCGCAAGAGCATACATTCCAGCAAAGTCGGCAGCATCAGTCGATGATGAACAAGGGGGCATATCATGAAGCGCAAAGGAGTGGTCAACAAGCGAGGCCAGGGAAGCAGCGCGCTCCGTTCTTTGCGGTGGCGAGGATTACAGGCACGTATGACCATTTCCTATGTCCTGGTGACCGCTGCCGCCGTCTTCTTTTTAGAGCTTTTGATTGCCGCCTTCCTGGGATTTGTCATCAGTTGGGCGTACGAGTATACCCTCTTTCCACAGATTGCCGGGCAAGTAGCGCGGCAGTATGCGTTGGCTGCCACGCTTGATGCAAACGGAACAACCCTCAATCCAGATTCAACCTTTCGCCCCGGTCAAGCAGATTCCCTCCGGCCATTTCCTGATGAGAGTAATTTACTGCTCCCGCCTGGGGGTGCGGCGACGCTTCCCTACACAAGTACCCTTCTCCCTGACACGCAACCAGTGGAGTTTGGCATCCTGATTACCCCAGAAAATGTGGTACTCACCAGTTCGTACCCACGCCACTACCCTAGCCAGGCATCAATCTCGACCTTACTCCCAAACCAAATGGCCGCCATCACCAGCGCCCTGACACGTGGAACAGCAACGAGCAAGACAGAGACGACCCCGGCAGGTCTCACCAGTTGGGTCGTGGTTCCTGTCTGGGGCAAGAACCGACAGCCCATTGGCGCTCTCTACCTCCAGGAGCCGATAGTCGGCCCTGATGGTCAACTGACTGGGCATCCACCAGAAATTGGAAAGTTAGCCCTCATCGGGGTTCTCGGCGGGCTGGCGCTGCTAATCGTGACAGCGCCGATTGGTGGACTGTTTGGGGTAGTCACCACGCGCGGTATTGTCCGGCGCGTTCGCCGATTGGTGACGGCAACCGCCGAATTTGCCGGCGGCTCCTATGAGCAGCGGGTGCCTATCACGCGCAACGATGAGATCGGCCAGCTTGAAGCACACTTCAACCAGATGGCTGAGCAATTAGCTGAGAGTATCAACGCGCGCC
>CAZFWN010000277.1:0-1733 GCA_964522745.1 uncultured Ktedonobacterales bacterium
TCCGCCGGCGTCAGCCAGCCCTTGCGCGCAATGCCCACGCCATAGCGTATATCCTCCAGCCCGCCGGGGTTGTGCGCGTCGGGGCAGATGGGAATCTTGACGCCGTGATCTTTGGCGCGGCGCAGCCAGCGCCAGTCCAGGTCCAGCCGCAGCGGATTGGCGTTGATCTCGATGCAGACGCCAAGCTCCCCAGCGCGATCAATCACCGCCTCCATATCCAGCCCGTAGCCATCGCGGCTCAGCAGAATGCGCCCGGTGGGATGCCCAATGATGCTGGTGTAGGGATTCTCGATAGCCCGCAGCAGGCGCTTCGTCTGCTCTTCGGGCGGCAGATTGAAGAGGCTGTGAATCGAGGCCACCACGAAATCAAAGCGCGCCAGCGTCTCCTCGCCATAGTCCAGCGCGCCATCGCGCAAGATGTCGCATTCGGTGCCCTTGAGGATGCGGAAACGCCCGGCGTATTCCTCATTGAGCTTATCGATCTCTTCCTGCTGGCGCTTCACCGCGTCCTCGTTCAGCCCGCCCGCATAGGCCGCCACCTTGCTATGGTCGCAGATGCCGATATAGCTGTAGCCCAGCTTCATCGTCGCCTCAGCCATCTCGCGGATGCTGGCCTGGCCGTCGCTCCAGGTGCTATGGCAGTGCAGCGCGCCGCGCACATCCTGCTCGGTCAAGAGCGGCCCCGGCATCTTGTGCGCCAGCGCCGCCTGAATCTCGCCGCGATCCTCGCGCAGCTCCGGCGGGACAAAGTCCATGCCGAGCGTAGCGTAGAATTCGGTTTCATCCTTGACCGGCAGCAGTGTCTCGCCCCGGAACAGCCCCCACTCGCTGACCTTCATACCGTGATCGAGCGCGAAGCCGCGCAGCGCCACATTATGCTCCTTGGAGCCGGTGAAGTGATGCAGCATCGTCGGGTAAATCTCGTCCTTGCAGAGCCGCAGGTCCATCGCAATGCCCGGCGTCAAGACGACGCTGGACTTGGTCTCGCCCTTGCCGGTGATGGCAACCACATTGGGCATGGTCGTGAAGGCATCCATAATCGCGCCGCGCTGGCTGTCATCAGTCACGCTGGCGACCACATCAATATCATGCACCGTCTCTTTGCGCCGGCGCAGGCTGCCGGCAATCGAGATGCGCAGTATGCCCGGCTGCTGCTTCAGCCGCTCGACGATCTGCTCCGCCTCGGCGTAGGCCACCGGATAGAGATAGTAGTCCTGATACTGCGTCAAAAACTGAATGCCGCGCAGGATGTTATCCTGGGTTTTCTTGCCAAAGCCCGGCAGAACGGCAATCTTATTGGCCTGGCAGGCTTGCTCCAGATCGGTGATTGTGGCGATGCCCAGCGCGTCGTGAATCTGCTTGATGCGCTTCGGCCCCAGCCCAGGGATGCGCAGCATGGCCCGCAGCCCGGCGGGAATCTCCGCCTGCAACTGGTCATAGAGCGTCATATGCCCGGTAGTCACCAGTTCGGTGATATTCTGGACCAGCCCCGGCCCCAGGCCAGGCGTGCCGGCCAGCTTATTAGCCTGCACCAGCGTATCCAGGTCGCCCTCCAGCGTGCCCACCACGCGAGCGGCGTTCTGATAGGCCCGCGCCCGGAAGGGATTTTCGCCCTTCAGTTCCAGCAGGCTGGCAATCTCATCTAAGATCGAGGCAACAGCAGCTTTTTCCACGTTCGCTCCTTTGCACCGGCGGGCCACCTCATGGCAATCCGCCGATTAAAATCGGCGCTA
>CAZFWN010000277.1:1833-6203 GCA_964522745.1 uncultured Ktedonobacterales bacterium
TCGGCGCTACTTATCAGTCACGCGACACATCAAACACTTCCGGCGGGCGTGGGTGCAAGTCAAAGGGGCTGCGGCCCTTTAACTCCCGCTGGAGCAGGCGCTTGCAGTCGAAATGGATAAACAGCCAGGCAACCAAATCTTCCGAGGTAAAGATGCCATCCCAGGGCACATCCAGATCATTGTTGCGCAGCACCTCGTTGCATGCATAGCAGCGCACCAGGCCGGCATCGATAGCGCGGGTCGCCCAGCGCAGGATAAAGACATGAAAATCGTCGAGCGTCATCTCGCCGAGCCGCTTTTCGGGATAGCCCAGGGTATCAGGATTGGGCGCGGCGCGCACATCGTCTTCGTGATTGCTCAGCAAGAGCATCGGCGCCCGTAGTTCCTCGACGATATGCTCCGCATCCTCAGCAAATAGCTGCACGCGCAGCAAATGCTGCTGCTCAAACCAGGCTAGCAAGGCATCGTCTACCAACGCCCGTTCGGCGTGTTCGGTTTCCATAGGAGAGTATTCCTTTATAACAGCCCAAAGGCGGAAAAATTGCTCTACTACAATGGCTCGTGCTTGATGCGCTGGTGCAGCTTGAGCAGTTCGTTGAAGGCGCGCAGAATCACGCGCAGATTGGCGCCGCTGGCCTTGCCACCCTCGCGGCGATAGTGGCCGACTGGCACCTCAACCCAGCGATAGCCCAGCCGGCTCAGCTTGACCAACATTTCAGTATTGACCATCGCGCCCTGCGCCTGCACATTCGCCCGGCGCACCAGCGCCGTGTGATAGAGCTTAAAGGCGCAATCCACATCGCGCACCTTCAACCCAAAGAGCAGGCGCGTCAGCAGCTTCCAGCCCCAGGCGTTGATCTTGCGGAAAAACGCATCTTGCCGGTGCTTGCGATAGCCCAGCACCGCATCATACTGCTCGATACGTTCGAGCAGCCGGGCAATATCCCGAATATCGAACTGGCCGTCGGCGTCCATAAAGAAGGTCAGTTCTTTGCTGACGACATTAAAGCCGGCGATCAGCGCCCCACCATAGCCGCGATTGGGCCGGTTATGCACCACCGTAATGCGCGGATTGTCCGCCGCCAGCGCGTCGGCAATCTCGCCGGTGTGGTCCTGGCTGCCATCATCCACCACCACGACTTCATAGTCCGGGGCCAGACTGCTCAGCGTCTCCACGACGCCATGTACCGTCCTGGCGATGACCGCCTCCTCGTTCCAGGCGGGCAGCACCACCGACAACCCGCGCGTCGTCATTGGCTGGCTGCTGGCGCCGTCAGGCTTGCGCGCAGGCTGCTGGGGAGCATCATCCTGAGATGGCTGGTCAAGCTTTGTCTGCATACTTCCCCTCATTGTGGTGGACTTTTCCCCTGTAGTGTAGTAATTATGGAGCCTCCTGTCAACCGATGGGCTGGTTTTTTGTGGCCGTCCTTCGCGCGCATCGTAGCGTTTTTTTGATGCAGTGCGTCGCCAGAGCGGGAAGCATAGGCCAATGGTCCTATTCTTGCACCTCGGCAAAGACACGCCAGCATGCTTTGCATCTTCAGCAAGAATGTGAGCAACTTCACGTGCTGTCCAGTCACATTCCCTGGATACAAGACGTGTAATAGAATGGAAGAGTGCCTGAGCGCTCAGCAGTAGATGATATAATAAGACGGGTTACGATAGATCGAAGGAAACACCATGAGACGAGGGAATCAACCACCTGACCAGCCAGCCGGGCCGGAGTGGGATAATCGATCCGGCAGGCCAATACACAACCCGGTCATACCCGGCGAAATCACCTGGCGCCGCTCCCAGGAGGAGCAGAGCCAGCGCTCTCGTCAAGCGCCCAACGGCCAGCCCTACCAGTCTGCGGGCGGCGAAGGCCGCGCCCGCCGCCCCTTCATCTACCCACCCGATGGCATGGACCCCACGCCAGCCGCCGAGACCAGCGGCCCACGAACGAGAGGCACAGCACCCAGAGGCACGAGAAACGGTGGCCCAGCAGCCCCGCCGCGCCCCTTGACGCGCCGGGAGATTATTCGCCGGCGCAACCGCCGCCTGAAATGGGCGCTGATTCCTACGGTCCTGCTCACCGTCCTGGCCGCCGTAGCCGGGGGACTCGTCCTCTACTACTTGCCTGTCTTGCAACTGCTTCAGACCAGCACCGGCCATACCATCACGCGAGGCAAGCAGGAGCAGGGTATCACCGTGCCACAAGACATCCTCAGCGGTCAGCGAGTCAACGTGCTGCTCCTGGGCAGCGATAACGATAGCGCGAAATTCACCGCCGGCAATGGCCTGCCCGGCAATGGTGTCCTGACGCAAACCATCATCGTCGTCTCAATGGACCCGGCCACCAAAAGCATTGACCTCATCTCGATTCCGCGCGACTCCTGGGTCAACTTCCCAGGCCAAAATAGCTGCATGAAGCTGGATGAGATCGCCGGGCAGGGCGGCAGCCCCGATCAGGCCATTCAGTTTGAGCGCGCCGTCGTCGAGCGCGATTATGGCATTCCCATCTGGCGCTATGCCTGGGTGGGTCTGGCAGGCTTCGTCAAAGTGATCGATACGCTGGGCGGCGTCGATGTTGATGTACTGCATCCGATTATCGATGATTCCTATCCCAACGACATCAATAATCCAAATGACCAGTTTGGCTACACACGCCTGGATATACCGGCGGGGCCACAGCATCTGGATGGGAAGACGGCACTGGAATATGTCCGCTCGCGCCATTCCGACCTGACCGGCGACTATGGCCGCTCCCAGCGCCAGCAATCGGTGCTGCTGGCGCTGGAAAAGAAGTTGAACACCGGCAATGTGGCCGATAAAATCAACGGGCTGGCGAAAGACCTCCAGGGCAACATCCTGACCGATATGTCCCTGACCGAGATCACCGAAGTTGCCAATTTTGCGCATGGTGTGGCGCATAAAGACCTCAAGCAGATTGTGCTTTCGCCGCCCAATTACGCTGCTGGCAGCGGCACCATCTACCGCAACGATGGCAGCCAGACCTACGCGCTGTTGCCCAATTGGAGCGCCGTCAATCAAACCATTCTTGCAACCGTCCACCCAGACCCAACCATCAACCAGAACCAGCCCTGCACCGTCAACCCGGTTCCGGGCGCGTGGTCTGGTGATGTCACAGGATAGCCAGACAATGTCACTCAAGCGTCTGCAACGTTGCTGGCCGAGGGGCTGGCGAATACATCTGATTGCCCTGGTGCTGGGTGTGTGCCTGGTGCTGCAAGGCTGCGATAGCCTTTCTGCCTCTGGCGGCCATTTCCGCCCGGTTCCAGGCAGTAACAACGGCGGAGCGACGGCCCTGGAGGTGAATCAAGATAGCCACTTTCGCGGCCACATCGCCTTTATTCGCAACCATCAACTCTATATCCTGGATGGCAAAACCGGCTCTATGAGCGCCCTACCCACCGGCGCCAACGTACAAGACCCGGCCTACTCGCCCGATGGCTCGCGCCTGGCCTATATCAGCCGGGGCGCGAATTGGTCAGACGTCATGGTCGTTCCAGCAGCAGGCGGACAACCAACCGCCTTGACACATAACCAGGGGACGGGCCAGTCCATCACCTGCCCCAGCGGAGTCAGCGAGAGCGATGGCGTCTGGGCCGCCGATCCCATCTGGACAACCGATGGCGCCGCGCTTTATTATCTCTCAGATCAACAGAAGCTCAAGCTTTCGTGCGGTTTCTTTGATCTGGCCGTCTGGCAAATCTCGGCGCGCGGCGGCACACCCCAGATCGTCCTCTGGCCGGCGCGCGGCGATAATCCGGCCAACGCGCCCGGCGCCGGCGGCGATGCCAATCTCAGCCTGCGGCCCGGCCCACACCAGGAACTCGCCTATACCCATTATGCCTACGATGCCACCCAGCCAGGAGGAAGCTTGCAGGTACAGATCTTTGTAGCAGGGCTGAAGGACCAGAAAGAAACTCCGCTGAGTCCACCGCTGGTGAGCAGCGCGCCTGAACAGGCGTTGGAGCCGGCCTGGTCTCCTGATGGGCACGCCCTGGCCTATATCCGGCGCAGCGGCAACAGCGATGAGCTATATGTGATGCGCGTCAGCGAGCCAGCCAGCGGCGCGCCTAATTTTAGTGATTACGCGACGGCCACCAGGCTGCTCAGCGTCAACAGCCAGATCGCTCAGCCGGTCTGGTCGCCCGATGGCAAGGCAATATTGTTCCTGGCCTTGAAAGATAATGAATATAATCTCTATCTGGCGCAGCTTTCAGGAGATGGAACCAGTATCTCTCTTCAGGGCAGCGCCATACAACTCACTCAGGGCGGTGTGGACGGCGATTCGCGCCCCTCGTGGACAAGCGCCTGATTTCATCTCCACCCCAGCAACAAGGAGGGACCGTGCTATGCGCCCA
>CAZFWN010000278.1:0-6179 GCA_964522745.1 uncultured Ktedonobacterales bacterium
GCCTGACATCTGGAGTCCTGCCGGCAGCGTTTGGATGACCCTGCTGAATGCACAGTGGCAGGCAAAGCATGGCACGAACCTGCTTGCCACCGGAGCAACCGATACGCCATCGCTGGTCACCAGCCCGGTGGTCATCGCCATGTGGAAACCCGAAGCTGAGGCGCTTGGCTGGCCGAATAAACCTATCGGCTGGGCCGATATTGCTGCTCTTAGTACCAATTCCCAGGGCTGGGCAGCGTATGGGCATCCCGAATGGGGCGATTTCAAGTTCGGCCATACCCACCCCGACTACTCAAACTCCGGCCTGGATGCCATCATCGCCGAAAACTACGCGGCGGTGGGCAAAGTGCGCGGCCTCACCACAGCGGATGTCGATGCTTCCGCCACCAAAGAGTTTGTCGCCAACGTCGAAAGCTCAATCATTCACTACGGCGACAGCACTGGCTTTTTCGCGAATAAGATGTTCAGCAACGGCCCAAACTACCTCAGCGCCACTGTGATGTATGAGAGCCTGGTAGTCGAGGCCAATGATGGGAAGACCTATCCGCATCTGGCCGATCCGGTGGTTGCCATCTACCCGAAAGAGGGCACCTTCTACAGCGACCACCCCTTTGCTATTCTCCAGGGAAGCTGGGTATCTGCCGCCCAAAAAACGTCAGCCGAGGCATTCCGTAACTTCCTGCTGGCTCCAGAGCAGCAGCAGAAAGCCTTGAAATATGGCTTCCGGCCAGCGGACCCCAACGTGCAGATTGGCGCGCCCATAGATAGCGCGCATGGCGTTGATCTCAGCCAGCCAAAGACGACCTTGCAAATTCCCAATGCGGACGTAATCAATGCAATCAAGTCCTCCTGGGACGAGCAGCGCCGCAAGGTCGATGTCATGCTCATTCTGGACCGCTCCGGCAGCATGAACGACCCGATTGGTGGCATCAGCAAGATCGACGCTGCCAAGCAGGGTCTCACAGAATTCGTCGGTCTGCTCGGTGATCTAGATGGGCTAGGGCTGACCGTGTTTAGCGATAATGCCGACGTATTGACACCGATCACTGCGCTCGGCCCCAAGCGCCAGGATGTGCTAAATCAGATCAATGGCATCTCCGCCCAGGGCAACACACGTCTGTTTGATACCATTGCCGAGCAGTTTGAGGCGCTGAAAACCATGTCCTCAAAGCATATCAAGGCCATTGTGGTACTGACTGATGGCATGGATAACGATAGTCAGCGGACTATCGATCAACTGGTGAGTGAGATTACCCCTACTGGCGAGAACGCCGGAGAGGGCGTCAAGATTTTCACCATCGCCTACGGCGGTGACGCTGACGTTGATGGACTGACCAGGATCGCCAATGCTGCCGGCGGCCAGGAGTATGCGGGCACTCCACAGAACATCAAGCAAGTGTATCTGCAAATTAGCGAGTTCTTCTAAGCGCTGGTGTATAGTCCTTCTCTCGCCAGCAATTGCCGGAAATTACGGGAGTGATGCAGCCCTATTGCATCACTCCCGTACTATATAGGTAAAAAAACCGTTACGCACAGCAGGATTCGTCAATGTTGAGTGAACTGCTGCCGCTGAGGCCCGGCATGGTTGTGGCGTTGGTGGGAGCCGGCGGCAAAACCACCACCATGTTTCGTCTGGCAGCAGAACTAGCTGTTCAGGGCAAACGGGTGATTACCACCACCACTACCCATATCTTTCTACCAGACGTAGCGCAGACAGAGGCGCTGGTGCTGGCACCAACGCGCCCCCTCTTGCTGGAGAAAGCCAGCACTGCGCTGGCTGCCCATACGCATATTACCATCGCAACCGAGCCTACACCTGAGGGAAAGCTACGCGGCCTCCCGGCAGAATGGGTCACGGACCTGCGCACACTGCCTGGGGTAGAGGCCATACTCGTTGAAGCCGATGGCGCCAAGGGACGCATGATAAAAGCGCCAGCCGCTCACGAGCCGGTAATTCCCGCAAGCGCCGATCTGGTGCTACTGCTGACAAGTATGGCGGCGCTGGGTCAGTCGTTAAGCGAAACACTTGTACACCGCATCGAGCAGGTCACGGCTGTGACTGGTCTGGCCCCAGGAGAAACCATCACACCACACGCGCTTGCGACCCTGGCAATCAGCGATCATGGGCTGCTCAAAAACATTCCGCCGGCAGCAGGGGCTATCCTGGTGCTGACACACACCGATCAGCAGCGTCTCCAGGAGGCGCAAACTGTTGCAAAGCTTGCGCTCGCCTCACAACGGCTGGCAGGAGCGCTGCTTTGCTCGTTAGAGTGGGCGGCCTATCTGTCCTCAGAAGGCTCAACAGAACTGGGCAATCAATAACCATCGCCCATTTTCCGAGGGCGACGTAGGATAGCGAGCGAAGTGCCTTGCACTCCTAGCGCCATAATGCTGGCGAGCGCAAACGTCACTCCCACGCCGGCATGTGCGACCAGCGCAGCTACCACCAGAAAGAAGGTCGAGAAGGCAAACAGCCCCAGCAGTACGCCGCGCAAGAGCGGCGTTACGGTGGCTGCCCCCTGAAAATGATGGGTAAAGATGGAAAGAATGGAGGTAAAGATTGGGAAAGGCGCCACCAGACCGCTCAGACGCGGCCCCAGCAGCGGAGCCAGCCCCGTCAGCACCAGCACAAACGTCGTGGCAATCAGCATGCGCGCCGGGATGTCCCACCAGGGCGCCGTCGTCTTCTTGGGCTGAACCGTTGTGGCTGGCAGCAGCCATAAGACCGCTGACAGCAGCGCCAGTACGCCAATAAACACGGGAATCAACAGAAGCGGCAGGTATTGCAGCGCCCAGGTTGAGAACACGAAGAGCAACCAACTGGTAGGCGCCGCCAGCAGCCACTTCCACCGAAACGCAAGCCGGCTATAGGCAAGGCAGAAGACCGCGACTGAGATGACCCCAGCCAGAATGCCAGTTGCAGCGCTGGCAGCAAATGTCGTCCCCTGCTCAAGCGCCAGGATAAGGGCAACAGGCCCAGAAGTCAACGGAAGCCCAACCAGCCACCCGCTCACACCTTCGCCCCACCGGCGGCCAGCCAGACTGACAGCCCCGATCAAGAGTGGGGTCAGCAGAAGTTTGAGAACCAGCGTGCCCATCTATTCCTCATCTCCCAGTGCAGCCCCGGCATCCAACCTGGCGAGCCGCGCCATAAAGCGCTCGCGCAGGCGATCCGAAAGCACCGCTCCACTGCCACCCCGGCGCAGCAAGGTAATCTCTGCCATGATGCACAGCGCGATCTCAGCCGGCGTTGTGCCTCCCAGATCAAGGCCAATCGGCGCCCGCACCCGCGCCAGCTTTTCTGCTGGCGCCCCTTCCTCATGCAGCAGCTTATAGACCGCCCAGACACGCCGCTGGCTGCCGATCATACCGATATAGGCCGCATCAGAAGCAAGAACTGCCCGCAGCGCCTCAACATCATGGCTGTGCGCCCGCGTGACCAGCACCAGATAGCTGCGCGGCGTAATTGAGAGGCCGCGCAACGCCTGCTCTGCCCCGCCGACGATAATTTGACTGGCCTGCGGAAAACGCTCGTTGTTGGCGAACGAGGCCCGATCATCGATCACCGTCACCTCAAAATCAAGCGAGTGAGCCAACTGCGCCAGCGGCACCGCGATATGCCCCGCGCCAACGATCACCAGATTGGGACGCGGCAGAAATGGGTCAAGAAACACCTCAGCCAGGCTCCCGTCAGGGCCAGCATACTCAACCACATTCGGCGCAGCGGTCCGAATTGCCAATAAAGCCGCTTCTTTAGCCTTCGCTTCGTTCGCCTCATCCAGACCCAGCATTCCGGTGCTCTCGCCATCTTCGCGGACCACCATCTGCGCGCCCAGACGCTCGCGCCAGGGGCCGGTGGCATGCACCACTGTCGCCAGCGCAACGGCCTGATGTGCCGCCAGCGCCGCCTCGGCAGCCCGTGCATAGCGATCCATCGGCAAGTCAATCGCCAACGGATGCAAACGCCGCGACCAGGGCTGCACAAAGACCTCATAGGTGCCACCACACACGCCTTGACTGCTCAGCGAGATCTCTTCAGTCAGGTCCACAAAGACCGACTGCGGCTGGCCGGTCTCGATAGCACCTAGAGCGCTGCGCCAGATTTCCGCCTCACCGCAGCCACCGCCCACCGTGCCGGTGATCGCGCCCCCCGGATGCACGATCATCTTCGCGCCCACCTCGCGTGGCACCGAGCCACGCCGCTTGACAATCGTTGCCAGCGCAACCGTCTCGCCCTGTTCTATAGATTCAGCCAGTTCTTGAAAAAAGGCGCGCATGTCACTTTTGCCCTTCCAGATAGAGCATCGGCACCGTCATTCGTAGCTCACCATCGAGGGCAGCCTGCTCATTGAGCCTGACTTCGATGCAGCCAAATACTTCCTCTTCATCCTCTGGATTGACCACCCCGCGCCAGCCATCCAGAAAGCCTAGCCTGGTCAGCCAGTGGTTGAAGAATGCGCTGCCATCGAGATAGCGCAGCTCGAAGCTATCTTCTACAGTCTTGATAATGGTGAAGCCAGCATCTTGCAAAAGTTGGCTCACAGAGAGTGTCGTTCCCCGGTGCGCTTCCTGCGCCTGCAACCACCCCAGATACTCCATTTTGTGTAGTTCTGTCAAAACTTCCCGAAAGAGGTTGTAGAACTCCTGCATATGCCCTTGGAGGTTGGTCGTCAGCGCAATGTTGCCGCCAGCTTTCAGCACGCGCAAGCACTCCGCCAGCGCCGCCTGCGGGTTGGCAAAGTTATTCACACCAAGATTCGTGACGATCAGATCAAACGACGCATCGGGGAACGGCAGCACCGCCCCATCCGCCTCCACAAGCTGCACGTTCGGCAAGCCATACACCTTCAGCTTGAGCCTGGCGCGCTCCAGCGCCTCCTTCCACACATCTACCCCAACAAGCTCGCACGACCTGCCAAGCATATGCGCAAGCTCAAACAACGGGAAGCCCGTCCCGCAGGCCAGGTCAAGCACGCGCAGATTCCGGCGCAGTTCCAGGTGCTTCAACAGCAACTCCCCAAACCTGGCTGACCAGAGAAACACCTCGTCATATACTGAGACAAGTTCTGGATTGGCGAGATCTAATTTTTGACGCAGGAAGTCTGTCATGGTTTCTTACCTTGCTGGTCAAGCGCCGCCAGAATCTTTTCGGGCGTAATGGGCAGATCGCGGATGCGTGCGCCAATGGCGTCAAACACTGCATTGGCAATGGCTGGCGCCGCGCCATTGACCGGCACTTCGCCGGCAGATTTCGCGCCAAATGGCCCGCTGGGTTCGGGGTCTTCCACCAGAATGGTCGTCATCTGCGGCATATCCAGCGTCGAGAAGAGCTTGTAATCGACAAAGCCAGGATTGCGCACCCGTCCCTGCTCATCCAGCTTGATTTCTTCGCTGAGCGCGTAGCCGAGCGCCATCGTGACGGCCCCCTCCACCTGGCCGCTGGCAAGCACCGGATTGATCGCCCGGCCCAGGTCCAGCGCGTTCACCAGACGGGTGACGCGCACCTGGCCGGTCTCGGTATCGACCTCTACTTCCGCAAATTGCGCAAAGAACGGCGCCGGCGAATCATGCGTAGCAAAGTCGCCTTTGCCCATAATCTGCTGCCGATGATTGCCGTAGAGCGTCTCAATGGCAATATCGGCAATCGTCAATTTTGTGGGCGCTTCAGCCGTCCAGATCACGCTGTCATGAATCTCAAGCTGTTCGGCGGGCATCGTTAGCAGATCGGCTGCTACTGTCAATATCTGCCGGCGTACTTCCAACGCAGCCAGTTCAACGCCCTTGCCGCTGATATACGTCGTTGAGGAGGCATAGGAACCATAATCGAAGACACTAATATCGGTATCGGCGCCGTGCATCAGGATCTTGTCCAATCCCACGCCCAGCGCCTCCGCCGCAATCTGCGCCAGAATGGTATCGCTGCCCTGGCCGATGTCGGTTGCGCCGGTCATCACATTGAATGAGCCGTCTTCGTTCAGCTTGATCGAGGCGCCGCCAAGCTCAAAGCGCGCCACACCGCTGCCCTGCATGGCGGTTGCCATGCCGCGCCCCCGGCGAACGGGACCGGCGCCGCGATCAAATGGCTGGCCCCAGCCAATCGCCGCCGCGCCGCGCTCCAGACATTCCGGCAACCCGCACGAATTGAACTGACGATGATGAATAGTAATATCGCCGATCAC
>CAZFWN010000279.1:0-6141 GCA_964522745.1 uncultured Ktedonobacterales bacterium
TTGAGACGCCCCGGCGTACCCCTGCCGCCACCGTCTATCGCGCCTACGCCGAGGCATGTCGCACACAAAACCTCCCCGCGCTGTCTGCACGCGCTTTCTACCAACACATCAAACAGCGCTCCGGTCCTCACCAGACCGAGCGGCGGGAAGGAGCACGTGCGGCCTACCAGGAAACACCCTGGTTCTGGGAACTGGAGCACCAAACGCCGCGCCACGGCAGCCGCCCCTTTGAGATTGCGCACATGGATCATACCGAGCTGGATATTGAACTGCGTCATTCCACCACCGGCCAGCTGCTAGGCAAGCCCTGGCTCACGTTGCTGATAGATGCCTATTCGCGGCGCTTCCTTGCCGTCTACCTGACCTTCGATCCGCCCTCCTATCGCTCGGTGATGATGGCGCTGCGCATCTGCGTCCAGCGCTTTGAGCGGTTGCCGCAGTTTATCGTCGTGGACGGCGGCAAGGAGTTCCACAGCGTCTATTTTGAGAGTCTGCTCGCCCAGTATCGCTGTGCCAAGAAGGTACGACCCTGGGCCAAACCGCACTTTGGGTCGGTGATCGAACGGCTCTTCGAGACGACCCAGACCCAGTTCATCTACACCCTGCTGGGCAACACCCAGGCGGCCAAACGGGTACGGCTGCTCACCAAAGCCGTTGATCCCAAGGAACATGCGCTCTGGACCCTGCCGGATCTGTACACCTACCTCCTGGAGTATGCCTATCAGATCTACGATCAGCACGACCACAGCAGCCTGGGCATGTCACCGCGCGCTGTGTACCTGTGGGGGCTGAAGCAAGGCGGGGAACGAGAACATCGCCGGATTGCCTACGATGAGCGCTTCTTGAAAGCGACCTGTCCCACCACGCCCAAAGGGACGGCGCTGGTCCAGAAGGGCAGTGGGATCAAGTTGAATCATTTCTACTACTGGAACACTGCCTTTCAGAATCCCGAAGTGATCAAAACCGCCGTCCCGGTCAGATATGACCCCTTCGACATCAGCACCGCCTACGCGCTGGTCGAGGGCCACTGGGTCACCTGCCGCTCGCCCTATTTGGGGCTGGAAGGCCACACGGAGAAAGAACTGCTCCTGGCGACGGCAGAACTGCGAAAACTCGCGAAACGCGATGGGGTGCGAGCCTCCTTTTCCGCTGGGCACCTGGCAAGCTTCATCGGCAAAGCGGGCAGCAACGAGGTCCTGCTCCAGCAGCACTGGCGGGATCTGGAAGGGAAAAAGGTGCTGGCCCTGATCGCCAGCCAGTCTAGTCAGCCGCGCAGTGGGAGCGGGGGCATGCCACTGCCAGTTGGTCCACCAGCAGCGGTGCAACTCGCGGAGCGGCTGGCCGCGCTCACCACTCCCGTGGATGTCGAGCGGCTGCCCACGCTGGAGGACTACCACTGATGGACCAGCGAGACACCCTGCGTGACGTCGAAGCGTTGAAGGAGCGCTTCCGGCAGGCCGCCATTACTCACCGTCTGCTGGAGCACGCCGACCAGGCGATCATACGCGCCATTGCCGAGCCAGCGGGTTTTGCCTTTGTGCTGCTCTATGGCCCGACCGGCGTGGGCAAGACCAAGATGCTCGCGGTGCTTGCCGACCGGATCAATCGCGCGGCGCCAGCCTCCAAGGGGTTCCCTTTGACGTCCTGGCTCCACCAGCCCAGTAGCACCCAAGTGCCGCTGCTGCTGATCGAGGCGCGTCCGCCGGATGGGAGTGCCTTTAACCGCGCCTACTACTACAAGAGTATCCTCACACTGCTGGGGGAGCGGACGTATCAGCAGCAGGTGCAGATCGATATTCATGCCGAACAGTCCGCCTCCAAACGGCGCCCACTACGCGGCAAGGCGGCGCAGTTCAATGATGTGCCGGAACTGCGGGAGGCTGCCGAGGAGGCCATGTGCCGTCACGGAGTCCGGGTGATCCTCCTGGATGAGGCGCATCACCTGCTCTACACGGGCGCGGGCGGCACGACGGTCACGCTCCAGGAACAGTTGGAGTGGCTGAAATCGATGGGCAGCACGACGGGCGCCTTGCACATTCTGGCGGGCACCTACGATTTGCTGAATTTTGGGAAACTCAATGGGCAAATCGCGCGTCGCTGCCTGCCGGTCCACTTCCCGCGCTACCAGTTGCAACGGCCAGAGGATTGTCTGGAGTTTCAGGCGGCCCTGTTGACCCTGCTGCGCAAAGTCCCGCTGCCGTGCGAGGCGGAAACATTCGTCAGCTCCTACTGGCTCTATTTCTACGAGTGTAGTATTGGCTGCATCGGCGTGTTGAAGGACTGGCTGTTGCGCGCCGTCTCCACCGCCCTGGATGCAGGCCAGCCGTCCTTGACGCTGGACTGGATTCAAGATCATGCGCTGCCGGTGGAGATCTACCAGCAAATGCTGCTGGATGCGACCCAAGGGGAGGAGAAGCTCCGTCACACGGAAAGCAATCGAGAACATGTCTGGCGCCTCTTGCAAGGGGGCGAACTCATTGCGCCAGTTCCTCCGCTGCCTCCGCGCAGGACGCCATCGGACCCGGCGCCTCCCCCTGCGGAGGACGTGACGGGCCGCGCAGACCCTCTCTCGCACGCTGCGCAGCCCGCGCAAACCGTCGATGACGCGTCCGCGCCGAGTGCGACAGCGGCCACCGCACCTAAGCAGGCCGAAGCGCAGCCGCCACGCCAGGAACCGGCAAGCGTGGGCCAAGCGGAGCCAGGAGCCGTGCCAGCCCCGGTCACGCCCAAACGACGACGGAAGAAGACCGAGGAAACGGTGGTGGACAGCGCCGGAACGGAGGACAAGGCAGCGGCTTCCCCAAACAAGGCAGGAGGTGTCGAACCCATCGATGTGGGAAAGGCCGCCTCTCCCACCAAACCCAAACGACCCAGGCGCGTCGGGGAACCTAAACCGAAGCGCTATCCGGTCGGGGAGCAAGAGGCAGAGCAAGGTGTGTAACGTCGCGTCTCGGATCAGTTCCGAACGCTGCACGATCTGCGCGGGAAAGCCTCCCATACGGAGAGAGAACGTCTGATGAACGACTGGGCGCACAACGAACGGGCGGGTTCTGTTGTAACTGTGGCCTATCCATAATCAAAAGGAGCGTATCGTGAGCGAATCTATTTCGGCGAATCAGCCTTCGGCATTGCGAGTTGCAGCTGGTGCTGATCGTGAAGGCGAGAGCCGCGGGCTCGGTATTAGCACTATTGCCTTCAAGGTGAGTCTGCCGAACCAGAGTGATCCTTTCATCCTGGAGAACACCTTCCTGGCGAAAGGTGGCCCGGCTCGTCACCTGCATTATGATCAGGAGGAATGGTTCTATATTCTCGAAGGCGAGTTCCAGTTCGAGGTGGGCGCAGACCGTTTTCGTCTCCAGCCGGGTGATTCGCTCCTGGCACCTCGCCAGGTTCCTCATGTTTGGGCCTTTGTCGGAGAGGGACGAGGGCGAATTCTGGTGGCGTTTTTCCCCGCCGGGAAAATGGAAGCCTTTTTCCGAGAAGTGACCGGGGCCAACGCGATGCCTCCTCAAGACCCGGGATTGTGGCGCGCTCATGGCATGGAGTTATTGGGGCCGCCTTTACCAGTTGAGTACCAACAGGAAGCCATCTTGTAGGGAAAGAGGTGTCGTCTCTCATGTCGATTGTGTCCAACCAGCCTATCAGTTCGCCCGTCCTGATTGGCCGAGAAAGAGAGCAGGCTCACCTGCACACGCTCATCGATCAGGTGAGGCGGGGACAGGGGCAGGCGATTCTCCTCAGCGGCGAGGCAGGAATCGGGAAATCACGCCTGGCTCGCGACGTAAGAAGGCAGGCGAGCGGGCAAGGGTTTCTCGTGCTCCAGGGCGCCTGTTTCCCTACTGATCGCTCCGCTCCCTATGCCCCGCTGATTGATCTGCTCTCTTCTTCAGAGACACAAGAGCTGTTCTCCCTCTCCACATCTGATGCGTATCCACTTGTACGCGAACTGGCCAGGCTTTCCCCTGGCCTCGTGGATCACGTCTCTGACGAACCCTCTTTGCGGCGGATCGAGCCAGAACAGGAAAAACGCCGCTTGTTCGCGGCTCTCGCCCAGTTCTTCACGGGCTTAACAGACACGCAACCGGTTCTACTCCTGGTTGAGGATCTCCATTGGAGCGATGAAATGAGTCTGGAGTTCCTGCACGCTCTTGCGCGAAGCTCGGCTCGCCACCCACTGCTCCTTGTTCTGACCTACCGCAATGATGAGATCCACTCCGAATTGCGAAGATTTCTCGCACAACTCGACCGCGAACGCCTGGCGCACGAAATCTGCTTGCCCCCCCTTTCGCGCAGCGAGGTCGAGGCGATGCTGCGGAGCATCTTTGATGGGAAGTCCCCAATGCCGACGGCAACCCTTGATGCCATCTATGAACTGACCGCGGGCAATCCCTTTTTCCTGGAAGAGATCCTCAAATCACTTCTGCTCGACGGGGCACTTGTTTCTGCGAATGAGACGTGGGACGGCTTCCCACCGAATGCCCTGCCCATCCCACGCAGCGTTCAGGCTGCGGTCCAGCTCCGCCTTGATCGAGTCAGCCCGGCTGCACGGCAAGTGGCGATCCTGGCAGCCGTGGCTGGCAAGCGCTTCGATTTTACCTTACTCCAGCAGATCACGAGCTATGAGGAGCAGGAGCTGCTAAGGCTGATGAAAGAGTTGATCGCTGCGCAACTGGTGGTGGAAGAATCGGAGGAGCAGTTTGCCTTCCGTCATCCACTGACACGAGAAGCCATGTACAGCCAACTCCTGCTGCGCGAGCGCAAGGGAGTGCATCGGACGATTGCCGAAACGATGGAACAACTCTTTGTCTCAGCTCGTGATGCCCATCTCACCGAGCTGGCCCATCACTTTTCTGAGGCGGGGATCTGGGAAAAAGCGTTCTCGTATGCACAACTGGCCGGGGAAAAGGCTCTCAGCCTGTACGCACCACGGGTGGCTGCTCTCCACCTGACCCATGCGTTGGATGCAGCCCATCGCTTGCAGCTCACAGCACCAAGCACGGTGTATCACGCGCGAGGGCAAGCCTATGAAACCCTTGGAGACTTTGAGCGCGCGTGTAGCGATTACGAGCGCGCATTAGCGACTGCTCAGACGGCTTCCGATGGCGTGATGCAATGGCGAAGTCTGATGGCACTCGGCTTTTTGTGGGTGGCGCGTGATTATTCTCAGGCAGGTGCGTGGTTCCGGCGTGCCAGTGAGCTCGCTGAGAGACTTGGCGCCTCCACGCTGCGTGCACGCAGCCTCAATCGCTTCGGAAACTGGCTGGCCAATACCGGGCAGACCGAGGAGGCGTTGCAAGCCCATCAAGAAGCGCTCCGCATTTTTGAGGAACAGCATGATACGCAGGGGATGGCTGAAAGCTTCGACTTGCTTGGCCCAACCTATGGGATGCGTGGAGACAGGGTCAAAGCGACGGAACACATCGGGCAAGCGATTGCCCTGTTCCGTTCACTGGGTGACTCGCAGAGCCTCATCTCCAGTCTGGCCATGCGCGCCATCCAATCCATGCCGGGGGCAAATCTCACCACTTTTTGTCCTCTCTCGACACGCGATGAATGTGTCCAAGATGCGGAAGAAGCCTTGCGCCTCGCACGCCAAAGCGATTCGCTCTTAGGACAGGCTTTCGCAGAAGTTGCCCTGGCTCATACCCTGCTCTCTTTTGGGGAGTTCGGTCCAGCACTCATCCATGCAAAGGAGGCTCTGCGCATTGCCAGTGAAATTGAACACCGGCAGTGGATGGTCTCCAGTTATTTTGCCCTGGGGAATATCTACCTGTTTCTGCTTAGACCTGATCCCGAAGCCCTGAACGCACTGCAAGTGGGTTTGTCGCTGGCACGGGAACTGGGCTCAACGTACTGGATCGTTACACTGGTGGCTGACCTGGGACGGGCATACATCTTGAACCGCAATCTGCCACAGGCCCAAGCCATATTACAAGCGGTGATGCCACGCGAGCAGCACCCACGGACGATAGCAGAACGGCATATTGCCCTGACCTGGGGAGAACTCGCTCTGGCACAGGGAGAACCTGATATGGCGCTCCACATTGCCGAGCGCTTGCTTGCGTCGGTACCGGGTCTTGCACCCGGCCAGCCTGCCCAGCCGATTCCTCATCTGCTGAAATTGAAAGGCGAGGCCCTGCT
>CAZFWN010000280.1:0-6138 GCA_964522745.1 uncultured Ktedonobacterales bacterium
TGAAGATCTCAAAAGTGCAAAGGAAATCATGGGGCGAGCCTACCTATCCATTTCTCGTGGCAAAACTATGCCCCCCTTTTTCTGTCACGTAGTTGACATTGTGAGGAACTAAGATGGCGAGCGGAATGATGAATATTTGCAACTCGCGGCAAAACTATGCTTCTTATCAAAATTTCTCGAGGCCATCATACGACAAAACACTGGCCTCCACTGTCCCAAAATCAGGCTTTGTCGTGCAACTTTCGGCAAAACTATGGTATCTGGACCTGGCAAAACAGGTGGTAAAATCACAGTTGTTGCGGATTCGGAAAAGTTTGGCCGTTTTCAGTGGACTCAGCACGTCTTTTGGGTGAGTTTTTACGGAAATGCTTGACTCTCCGACACGACGGGTGCTAGCCTCTGGCGAGGCTCCCGTCCCGCAGCCCAGCGCCAGCACACGCTGGCCCCACCGAGCGAGTGATCCTCCTCGCGCCTCCTCCCTTCGCTCGCGTAAACCGGCCCTGGCTGATCAGGTGCGACGCATTTGATGACCAGACCCTCGATGCGGTATAATGCTCCTCATATTTGGGGCCGTTTCTCTTCTTCCCATGACAGGCCATGCTTGCTGACCACACGTCTGCACCCATGTTCACAGGAGGGGGACGCCTCCGGGCAGACCAACTCTGCGGATAAACCGCACGGAGTGTCGCACGGGATACCAGGAGGAAACAGCCCGGAAGCGCGGTCTGCCCCGCATGGTGCGGCTCTCCCCACGACCTGGAGAGGTCTCCCATCACGTGAGCACGTCTACACGTCGCTCCTCCTGGCGTAGCGCCTCGCTGGAGACGCCGGCTGACCGCTGTGATTGCTCTCACGAACTCGCGTCTGAGCCACGCCTTGAATGGAGGCATGCATGCATGCCAAACAAACCCCTCAACCACGACAAGCGCCCCCTGACGGGCGCGCACCATCCCACCTTCCGCTGTCTGACCACTTTCTCAGGCTCCTCCACTCCTTCAGCAGCGCCTGGCAGGCGCTGCACACCTGGCTGTGGGCCAGCAGTGTTGTCCCCCAGTGGCTGCCAGGACGGTGGCGCCATCCGCTGACTGGCTACCTGCTGGCCCTCTTCATTGACGTCGTGGCTGCCAGCGTGACCCTCCTGCTGGTCACCCTCGTACCGGCGTTTGAGATGGAAGGGGTGCTGCTGCTGGTCGGGATCGTGCTGGTCGCTCTGACCTGTGGCGTGGGGCCAAGCTTACTCGCCACAAGCGTGGGCCTCCTGCTGCTGGAGGGCATCGTCCTGCCTCCCTCTCTCACCTTTCGGCAGCCCCTTACCGACTGGCTGGACCTCGTGGTCCTCCTGGTGAGCGGGATCGGCCTGAGCCTCCTGGCAGGCCAAAACGGGTGGGCACGACGGAAGGCCGAAGCGCTGGCTGGCTCGCTCAGCGCAGCACAGACCAGGAGTGACGAAGAACGCCAGCGCCTACGCACCGTGCTGGAGGTGTTGCCAGTGGGGGTGTTCCTTGCCGACGCGACCGGACGACTCTTGGAAACCAATCCCGCGTGCCGGGCCATTTGGGGCGAAACGGCTCCGCTCGTGGAAGCAAGCTCCCAGTATGGCGCCTACCAGGGCTGGTGGCCTGGGACCGACCAGCGGTTGGCGGCAGAAGACTGGGCGCTGGCACGGGCGCTGCACAAGGGCGAGGCCACCCTGCAGGAGGAAATCGACATTCAGACCTTCGATGGGCAGCGGAAAACGATCTTGAACTTTGCTGTGCCCTTCCGCGATGCCACCGACGCCATCACGGGCGGGGTCGTCGCCATCTTGGACATCAGCGAGCGCAAGCGGCTGGAGGCCGCCCTGCGGCAGGCCGAGCAGGAAGCCGCCGCGCACGCCAGGGAACTGGAGGCGATCTTTGAGGCGCTGCCCGATGGCCTCCTGGTTTACGATGCAGAAGGCCGTATCCTGCGCCACAACACCGCCGCCCGTCAGCTCTTGGGGTTTGAGGTGCAGCCGGAGTTCGCCGCCCTCCCCTGGCAGGAGCGGGCCATCCGGTATGCCGCGCGCGATGCCCAGGGCCAGTCTGTTCCGCCTGAGGACTTAGCCGTGTCTCGTCTGTTGCGTGGAGAGGTTCTTACCAGCGCCGAGACCGCTGAGGATCGCCTGCAGACGCTCGATGGGCGCGACCTGTCGTTTAGCATGACCGGGCGGCCCCTGCGCGATGCCGAGGGGACTATCAGCGGGGCGGTGGGTGTGGTGCGCGATGTGACCGAGCGGCGGCGCTTGGAGCGGGAGGTGGCCGAACACGCCGCCCAACTCGAAGCGATCTTTGAGAGCATCGCCGATGGGGTGGTCGTGACGGATCGCCAGGGGCGAGTGCTGCACATGAACCGGGCATTCCGAACTCTCCTGGGGCTGGAACAGGAGCCGAAGGGGTGGACGTTCCCTCAGATGGAAGGGCTGGCTGGCTTTGCGGGCTATACCGCAGCGGGGCAGCCCCTCACCGAGGGAGAGGCCCCCATTCTTCGCGTCCTCCAGGGCGAGGTCTTGACCAATGAGCAGAGCCTCGATACCCTCCTCCGCACGTGCGCTGGGCGCGAGACCCGGCTCAACACGACGGGTGCCCCTATCCGAGACGCGACGGGACAGATCATTGGTAGTGTCCTCGTCGCCAGGGATGTGACCGAGCAGCGTCGCCTGGAGCAGCAGACCCGCGCGGCGCTCGAGGCGCTGCTGGCAATGGCGGAGGCTCTGGTGCAGGGGCACGCGGCAGCCGAGCAGGGGGTGCAGGCCCGCGACCAGACGCTCCGACCGGGCGCTGATCCGGCCCTGACCGGGGTGGCAGCGCGCCTGGCCGAGCTGACGCGCCGCGTCCTGGACTGCCAGTCGGTCAGCATTACCGCCATCGACCCAGCGACGGAGGTGCTGACGCCGATCACGGTGGTGGGCCTCACCCCAGCGGACGAGCAGCGCTGGTGGACCCGGTGGGAGGGACAGCCTTCCCTGGGCCAGAACCTGCCTGCCAGCGCGGTGGCGACGCTCCAGGCGGGCGAGCCGGTCCTGCTCGGAACCCTGCCTGTGCCGTTGCTCTGGTGGCAGCAGCTCCCCCCGCTGTGCCCCTCTGCCCTGGTGCCCATGCACGTCGGCGAGGCGCTGGTCGGGCTACTGCACGTGGATGGGGGAGTCCAGGGGGACGAACACTCGACTGCGAACAGACAGGCGCTCATCAGGGCCACCGCTCGGTTGGGAGCGCTGGTGCTGGAGCGCGAGCGCCTGCTGCGCGAACACACGGAGGCGCGGGCGAGCGAACTGGCGCTGCGCGAGACCCAGGCGCACATGGAGACGTTCCTGGGCATGGCCGGGCATGAACTCAAGAACCCGCTGGCTGTCCTCACCCTCAGCCTGCAAGTGACCGAGCGACGTCTAGAGCGGCTGGCTGGGCACGACCCCGCGGCAGCGTCCGACCTCTTCGCTGCGCACCTGACACAGGCCAGGCAGCAGGTACGACGCCTGGAGCGGTTGGTGAACGATCTCCTGGATGTCGCGCGCGTCCGGGCCGGCAAACTGGAACTCCACCTGGCCGCAGCTGATCTGGCGGCCATCGTCCGCGAGGCGGTCGAGGAGCAGCGGCAGGCCCACCCAGCCCGCACGCTCCTTCTGGACGTCCAGCCTGAGAGCGCGCTGCCCGTGCGGGCCGATGCCGACCGCATCGGGCAGGTGGTGACCAACTACCTGACCAATGCCCTCAAATACTCCCCTGCCGATGGCCCCGTCGAGGTGGGTTTGGACCTGGAGGAAGGGCAGGCACGGGTCTGGGTGCGCGACCAGGGGCCAGGGCTGCCGCCGGATGAGCAAGAACGCATCTGGGAGCGCTTCCATCGGGTCAAAGGCATCGAGGTGCAGAGCGGCACGGGGGTCGGGCTGGGGTTGGGCTTGCATATTTGCCGCACCATTATCCAGCGGCATCAGGGACAGGTGGGCGTCGAGAGTGCGCCAGGGCAGGGTTCGACCTTCTGGTTTACCCTGCCGCTCGGCGGCGAGCCTGAGGAACGGGCGCCAAAACCAAGGTGAACTCGGAAGCCGCAGCAGAACCTGCAATAGAGTTGGTGTTTTCGCCTATTACGCGCAAATATTCATCTCATAGAGGCGAAGTTCACGATTTGCGGAAGGGCATCTCAAGCCGTCTGGCATCGCGTGGATCGAGCCGGTCACGAAGAGCATCGCCAACGATATTCAGGCTGAGCAGTACCAGAACAATCGCCAGTGCTGGGCCGAGCATCATCCAGGGGTCACTAAAGATAAAGCTCTGCGCGTCGGTGATCATCGATCCCCACTCCGGCGTTGGTGGCTGCGCACCCAGCCCCAGGAAGCTCAGTACCGACTCGTCGAGAATGGCGAAAGAGATTGAAATGGTTGCCTGGACGAGCAGCGGACTGAAAATATTGGGCAGAATGTGCCGCATCAGGATTCTCGTTGTTTTCGTTCCCGTGCTGCGAGCCGCCAGGACATAATCCTGCGTTGCAACCTGTAGCGTCTGGCCGCGAGCGAGGCGAGCATAAATAGGGATACGCACGATGGCGAGCGCAACCGCTACGTTGATGAGGCTGGGTCCCAGCGAAGCCACAATGGCGAGAGCCAGGATTAGCGAAGGGAAAGCCAGGAGCGCATCGACAACAATAGTGACCAACTGGTCTACCCAACCCTTGAAGTAGGCCGCGAGCATGCCCAGTAGCACGCCTGCCAGTCCGCCCATCAGAATCGAGATAACCCCAATCGAGAGCGAGATGCGCGCGCCATAAATGACCCGGCTTAACTGGTCGCGTCCAAGCGAGTCAGTGCCAAGCAGATGCGCCCAACTGGGAGGTTGTTCAACAATAGATGGATGGTAGGCCAGCGGATCGTAAGGGCTGACCTGAGGCGCGAAGATGGCGGCCAGGGTAAAGAGGAGCAGCACGACGCCGAACCACCAGCGCACGTCCCGGCGAAACCCTCTCAACAGGCTCATGAAGCGAGCGTCTCTGGCCTCATCTGCCTGGGTTGTTATTACCTGAGCTTCGTTCCCAATTTGAGTTGGCCTTGCCATACATACTCCTGCAAAAGCGTGCCAGCAGTGATCGCTACGACTTGCTGAGACGTATACGGGGATCAAAGAAGGCGTAAGAGAAATCGACCAACAGGTTGGTCAGCATATAAGAAAAGGCCACGAGCAGCACGATGCCTTGAACTACAGGATAATCTTTCGAGAAAATGCTCTGGATCGCCAGCGCTCCTACGCCCGGCCAGAGGAAGATCGTCTCAATCACAAACGCGCCCCCCAGAATCGCGCCTATTTGCAGGCCGACGATGGTGGTCAGCGGAACCAGCGCGTTGCGCAAGGCATGAACATAGTTGACTCGCCGATCAGAGAGTCCCTTCGCCCGTGCCGTGCGCACGTAATCCTGTTCCAGCACCTCAGTCATACTGGCGCGAATCTGGCGCAGGTTCACCGCAACGGCGCCTGTACCAAGGGTAATCATCGGCAGAACCAGATCGCGCAGATTGTTCAGTGGATCATCCATAAGGGGTACATAACCGCCGGGTGGGAAGGGGTGCAAGACTACGGCGAAGAGGAAAATCAACATAAGGGCCAGGACAAAACTCGGAATAGCCGTGCCAACCAGGCTGGAAATGTTGACCAGCCATTCAACCCAGCTATTGCGATGCGTTGCGCTATACACGCCCAGGGGAATCGCCAGCACCAGGGAGAAAATCAGCGACGCCACCCCCAACTCGATTGTGACTGGTAACCGCTGCGTCAGCGCCTGGGTCACTGGCTGCTGGAGCCGGATCGACTCTCCCAGATTGCCATGTGCAGCTTGCCAGAGCCAGAGCGCGAACTGCTGGAGAAGAGGCTTATTCAGGCCAAGCTCCTGCTGCAAGGCCGCGACGTTTTGAGGGGTCGCATCCTCGCCTAGCAGGACGCGCGCCGGATCGCCGGGAATCAGGTGGATCAGCATGAACGCGATAAAACTGACGAGCAGGGCCACCGGTATCATGAAAATCAGCCGCTGGAAAGTATAACGCAGCATCCCTGACTCCTCTCAACAAACAGAATCTGCTAGGGTACGGAATCTGCAAGATGAAGGCTGGCTTCATCCCGACACGCGGGTGTCAGCGAG
>CAZFWN010000281.1:0-6084 GCA_964522745.1 uncultured Ktedonobacterales bacterium
ATGTCTTCATTTTTGGCAGGCGCCGAGATAATCACCTTGCGCGCGCCGCCGCGCAAATGGGCGCTGGCTTTCTCTGCGTCCGTAAAGTGACCCGTGGATTCGACCACAATCCTGGCACCCAGATCGCCCCAGGGGATGGCTCCAGGGTCCTTTTCGGCAACAACCTTGATGCGCCTGCCATTGACCAGCAGGTCGTTGCCGTCAACGCTTACCTCACCAGGGAAACGGCCATAGGTAGAATCGTACTTGAGCAGATATGCGTTGGTGGCAGGGTCGGTGATGTCGTTGATCGCGACCACTTCGATGTCGGGATAGCGCTCCAGCAGCGCTTTCAGCGTATGGCGGCCAATGCGGCCAAAGCCATTGATACCTATACGGGTTATCATGGGTACTCACGCTCCTTCTTACTTGAGAAGATTCTCTTTAACCATCATGAGCATAGCTGCTCTGGGGAGCATTTTCGGTAGACAGGCGTAACGAGATGGTTATTGGCAGCTTCGGGAAGCGGAGAACGGTCTGTGAGGCCGGTTGTGACTGGAAATCACTCCATGGTGCAGGTGGAATCGACCAGGGCGAGGGGCGTGGAAACGCGCGCCCCTCGGCACGGGTTCCATCAGGCAGACGCATGAACATGTTTTTCCCACTGTTCGACGTTGACACCCCTAATCATCAGCCACAAGGGGAATAACACTTCTCCCCAAAACGTAAACAGGGCAATGTTCACGTTGAGGTTGGGGAGAAGCAAGACGGCAACACTCTGGATCAGATAGCCAACACAGCCAATGATCAACAAGACGCCGAGAATTCTGGGAAGAAACCCCGACTTGAACACTACATACCCCATTGGAAACAGCCAGAGGCCCCAGAAGAGACCGGCGATGCTCAGTCCATTGGCATGCACATTCAACAAGAGGGACACAGACGCGTGCATCTGATCTGCTGTGAGTCCTTTCACAGCGTCGGCACCGCTCAAGAGGAAGAGGACAGCCACGTTGTTCAGCTCATTGAGCATGGCGATCGGGACACCGAGCAGCAGGAAGATGACCATGAGCGCAGCCATGTTCCTGTTCACCGATTTGAGGAGCTGGTATAACGCGAGCACTACCACGGTATTGACTATCTGGGCGACGAGGGCGCTCACAATGCCAAGGCGGAAGAGTGTTTCAGAAGCCAGGATATTCTTGGCGGTTGCTGCGGCATCTCCGGGCACCACAAGACGAGAGTTAATATAGAGGGTGCCGAAGATGCTGAGTGGTAAGACACTGAGATACAGGACCCCTGCGACTCTTGCACGAAGAAGGGGCGATGGTTCAGCGGTACGGGTTGTTAGTGGCGATGGTTCGGCGGTACGGGTGGTCATGTGAATTCCTCCTTAAGGGTTTGACGGTTGCCTTGACCTTCTCTGTTGGAACGACAGTCCTGGCGCAGCTTGCCTCAAATAACTCTTTGACAGCTCATCCCTCTGCCTGACCGGCTTTCACAGAACTGACCGAGACCATGCAATCCTACATTACGCACTTTTCTGAGCAGTCCGCACAGCGCAGCCTGGTTGGCCACTGAACCGGTTAAGAGCGTCTCGCCCTTGGCTTCCAATGTGATGGCTAGGCCCCCAAACCAGTGCGCCTGTGCTTGGATGGGTGAGCGGAGCGAGGGAGGGGAAAGCAGGAATCCTTGGCCGGCTCGTCCCGTTCCTTTCGACACCCACAGCATACGGCCTCTGAGTTACAAGTGAGGTCAACCACTCTTACAGAACGGTAACCGTTTCGACAACATCCCAAAACGGCCAGAACGCTTTCTTTTACTGTTGTGTAACCAACCCCAACCGGCATGGTTACGGCTGTGCGGTATCTTCTGGGTAGATCGAGAGAACCGCTCACGGAAGCGCTCCCTGGTCTGTCCTGGGGTGGCGTGAACAGTAAGAGCAAAGGAGTACAGCCATGTTGAATACCATTCTGGTGCCGCTGGATGGCTCGCCGCTGGCTGAAACGGCGCTAGAGCCAGCCATGCTGCTGGCAAGGCGCTTCGAAGCTGATCTGTTATTGGTCCGCACGCTGTTTCCCGAAGCGCTGCCGGAGAGGTTCCCGAGTTTTGAGGCGACCCACGATGCCCAGCGCTATCTGAAATCCATTGCCGACTATCTGCGCAGTGAGGATCTCGTCGCACATACGGTAGTCCTCCCGCTAGAGGCTGCCGAGGGCATCATCGATGAGGCGGCGTTTAGTAAGGTAGATCTGATTGTCATGGCGACGCACGGGCGGAAGGGCATCGATTCCTTACGACATCCCAGCGTGACGTGGCAGGTGCTGCGCCAGACCAACGCGCCGATCCTGACCTGCAAGTGCGCCAGCAATGATGACTCTGCCGCGCTGACGCTCCACCTGCCGCCCTTCATGACCGACCCGCAGGCGCCCATTCTGGTAGCGCTGGATGGCTCGCTTCAGGCCGAGGGCGCGCTGCCCATCGCCCAGGAGTTGGCGCGCACCTTTGGCAACCCGCTCCTGCTGGTGCGCGCCGGAGAGCCGCCCTTTATCCCTGGAGGAGCCATTGGCTATGAAGCGATGATGGGGCAGGCGTGGGAGTGGTCGCTGGAAGAAGCCGAGAACTACCTGAAACGCAAAGCGGCTGAGCTTGCCAGCACCGGTCTGAGAGTGCAAACGAAAACGGCAGTGGGTGGCGCGGCCCCGTTCATCCAGCAGGTGGCCGAAGAGCGCGAGGCTGGGTTGATCGTCATCGCCTCGCATGGACGCGGGTGGTTGGGGCGTTTTGCCCTGGGCAGCGTGGCTCAGCGTCTCTTGCAAGAAGTGGATACGCCGGTCCTGCTGGTACACAGGCAGCCCACTCACATCAGCGGTGAGCAGCATTCAGCCTCACACAAGACTGGCGAGCAGCAGATCGCTCTGCGGTAATGCAACACCTACGGGGGAGCACTGCCATCACTGGCAGCGCTTCCCCGCGACAACGCTTCTCTTCAACTCCATTAAGATCATGGGGTGGGACGCGTTACCCGTGCTGCTCCTCGCCTTTGGCCTCGTTGGTCGAAGCCGTGGTGGGGGAACGTAAGAAGCGGTATCCCAGCCTGGGAACCGTCTCAATCCACTGCGGGTGATTGGAATCTTCCCCCAGCTTGGCACGCAGGCGGCTAATATAGACTTTGAGGTAATCGGCCTCGCCGCGATATTCGTCGCCCCAGACTTTGGTCAGCAAGGCATCATGCGTCAGCACATGCCCGGCGTTGCGTGCCAGATGATAGAGCAGCCCATACTCGACTGGGGTCAGCTTGACTGGCTTACCTTTGACATGCACCTCACGACTGCCAAAGTTGATCGTGAGGTCTCCTGCTTGCAGATCGGGAACAGCGCTCACGGGCGGTGGAAGTTCGGCCCGGCGCAAGACAGCGCGTACGCGTGCCAGCAGTTCCAGGTGCCCGAACGGCTTGGTCACATAATCATCGGCCCCTAGTTCCAGTCCACGCACCTTATCGAGTTCTTGCCCATGCGCGCTCAGCATTAGCACCGGAACATCGGAGATGCGGCGAATCTTCTCCAGCACCTCAAAGCCCGACAACCCTCCCGGCAGCCCCACATCGAGCAAGATCACATCGGGTTGTGTCTCAAAGAAGGCGTCCAGTCCGCTGGAGCCATCGTAGGCCACGCGCACCTCCACCCCTTGCCACTGCATGCTAAAGGCCAGTGTGATGGCCTGGGCAATATTCGGGTCATCATCGATCACCAGCAGCTTCACGAGCGTGCTCCTTTCCGCTGTTCTGGAGGACAGTTCATTCTAACAAGCACCGCTGCTCTGGCGCAAGCAGGCCAGGAACTCTCTTTTAGGTGCGCGCCAGAGGAAGGCGAAAATGAAAGCACATCCCTTCTCCCTCCGTTTCAGGTTCCGCCAGCCAGAGATTGCCCCCGTGTAGCGCCATGAGACCATGGGCCAGCGGCAGACCCAGCCCGAACGCTGCCAGCGAGGGCGGATCTTCGGTGGTTTGCCAATACGCATGGGTAAAGATATGCTCGCGCGCTACTTCGGGCACATGCGCTCCGCTATCACAGATCCAGCCAAGCGTGTGACCATCCTGTGCCCGGCATCCTATGCTCAGCCTGCCATCTTCAGGACAGCGTTTACACGCCGTATCCAGCACGGCCTGGACCGCGCTTTTCAGGCGAAACGGATCTCCCTGTACGGTGACTGGCTCCGCTGGAAGCTGCATAACAAGCGTCTGGCGTCTGGCGCGATAGTGGGGTTCTAGCAGGTCCACCACTGATTCCAGAATCAGGCGCAGATCGAGGGTCTGCACCTCCAATTGCAGGTGGCTGGCTTCCAGACGGGCATAGTCAAGCAGGCTATTGATGAGGAGGTCCAGCCGGTCACTGGATTGCAGGATCAACTGGAAGAGTTGGCGATGATCTTCGGTGGCGCCAGGAGGCGGAGCATTGACCAGCAGCCCGGCTGCCAGCCGAAGCGATGCCAGCGGCGTCCGCAGTTCGTGGGCCATCGCGCTGAACAAGCGCGTTTTCAGTCGCTCCAGTTCCTCTTCAGCCAGCGCTTCAATCAAGGCCCGCTGTTCCGGCTCTGCTAACCTGGACAGTGAAGCATGAATGTTCTTGCTTGCTGGCTGTTCTGCTGAGGGATCGTAATGCCCCATCGTTGTGATCCGCTTTCTCACCACGTCTTGATTGAAGAGCCTGTCAAATACAGAAGAGCGGCCCTTAGAGGTTACTATACTCGTTTCTCATTACTACAAAGATCACTTTCGGTTACAAAACGGTAACTGTGATGAGATAGGGACGCAGGGCCGTCCTCAAACTGTTTAGGGAACCTGCATCAGTGCTTCTACCTTGTTCAGCACGTAGGTAAGATCAAATGGCCTGGCAATGAGTGCATCAACCCCCGGCAACTCCTGAAGACGTGGCTGAGGGTGTGCCAGGGAGAAGACGATCACCCGGCAGCTCGCCCTAGGAGGAAGCGAAGACGCGATCTGCTGGATCTGCTCGCGCAGTTTTGCTTCACTGGCCTCCGCGCCGTCAAAAAGGATGAGTCTGGGAGCGCTGCGCTGTGCCAACACCTGCCCGGCTTCCTCCAGGGTTGCACACCCCAGCAGCGCATACCCGGCCTGGCTGAGGACGGTCAGGAGCAACTGGCGCAAGCGCTGCTCTCTGACGATTACCAGCACCCACCCCAGTTTTGATGCAGCCGCCGGCCCAGTAGATGGAAGACGTTCGATAGCCATCCCATCCCCTCCAATCTTCTGCCCCACTCCGCGCTGAGCGGCACAGGAAAAAGAAAGATAAGACACACATGCGCTCATGAAATATGCCTGAAGCCCGTTAAAGTGAGTATAGAGGGTGAAGGTTACTGGGAAGGTAACTGGCGGTCATCATGGAGAAGCGAGATCACATGGTTAGGGTTCCCGCGCTTCATCTGGGGGCGTAAGAGGCAGGATGAAGGAAAAGATACTTCCCCGGCCTTCTTCCGATTCCAGCCAGATACGCCCCCCATGTCGCTCAATCAACTCACGGCAGAGGAAGAGTCCCAACCCGGTGCCGGTGATGCCATGCGCTGAGGCATTGCTGGCCCGCGAGAAGCGCGCAAAGAGCCTGGCCTGCTGCTCGCGGGGGATGCCGATGCCGCAATCATGAATACGTACCTGGACACTCTGCCCATCCTCAGCCTGGGTCACGGCGATGTCGATGGGGCCACCCTGCGGCGTATATTTGATGGCATTACCTAGCAGGTTTAATAACACCTGCTCCAATCGGTTCCGGTCTCCTTGGAGCCAGAGCGCGTCGTGGTCAGCCGTCAATTTCAGCAGATGGGCTTTGGTGGTAATTTGCAGGCGCTCGACGATCTGGCGCACCAGCGCCATCAGATCCAGTTCCTCGATCCTGAGCGCCAGGCGCCCGCTTTGCAGCCGCGAAACATCAATGACATCGCTCGCCAGCGCCGACAAGCGGTCCGCTTCTTCCTCCACGATATTCAGACACAGCTGCTCCTGTTCGCTCAAAGCGATGCCAGGCTTCGCTTCGAGGTGCGCGCGCAACAACTGGGTATAGCCTTTGATGCTGGTAAGCGGATTCTTCAGTT
>CAZFWN010000282.1:0-6077 GCA_964522745.1 uncultured Ktedonobacterales bacterium
AGTCCCCAACAACGTCACTCCACAGGGCGCTCGCCCAGCCACCATGAAGGTGTTTCAGGATTTTCGCTCTCGTGCTTACCAGCGTGATCCTCATGTGGCTCAGTCTGATGCATGGGTCGACAAGAATGGCTGCGACCATCGAATCGCCACGAGGTAACGAGCGGACAGCATCTATCTCAGGATTTGGCTGCCCTGCCGTTCTTGCTGATGAGTCCTGGGCTGAGGGAGGCTTGCTCTAGTAGAGCAAGTCTCCCTCGCTTGAGTCCGGCAGCGTCTACGAAGTTTTTCTCGGCTTGTGTATTAGCTCGTTTAGACATCCTGGGCCACCAAGCCCTCTGTCCCCGATTCTATCGCTGCTCGCTGAAGATCGAAGCAAGACAGAGCCCTGGACATTCCATGCCAAAGAGCCATGAGTGGGGTTTGAGAAGAGGGATGCTTCAAATAGCCGGAAGGGCATGAACTTTGGGTGGGCAGCATACCAGGCCCTTGGTTTTGCATGCTTGGTCTGTGGCTGGGGCGAGAGCCACCGAGTTCAGCCCCTAGGAGGCTGGAAAGGAAACACACGGATGACCACATTCACTGATGGGAGTAGCCATTTCCCCAGGGACTATTTAGGGGTATGGGAGAAAGCCTGGCAGCTGCGGGCTGCCGAGGGACGAAAAGCCGAGCGCTATCGTACCTGGCTGCGTCACCAAGGCGCGGCGCGCGACGCCGCCGCTGAGCGGATGGTCCGGTGGCAGGCAGTGTCGCCCCAGCCGAGGCAACCCAGGTGATCTATAGCTGCACCGCCGAGGTTTAGCCAAAGCCGAGCGCGCACCGACCGTGAGCCGCTCGTAGGAGAAGGAGAAAGACCCCGATGAGTGACCAGAAACGAACACCACCCACCGGCGCTCGCTCGATACCGCCAGCACCTGCGCGGGGGCGCTGGTCTCGACTGCCCAATACCAGTCGTCTACCTATCACAAATGGTTTGAGCGGCATACAGGATTAGGTGTGGACGAGGCGCTTGCGTTGGGCTTGGCGAAGAAAGTCTCGCAATTTTGCCTTGTGCTGGTGGATCTCGGCTGCTGGTGTCTCACGATTTCGTTGGGGGGATCTCCTCTGCTGGAGTGCCTGGAAAGCAGGATGTGATGGCTACCCTACAAACAAGCCTGGAGGAAGTGGGTCGGTTAGGACCGAACTACATCCTCAATGAAGCGGGCTATGAATGGACTGTTGAGAGACTGCTTCAGTGGCTGCGCCAGCAATTCCCTGCCCTCTTGGGGTTGCCGGTGTATTTGCTCCGCCCCCGGATCGGAGACACCGGCGCGATCTACGAAACCGACCGAGCGGGTGAGCTACTTAGCTCGGTGCCATTGTACTGGATTGAGCGCCGTCCGTTGCCTGCGTAATGTTCTATAAATAGGTCGGCTGATGAGAGCAAGTACAGGCGGAGAGCCGGTGTCTGGGAAATGTCAAAGAACCCAGGATGCTGGAGTGAGCGTGTGGAGGCTCTGGGTTCCGGATGAGGGGACAGATGACCTTGCTCTGTTCTCTCTTCCCCCTGCTCAGCCTGATGGACAACCATTGAAGACAGAAAGAGGCGTACCCATGCCAGCCCAGCAAGCGTTGAGAACCCACCTGAGCGAGCAGATCAAACGAGGTCTGCCATGCAGCACTTTTTCTGAGGCGGAGCTGCTTGCTTTTCTTAGTGCCGCGACGTTTGATGGGGGACACATCCATCGGTATGGTGAGGGGTGGCGGGCTGACGGTCCTGGCTGGGTGGCTGATTTGCAACAGACAATTGAGCCGTTCCCCGAGATGCTCCTGGCATGCTTGCGTGACATGACACGTATGGAGCGACGGGAAAAGCGTGCGCTCAAGTCGTATCTCGGCGTCACCGTCTTCGTCAACGCGCCAGAGACCGTGATCCAGGAGCTGCTTCAGGCCATTGAGATGATTCCTGAAACGCCAACGTATGACGCCGTCCCACGCTTTTTGCTGCCGGGATGGTAAGCAGCAAACAAGAAAGTATCGTAACGGGGCATTCTGCCGGGGCAATACAGAAAGGAAAGAGACATGGAGGCGCGTGATCTGAACAATGCGCACACCATCCATTGGTTTGGGCCAGATGGCTTGAGCCATCCAGGTGAACACTGGCAGTCGGGCATAGTCCTTCACCGAACAGATCAGGCAACTGTGCAGTATGGTGCGGGATTTCAGCCCCCTCCTCGGATGAGCCAGCTTCAGGGAGTTGGCCTATTGGGCAGGCAGAATGGAATCTCAGCGTGAAAGAACCAACCCCAAAGCCCCTCCTGTCTGAGCACTCCACCAGCACGTTGGGTTCGATCCTTTCCCATCCCCCGACGGCTTTTCTGGCGAGTTTTCCTCCTCGACCTTGTGGGATCGCCACGTTTACTGCCGATCTTGCTGAGGCCATTGATCACGCCAGCCCACTTTCCCCTCACAGTCAGGTCATTGCAATCAATGCTGGGACTAGTGCGTATGCCTACGGCTCTCGTGTACGTTGGACCATTGAACGGGATGACCTCCAGAGCTATCTTCAGGCGGCACAAGCGATCAACGATTCGGCTGTCCAGGTGGTTTCCATCCAGCATGAGTACGGCTTATTTGGCGGAACGCACGGTGAGTATGTCCTCTCTTTCCTCCGAAGACTGGAAAAACCGGCTGTCCTCACGCTCCATACGGTCCTTGAACGACCGGACCCGGCCATGAGACATCTCACCGAGGAACTGGCCGCAGCAGCGGCAGGTGTAGTGGTATTAGCCGAGCGTGCCCAGCGCATTCTTGCGGACTATTATCCGCAGGTACATCTGGCAAACGTCCATTTTATTCCGCATGGAACACCTTCCGTGACGTATGCGCCACCAGCGGGCTTCAAGAAAGCCCTGGGTTTAGCTGAACATACAGTACTCTCGACGTTTGGACTGCTGGGACCAGAGAAGGGCATTGAATATGCCCTGGCCGCACTTCCTGAGGTGGTGAGACACCATCCAAATGTGCTGTATCTGGTCCTGGGAGAGACCCATCCTGAGGTGCGCCGCCAGCACGGTGAAACCTATCGTGCCTTTCTAGAGGCCCGGGTCAGCGCGTTAGGGATGCAGGACCATGTCCGCTTTTACCAGCGGTATCTCCAGCAAAGCGAGTTGATCCAGTTGCTCCAGGCCACTGATGTGTATCTCCTTCCCTATCTCAATCCTCTGCAAATTGTTAGCGGGACCCTTTCCTATGCAGTGGCGAGTGGGAAGTCCGTCGTCTCAACCCCGTTTCTGCATGCACAAGAGGTGCTCAGCGCTGGCCGGGGAGTGCTGGCACGTTTCCGCGATAGTGCGTCGCTGGCGACAGGGATCACCCGTCTTCTTGATCATCCTGATCAACGCCTGCGGATGGAACAAGCCGCGTATAGGTATGGCCAGCGTATGCGCTGGCCAGCAGTTGGGCAGGCCTATAGTCAGTTGTTCCAACGCCTGATAGCGAAGCGTGCTGAGGAGAGGCCATCACTCATGGCGAGCATCAACGTCCCCGCCCAGGGCGCAACGGTGCCAAGGTCTGCTGCGGCGTGCCCACAGCTATTGACTCCTTTAGACAAGCTGTAACAAATTGGTGTGTGCCAGCGGTGGCATGGAGGAGAGTGATCTGGTCAGTTTTTGCATATCGTACCGCTTTGGAGAGGAGCCTTTCTATGCTTTTTCCGCAGGGAGAAACCGATGTCCAGATCGTACAGATTATCCCTGCTCCAGCGCAGTTTCACGCCAAGTTTGGTTCCTTGCACGAACCCGTACTCGACTTGCCCGTGGTGTGCCTGGCTTTGGTCAAACGCCTGGGGGGTGAGACGATTGAGGGGGTGGTCGTCGATCAAGGCAAGCTCACGCTTGTTTCAGAAATCAACGGTTTCCTGGGGTATCACGATGGCCGGAGCCAAATTGGCTCGGTCAATTGGTTTCAAAGAGCCAAGGAGTATCGCGTGGCACAAGAGCAGCTAGACGGCCATCAAGAAACATGAACCATGACCGTACTGGGGTACCACATCGCGCCGTTTTTCTGCAATGGCTGTACTCCGTGCCGGTGTTTTCCCTCATTGCTTCGCCACCTGAGATTGACCCACCAAAGCGAGGCAAGCCCAACACCCGCTGGATCATGAAGGTGTTGATGTAGTCCAGACAGACTTGCAAGAGAGATGTAGGGACTACACTACCAAGCCCTGCTCATTGATCCGGTTGGTGGCAAACTCTCCACTGCTGCTTCACGCGTGGCGGTACTCTTGAAGTACTGAGTAAATCCAAGGCGCAAGTTGGCCTCCTTCTCATTGTGCATCACGTGGGTCATACGCGTTGAGAGGCGCAAAAACGCAGGTAAGACGTTGAGCTAGCCCAAGCAGAGATAGGTCTGCGGCTAACCAGGCGGCTGAGCGTGATTTAACGCACGCTAGGGCTACCTTTCCCCCTTATTAGCCTGGTGAAAAAGCACTGGGGGTGCTGGGACGAGTGGTCCGCCTCGCGTGCAGCGTTGTCTCGCGCATGGCTGGTCCTTGCCCTGACTGGCTGGCGGTCTCGTCGGAGGCCGTCCCTAACGCACCTTGCCCCTGCGGACAGGGTGTGCGCCTGGGGTCTGCTGCGACGCTCCCACTGAGCTGCCTGGAGCAGCGGCTCCGTCGCTCGCTGCACCGTGCATGCTGGCCACTTGGTCCTACCTCCGGTATGCTATACTAGACAAGTTGGGCACCACAGCGCTCCCTGCCCGAATGGCGGCAAACGAGCGCGTCGTTCCCAGAGAAAGGGAGCCCTGGATGAACAGATGGTCTGAGGATGGGGAAGTCGTTGTCCCTTCCAGCAGTGCCGGACGCTTCGCGCTGGGCACGCTCTATGGCCCCGATTTGACCAGCGGCCTGCCCTGCGAGATCTGGCTGAACGGGTGCTGGGTCACCGGCAGTGTGGAGTATGCAGCCCACCAAGGCGGGTATTATTTTCGGGCATTGGATGGCAGTCTCTGTGGGCTCTGTCTGGAGATGCGGGTGCGCTTGCTCACCAGCGCGCACTAGGAGGATCAGAAGCAGTCGTTCGGTTTTAGTATAGACTGGACGCTTGACCATTGGCGGCGGAGCATGATCAGTTGTTGACGGAGCAGCACGTTTTCGGCGAGCAGTTCAGATCTGGTACGGGCAAGATCGGTAAGCGTGCCGCAGAGGTGTGAGTGATGCGTTGGGCACGTCCACTGCAGAAAGTGGTGGCGGAGCCGATGAGAACGGCTTCGGATCGGGCCCTTGAGTAGGGAAAGCAGGAAAGACACAGCGATCGGGCCCCTTGGTGAAGAGGAGTAGCATGGGAGACACAAGGGAACAGGCTCTCATGGTCAGATTCTACACTGATTCCAAACGCATTGGCAAGGAGAGGTTTGTGCAAAAACTGGTATCCCCGTTTCCATTGCTAAGCATATGACGCAAATGGGATAGGCGGCTGGCGAGGCACCACTTCGTGGCCCTTTTCCATCCGCCCTCCCCAGAACCGACCGTACAAGTTTCCAAGTAGTCGGCTCGCCAGTTTCCGCTTCTCGCCCTTTGGCCTGTCCGCATTACGCGTAGCCGCATCAGGTTCAAGCGGTTCCCCTGTCACCCTTCGTCCTACGGCTGGCTTTCCCAACCCTCCTGGCAGGTCGTTACTCCTGCGACTACTACGGTGACTCTGTCCCCTTGAGGCTCGCGCCTGGTAGGGGATCCCGCGTTCCGTCACGATGAGACGTCTCGAGCGTCCTGTAGGTGCCTCACCCACCACCTTCATGAGACCTCACTGGTCCCCATCCTTCCCACGAGGGTACCCGGAACGGCTACTTCATTCCGAGTACGGAAAGGCTCTGGCCTCAGGCGTTCTGCCAAAGGATGTGTGCTTACATCATCGGTGGTTGAGGTTCGAGCAGTGTGGCCCTCACCCTGGGACACGGAACTCGCGAGCCTCAAGCTACAACGCCTTCGCTTTCTGCCCGCTTTCTCGGCATGCTGCGGTCCCCTTTGGCTTTCGCCGCCAGGTAAGCCGGTGTTCCTAGAACCTCCCTCAAGTTCTAGCCGATTGCATCGGCGATCTCCT
>CAZFWN010000283.1:0-6055 GCA_964522745.1 uncultured Ktedonobacterales bacterium
CTTTGCGGTGAAGCTGCAAAAAGGCGATTTCATCGGGCGGCCCGCGCTTGAGCGCGTCAAAGCCCAGGGACTCACGCGCAAGCTGTGCTGCCTGATAGTTGATGATCCTGCCGCTGTTGGCATTGGAGGCGAGCCAATCCTGGATGGCGAGCGCGTGCTGGGGCATGTGACCAGCGCGGGCTACGGCTATACGTTGCGGCAGAGCATCGCCTATGGCTATCTGCCAACGGAATACGCGACGCCTGGAACGCGGGTGGAAGTGCAGTTGTTCGGCGTGAAATATGGAGCTACAATAATGAAGGAACCGCTGTACGACCCAAAGAACGAGAAGATCAAAGCCTGATGACGTGAGTAGCGCTTTCTGAGGTTTGACCTGTTGGCAGGCGCACGCTCTGCCGAAAGAAGAAAGAAGTTATGTGCGCGATACTCTCTGAAAAATTGCAAGCGCACCTTCGGCACATAGGCAGTTCTGTCTTGACGGTGACATTGGAACCATTGCGCTGCTGAAGCGGCACGTTCTTTGAGGTATCGGTCGATGCCCGCGAGCCACGCGATGTCCGCCAGTACGAATCCTTCACCCAGGATGGCGTTCAGATCTATTATTCCCGCCGCCTGGGGCGAAAGTCAGATACCCTGGAACTTGATTATGCGCGTGTCCTATTCCGCAGCAGACCTCTTCTGTCGGGGCCAGAAGAACTGGTAGCGACAGTGTTGATGGGCCGCATCTGAGGGGTACGTTTTATCCCTCATAGATAAAACGTACCCAGGTTTTTTGTCCTCTTGGCCTCTAGTTTCTGCCCGCTTTCCCCTCTATACTCTGGATATATATATAGCCCACGCAGATTACGCTGAAGGGAATACTACGCTCAAGAATCCGTAGAAAGGGGAAACTCGGTGAAGAAGTATCTCATCCTCACGGCAGTGTTCTCACTCCTTATCGGAGCAATCGCTGGTATCTTGCTTTCCTTGCATGGCAGCCCATCTGCCCAAGCCGCCTCGCAGAAGACCATTCACGTTGTCGAACACGCGATCACCGACACCGATCAACAGTTTCATCCGCCCAACGACTCTCTTGGTGATGTGCTTGCTTTCCATAATCCCGTCTTTGACGAAGCGGATAAGAAGCAGGTCGGCACCGACAATGGCGATTGTGTCCGCACGGTTGCTGTTGGCAAGACGGAATGGGAGTGCTTCTGGACGGTCATTCTCGCTGAGGGGCAGATCACCGTCGAAGGGCCATACTATGACGATGGGACCGATACGACGCTTGCCATCACCGGCGGGACAGGCATCTATTTAGGGGCGCGTGGGCAAATGCTGCTCCATGCGCGAGGCGATCCGGTGGGTTCAGAGTACGATTTCATTTATCATTTCAGCGCCTAAGTATTGCTTCCTTGCCTTTGGTGTGCCCGGCAGATACGTCTTTTGACTGAACACTAATCGGGCGCTTGCCTGCGCAGGCAAGCGCCCGATTAGTGCTGCTTCTCTTCTAGGGGAACAAGGTATGAGGCAAGCTGGAGCCGGAAGCGCACGTCGGTGTCTGCCAGGTCCAGCCCGGCCAGTTCGGCAGCGCGGGCGAGCCGGTAGTGCAAAGTCTTGGGATGAATGCTCAAACGGTGAGCCACCGAGGAGCCGTGAAAGCCGGCGCGTGCCCAGGCAAGCAAGGTTTCCAGCAGGATGTCTCCGTTGCGCTGGCGCTTCAGGTTGCCAAAGAGCGTATCGAGAAACACCAGCCTGGCCTCTTGATCTCCCAACAGCACGCGAGGCAGCAGCAGGGTCTCGTAGTAGTGAAAGCTGTTGGGCGGCAAATAGGCCAGCAAGGAGAGCGCCTCCTGATAACTCTGCTGGATGCCGGAGACGCCCTCGTGGTGCTGCCCAAAGGCCAGGGACACCTGCTCCTTTGCCAGCGCGTTCCAGACCTGTTCGCCGGGGCAATGTCTGGGCAGCAAGAAGAGGATGTGATTGAGGGAGAATGAGAGCAAGGGAGGAACGGACAGGAATTGCAAGCGCTGGCGCAGTTTCTCCGCGAGGCGCGAGCGCCTGAGCAAGCCATCGCGGGAAAGCGGGACTGGCTCATCCAGCGTCAGCAGCCCAACACGGTACTCGCCCTGCGGGTCAAAGCCAAAAAGCTGCGCCCGCTCCAAAGCATGCGGCGTGGATTGAAAACGGCCCTCCAGGACTGTATCCAGAAAAGTATGCCCTAATTGGGCCTCAAGGAGGGTGAGTTCGCGTTGACGCGCCATCTGCAAAGCGGCGACGGTTGCCGCGTGTTCGGCGGCGCGCAAATCTAACTCGCTGAGCGCCTCCTCGCCTTCAATAATCCAGACCACCCCGACCAGTTCTTCCTTGAGCCAGATCGGGCAGACGACGCGCGCGGCAAAGTCGAGGTGCGGCAGCGCCGGGATATGGATCGGTTTGCTGCTGGTGCGGATGGCGCGAGCATAGCCCAGGCTTTCTAGCTGAGCAGCAAGCTCTGGCGGCTTGCGGCCTCCAGCGCGGGTGGCGCGGCGCACGCCGTCTTCCTTTTGCTCGATGACATAATCGGCTAAGACGCGGCCATCTGTGTCCTCGAACGTGATTGCGCGGCGAATGAGCTTGCCCAGCGTGGCGGCAATATCCTGTAAGCTCCCTGCCTCAAGCGCGGCGCGAGTTAATGCGCGATGAATCACTTCGGATTGCTCAAGGACGCGGTATTGCTCAGCCAGAATGGCCCGATGCAGCGCTTCCGTGATCTGGGCGAAGGGCACGGCCCAGGGAATCTCCAATAACGGCAGCGCAACCTGGTTCGCCTCCTGCTGGGCTGCCTCGGAGAAATGCTCAAAGAAGTGTGGGACCGCCAGGCCAACGCCGGCAAGGTTCTGCTCAGCCAGCGCGCGCACCAGAGCGCGCTGGGCCGGTTCTTCACGCGGCCAGGCAAAGCCGGTAGTCAAGAGCAATTGCCCGGCTCGCACCCAGGGGAGTGGGTCGGGCAGATCGACAATATGAACCCACTGCACGTCTCGCTCTACGCCAGACTCACCTGCAACAATTCGAGTATGCTCTAAGACGGCAAGAGAGAGCGCTTCTCGCAGTTTCATCGCTTCCACTCGCTTCTGTGGCCGTCCCCATCAGGAGCCATGCCCCTTCACTAGGGAAACGGGTGTGAGAAGCAGTATAGCAGAGCGCTCGTGGATACACAAGAGGATTGTCTTACACTTTTATCCGAATGAGATAAAAAAACACAGAAAAGTTTATCCCATTGCCCACTAGCTTCTTCTCACCTTCCCAGCTATACTTTTGCAAATACTACTGATGGACACAGTTCAGGCGAGGAGGGTACGATGCTCAAAAACCAGTCTCGTACTGCATCACTTTTGCAGCTACGCTCGCAGCATGTGCCACGCGGCGTGTCAAACATGCACCCTATTTTTACCGCTCGCGCACAGGGGGCACAACTCTGGGATATTGACGGAAACGAGTATATCGATTTTGCCTCCGGCATCAGCGTGCTGAACGTTGGGCACAACCATCCTAAAGTGATTCAGGCGGTGCAGGCACAGCTAGAGCGTTTTACGCATACCTGCTTCCAGGTGACGATGTATGAGCCATACATTCGTCTAGCTGAGCGTTTGAATAGCCTGGCTCCAGGTGAAGCGCCCAAGAAAACCCTTTTCTTGACCAGCGGCGCTGAAGCAATTGAAAATGCCATCAAGATTGCACGCGCCGCCACCCACCGCCCGGCAGTGATCGCCTTCAGCCACAGTTTTCATGGGCGCACGCTGCTTGGGATGAGCTTGACCGGCAAGGCAACTGCCTACAAGCAGGACTTTGGACCCTATGCCCCTGAGATTTATCACGCGCCTTTCCCCTATGTGTATCGCGGCTGGAGCAGTGAGCGCGCGCTTGAAGCGCTGCACGAGTTGTTTCAGACCGAGGTAACGCCAGATCAGGTGGCAGCGGTTCTCATCGAGCCGGTGCTGGGCGAAGGGGGCTATATCCCCGCGCCGGAGTCATTCTTGCGCGAACTGAGACGTATCACCGAGGCGCACGGTATCCTGCTGATTGCCGATGAGATTCAGACGGGCTTTGGCCGCACCGGCAAGCTGTTCGCTATCGAACACAGCGGCGTTGTGCCAGACCTTATCACGGTTGCTAAAAGTCTGGCCGGGGGCTTACCCCTCTCAGGAGTAATTGGGCGCGCCGAGGTGATGGATGCGCCCGCTGCGGGTGGGCTGGGTGGCACGTATGCCGGGAATCCGCTCGCCTGCGCGGCAGGGCTGGCCGTCCTGGACATCTTCGAGCAGGAAGATTTGTTTGCGCGGGCGCAGCAGTTAGGCACTCGCCTGATGGAGCGTTTCCGCAGCCTGCAAAGCGAGGTTTCCGCGCTTGGCGATGTGCGCGGCCTTGGCCCGATGATCGGCCTTGAGTTTGTTCATGATCCAGCAACCAGAGAACCCGCGCCTGAGGTTGCAGACCAGATACTTGTTGAGGCGCGTGAGCAAGGCTTGATCCTGCTCAAAGCAGGCCTCTATGGCAATGTTATCAGGATTGTCGCGCCGCTCGTCATCGAAGAAGCGCACCTCTCGCGGGGTTTGGAGACGCTTTGCAGGGTTATCAAACAGGTGGCGCAGTAGTCCCATAGCTAATGCAGATGCCAGCAACGCACGCTCATACCCATCTTGATGTATGCCAGAGCGTTGCAATGGTAATCCTTCTGGACCGTCTGCACAGGTGAGGGCCAGCTTCCCTGGGCAGGCAGCAATCTAAATAGCGCACGGAAAAGCTATTGCTCCATCACTGGTTGCATAGGATCAGTGCCACATTACCCTTCACCCTCTGGGTAACGGGCATCTCTCACAGTTGAGCGGAAGAAGAATCAATGACAAAGGAGGAGTTGCTCGCATTCGCAGTTACTACGTTCATTTGACAATGTATTGAAAGGCAGGTTTTTTTATGGCACAACCCAGCCTCTCTCAGGAGCAAGAGGACGAAGCGTTACTGCACACGTTTGGTTACAAACAAGAATTGCAGCGCAGATTGGGGTTCCTCTCCAACTTTGCCGTCGCTTTTTCCTATATCTCCGTTTCCACTGGTACGTTTTCATTGTTTTATCTTGGCATTCTGGCCGGCGGCCCGGCATTCTTCTGGACGTGGCCCATCGTCGCCGCCGGGCAATTCCTGGTCGCGCTCAACTTTGCCGAACTGGCATCGCATTTCCCCATCGCCGGTTCCATTTACCAGTGGAGCAAACGTCTATCCGGCAGCAGCCTGGGTTGGTTTACCGGGTGGGTCTACTTCTTCGCAGGGGTGCTAACGGTGACAGCGGTTGCCTTCACCATTCCTATCCCGCTGCTGGCAATCTTCCCCGGCATCCCCGCTACTATTCTGGGCATCAACAACGCGGTCTTCATCGCCCTAGCCTTCATTGTCATCTGTACCCTCATCAATGTTGCCGGAGTCCGGCTGGTCTCCATCATCAACAACATTGGTGTCGGGGCTGAGATTGTCGGCATGTTCATTTTTGCCCTGATCCTGCTGATCTTCTTCCATCATCAATCGTTCAGTTTCCTCTTTACCGGCCCATCTGCGCAGAATCCCGTGCAGCAAACATCTGACCAGGCGTGGACTCCTGGCCTGGGCACCGGCTACCTGGGCGCGTTTGCGGCAGCCCTGTTTATGTCGCTCTTCGTCGTCTACGGTTTTGATACCGCCGGGACGCTGGGCGAAGAAACCAAAAACCCCCAGAGAAATGCCCCACGTGGCGTCCTCTGGTCGATTGGCCTCTCCTTCATCGCCGGCGTGCTGTTCCTGGGTGGCACCATTCTTTCAATCAACAAGTTGTCGGACATTGAGAGCCTGGCTGGTGGTGCAAACTTCACGCAGGTGTTGCCAACCATCATTCGGGATGCGCTCGGATCAACCTGGGGCAATATCTACCTGTTTGTGGTGCTGATTGCCGTCTTTGTCTGTACGTTGGCAATCCAGTCAGCCACCATTCGCCTGATGTTCTCTATGGGTCGTGATGGCCGGCTGCCTTTTGGCAAAGCGTGGGGTCATGTCCACCCAACATTCCGCA
>CAZFWN010000284.1:0-6049 GCA_964522745.1 uncultured Ktedonobacterales bacterium
CCACGTCCTACCAACAAGAGCTTAGCGTTATGGGGAACATGAGCCTCCACGTAGGCCACCATTCCTCGGTAGCCCGCATCCATCATTGCACGCTGCCCCTGCCACTCATGCAAAGAGACCTGACCGGCTAACAAGGGGAGTGGAATGCTATAGGCGGCAAAATAGGCATTCAGCGCTGGCCCTAGCACCAGCAGCGAAAGGAATACCGTCCCCTGGGTCAAACCACGCGCCAGCGGCCATTTGCGCACCCACTGCCACAAACGGACCAGGATGACCACTGATGGCACCACCAGAAGAATCAGCCAGGCCATCGCATAGCGCTCTACAAGGGCATGTGAAAGCACCCAGGCAACATAAGCGCCCCCTGCAATCATCAGCCAGATAGCAGCCTGGCGTTCCAGCAGCCTATCCTCCTGAAGCGACGAGGCAGACCTGTGCCTGCGGAGCCATTGCATCCCCAGCACAAGCGGGATCGCCAGGGCGCAGAGCAACAGATAATTCATTGGAAGAACGTAAGGCTCACCTGAGTGACCAGTTTCCCAAAATGCCCCTCCAATGGCTAAAAGCATCACCTGCCAGAACGGCCCCTGCGGCCCAAAATGCGCAAATGTCACAACGCCCACCTGAGTCCGAGCCGCGTCCCATTCTGGCCCACCCCACACAAACGGATAGATCGGATTGCCGAGCAGTGCCCAATCTTTCGCTAGCCAGGGTAACAGGGGGAGCAGCGCTCCCATCCCATAGAGACACAACCCTTGCAGCGTCTCTTTGAGCGCCGGCCAGGTGGCTCGCCTCTGCTGCGCTTGCAGCGCCCGCCACACCCCCATGCCAAACAACCAGAGGCCAATCCCAAGGATGACCTGCCCTTGCGTATACTTGGCGGCCAACCCCACACCAGCATAAAGACCAGCCAGCAACAAGAGACGGAGTGAACTTCTTTTCCCCTGCAAGCTCGCTGTTTTCCAGGCGAGTACCAACAGCACTGAGGCTACCGCATAATACGCCAGCGCAGGTTCTACATAGCCAACACTCATCAAGCTGGTGAGCAAGGGACTACAAAGACAAAGGGCTGCGCCCAGCCAGGCTCCTTGCTTTCCTGCAACACGATACAGGTATCCACTCAGCAGAAGCGCCGCCAAGATACCATAGCTCCCCTGGATCAGCAATGCAGCAACAGGCACCCCAAACGCCAGAGCAATCGTATTCAGCATCTCCATCTGAAAAGGAAAGTTCGCGTGTGCCCAGCCAGGGAAGGCAGAGATAGCATGATGCAGCAAGAACAGTTTTGGAACAGCCCAATGATACTGATAGAGGTCATAGCCAAAGGGTGGCGAGGGATTGAGCCACTGCACCCCTAACAAAGCAAGCTCGACTACTGAAAGGACTGCCAATGACCGTTCAAAAAGGTCTTGAGGCCGAAAAGCGCGGGGCAAACGATACCATCCCGGTGATGCGAGCAGACAGATCAGCCGCCAAACATCACGCCAGCCGATGAGCACCGCAACGGTCAGCATCGCCGCTATGGCCCAAACATACAGCAGATGCGCCATGCCCAGTAGCAAGATACCCAGGCCCAGCACGCCCCAGCCCAGGCCAATTGCCAGTGTTCCTCGCTCCAGGCGTGTCAATCCCAGCAGAGCGAAGGGGCGGAGCAATCGTCGCCCCAGCGTCAACCCAGCCAGCGCTACCACCAAGGCCACATAGCCGGCAAACACGTCATCCAACGCCGTAAGCCGGTGTGGACGATAAGTCTGAGGAAGATAGATGAGATAATGGTACAGTGCTGCTGCTGTAAATAGGGCCACATTGCTTCCCAGCACCAACCAGGGACGGCTAAACCTGGAAAGAAGCCTCTTAGGCAGATTCAGGCGAAGGGGCGCTTTTTCCACGACTGCACGCGCCAGAGAAAACTCAGCAGACATCAAGCGCTCCTTGCGCCTGATGGGCGCGCTCAACATTCGTTGTCATAGCAGAGCCGCTTGCCCAGCAGAGCAGCCACGCCTGCGCCAGCGCAAAGAGCAAAAATCCAAGCGTGGGCACTCCCAAAAGCAAGGTCACCCAGCCGGCAGGCTGGGCCACCCCACCCTGAATCAGCCACCAGGGCAGGCGAATCAGCAGCCAGCCAAGTCCCAGCGGCTCGGCCAGGCTCGTCACAAAGCAGACAATCCACCAGCGCGGCGGCCTAGGAAGCTGGCGCAGCGCCAGGATCGTCAGCGCCCCTGGCACCAGCAAGGTCACCTGCCCCCAATACGGATTCACCGGAAACGCCAGCAGCAGCATCGTGATCAGCAGACCATTGCTCAGCAGCGCCACCGGCTCTGATGGGGAGCGCCGCGCGCACCACCAGATCAGGCCCAGCGTCAGGAGCAGCACCAGCCCGGCAACCAGCTCGCCCAGCAGCACCGCCGCCGGCAATGAAACGCCAGGGATGAACGGCGGCAAGGTCGCCGGAATGCCGCTGAGCGGGCGAGCCACTGCCGCTACCAGTGAGACATTGGCATCGCTGGGCGTCACATAGCGCTCATTCAGCGCCACCGGCCCCAGATAGCTCGCGTAGGCGCCGGGTCCAATCACCAGCAACGCCAGCGCCGTCCCCACCAGCAGCACCACCCCACTGACGGCGGCCTGCCGCCCTTGCCGGCGCACCAGCGCGCCAGCAATCAGGCCCGCAGGCCAGAGCTTGAGCAAGCTTGCCGCACCAATCATCCACCCAGCCCAGCCGGCGCGTCCCCGACGCTCGAAGAGGCAGGCCGCCGTAACCAGCAGCGTCAGCGCCTGCCCAAGATTCAACATCTGCTCCGAGAAGACAATAGGCAGCCAGAGCAGGCTGCCAAAGGCAAAGAGCGCCATTCCGCGCAGCAGGCGCCAGCCCAGGGCACGCAGCAATAAGACGCCGCTGGCGAGATACGCTGCCAGCGAAAGCAGCCCCCACAGCAAGGTAGCGCTCTTGATGGGAAGCAGGGCAAATGGCAACAGCAAAAGCACCGACGTCGGCGGATGGGCATTATATTCTTTCAACGGCGGAGGGAAAGAAGCGGCATCCGCCGTACAATGCAGCGGGATATAGGGCGGCACACCCTGAAGCACACGCTGGGCCGTCGTATAATCGGTACAAAAATCGGTTGGCCCCTGGCTCACCTGGATGACCTGATTCACCAGCACCAGCAGGCTGATCGTCAAGAGGATAGACCAGCCGGCGATGCGCAGCACCCACAGCAGCCGCGCGCGTGGAGGCGCCTGCGTCTCCCTCGCCGCGCCCTTACGATTGAGCGTGCCAACAGGCGCAAGCGCCTGTGCTGTCTCGCGCTCGTCGGTCATCCGGCCACCAGCCCTTCCTGAGCAGGCATCAGAGCAAGCGCCGTTTCTTGTCCGCTTGCCCACCAGAGAAGTTGTGCCTGAAGGCCGGTCAGCAAGAGCAGGGCAAACGTCGGCAGGTCCACCAGCACCGTCCCCCAGCCAGCAAGCCCCGCCTGTTGAAGCGCAGGCATCCAGCGCGGGTAGAGCGCGAGCGTCACCTCTGGCCGTATCAGCAGCGCCAGGCTGAGGACGAGCAGTGCCCACCACCAGCGCGACGGCCTGGGCAAGTGGCGCAGCGCCAACACCAGGGTGGCGCATGGCAAGAGCAGCAAAATGAGTCCGGCATACCAACTGACGGGGAACACCAGCAAGAGCGCGGTCACTAAGAGTCCCTGACTAAGAAGTGCCACCGGCTCTGTTGGGGAGCGCCACAGCCTCCAGGCGATCAGGGCCACTACCCCCAGCAACAACAGCGCGGCCACTATCTCGCCGAGACGTACCGCTTGGGCGAGCGCTAGCCCATGCACCAGAGGTGGGAACACGAACGGAGGCGACCAGAGGGGATCACGAAAGCCGGTCCATAGTCTCGTAAACAAGCCAACCAGGGAGATATTCATCTCATTGGGTATATCGGTGAACTCCGCGCTCTGGATTGGCCCCAGGTAGATTGGATAGATTCCCCACCCCGGCGCTATGCCCGTCACTAGCACGCCGGCAACAAAGGTCAACCCACCTGCCAGAGCCAGCCGCCACTGCCGCCGGCCCAGCGCGCCCAGCAGCAGCGCCGCCGGCCACAGCTTCATGAGCGTCGCCAGCCCTAGCAGCCCCCCGGCCCATTCCAGGCGACCCTTGCGTTCCAGCAGCCACGCAGCAACCAGCAGCAAGAGCAGCACTTGCCCCAAATTTTGTATCCCCTCCGCCTCGATCAACGGCTCCCAAAGCAAACTCCCGGCGACAAAAAGCGCTACGCCGCGCAGGGAACGCCAGCCAAGCGCCTGAAGCAGCAGCAGGCCGCTGGCAAGATAGGCTGCCAGCGAGAGCAAGCCCCAGATTGTAAAGGCCGCAACCTTGGGCAGCAGGGCCAGCGGCGCGAAGAATAGGATGAGAAAGGGGGGATGAATATCATAATCAACCGGCACCGTACAGGTGCGGTAGCCTGACCAGAGGTGCAGCGGCTGGTAGGGCGGCTGCCCTTGCAGCAAGCGCAGCGAGGCAATGTAATCCTGGCAGAAATCGCTATGGCTCTGGCTGGAGAACACCACCTGCCAGACCAGCACCAGCAAGCCCAGCGTCAGCAGCACACCCCAGCCAGCCGCGCACAGCATCCACAGCAGCCGGGCACGAGAATACGCCGGCGTGTTCCTGACACCAGCAAGAGCACTCTCATCCTGGGTTACTACTGAAGTCTGGCTCTCAGTGGGCGGTGTTTTTGTCTCCATCAGTCCCTACAGCCCCAAACCTTGTAAATTGCTCGTTCCTCATATGGGTTTCTAACTCATATCAGGCAGTAGTATAACAAAGCCTTTCCGCTAGCTCAAGCATCCCCGTACCAAAGTCCTGAAGTGCGCCTGCCGCCGGCAGCAGGCGTGTTCATCTGGCCGGGCCGAGAGATGGTATAATCGCTGCGGGCACATTTGCTGAGCATGCTGAGCATAAGAAATACTGGGTTCTGGAGAGGTGACAACACTGTTGATGAAGTTCGTGAAACGCATACGCCTCAAGGCTATCTGGCTAGTATTGGCCGGTCTCTTGCCAGGCGTCATTATTGGGTTGGTGATCGGCATCTTCGGGCTGATTACGCTGGCTCCCCAAGTCAATCTGCCGCCAACGCAGCAGGATAACTCCCCCGGCGATGTCACCGTGCAGGTTGCTCAGAGCTACATCAACGCCATGACTAGCCAGAACATGAACGGCACAACTATTCCTCTTCCGCCTCCACTTGGACCGGCTCCGCTTGAAAACTCCCATGCCCAGACCGAACCCGGCGATCAACTGCTCATCACCGCGCAAATGAACCCGAACCTGACCGGTCCCCGACAGGTATTGATCGACTTGCAGCCGTGCGTCTCTTCAGCTGGGCACCCTGCCTTTGGGGTCAACCGCGTGCTGATCGGCGGCCAAGACTTCACGACGATTGCCGGGCCAGTGATCGCGCAAAAGATCGCCAGTTCCTTTCCGAGCATCAGCGCCACCATTCCACACGAACACCTCTCGCGGATATTCACCACCTCAAACGCCCTGATCTTAATCTACTCCAGCAGCGGCAGCGGCGGGCAGCCGGCCTGCCATTCCGACTAATTTTATACAGGAGTAGTAAAATAGTGTAGGATAGGCACCCTTGTAGCAAGCGTGTTTTTCTCGCCACCAGTGATACAAGCTGGCAGGCATCAACGAGAGGGAACGATCATGGTAGCAGACCTGCAAAAGTCGATTGCGCATTCGCTGGGGACCGACTTCTATCTGATGGATGAACTGCTCACCGACGAGGAGCGCGGCGTGCGCGACACGGTGCGCGCCTTTTGCGACAGCGAGGTCATCCCGATCATCAATGACTATTGGGAGCGCGCCGAATTTCCCTTTGAACTGATCCCCAAGCTCGCCAAACTCGGCATCGCCGGCAGCGATATTTCCGGCTATGACTGCCCCGGCATGAGCATGCTCGCCTCCGGGCTGATCGCGCTGGAACTGGCGCGCGGCGACGCCAGCGTCTGCACCTTCTTTGGCGTCCATTCCGGCCTAGCGATGCACTCGA
>CAZFWN010000285.1:0-6033 GCA_964522745.1 uncultured Ktedonobacterales bacterium
GCTGGCGCTGCTGGCGAGCGTGGCGCTCTGGCTGGCGCCCGATCATCTGATGCTCTCGCAGTTGATCCTCTCCTGGCTGGCGCCCATGCTCTTCCTGAGCGCGCTGGCGCTGGCGCTCTCGGTCTTTCTCAATAGCCAGAGCGCGATCATCCTCGCTTTCAGCCTGTGGGGGCTGCATATCATAGCCGAGTGGCACGAGCCTGGTCTCTTTCCTGACCTCACAACCTTTTTGAATGCCTGGTGGTCCAACCAGACCTTGCTGCTGGGGCTGGCCGCGCTGTGCTTTGCGCTGGCCCTGCTGCGCGCCACCCGACGGGAGCAACGTTATGCGTGAAACTGTTGGAATCTTTCGCTACGAATACCTGATGCAGATTCGCCGGCCCGGCCTCTGGGTGAGTCTGATCGTGCTGGTGGGGCTGTTTCTTCTTTTCGGAGTAGAGAACGCGCCGCAATTGGCGGCGCAGGTGGTGAATGACCCCTGGAAATTAGGCGCGGCGCTCATGTTCGATATGAATCTGCTCGCGCCGGTAGCTGCCGGCATTCTAGTGGCAGACCGCTTTCCACGTGACCGTATTTCGGGAATGAGTGAGTTGATTTCTAGCTCGCTTCCTGCGAGGTGGGCGCTGATCTTTGGCAAATACCTGGGGTCGCTGCTGGCCGTGCTGACCGTTCCGCTGCTGGTGTTGTTGCTGGCAATGCTCGCCATAGCCTTCGAGATTCACCAGGCAAGCTTTCTCCTGACCACACCTGTAGCGCTGGTGGCCTGCGTGTTGCCCGCCTGGATGTTTGCCGTCGTCTGGTCGCTGGCCTTTCCGCTGGTGATGCGGCTGCGGCTCTATCAAGTCCTCTTTGCCGGCTTCTGGATGTGGTCGGTGGCTGTGCCCAGGTCGCGCCTGCCAACCATTAACCAGACCGTCTTGAGCGTCAACGGCGAGTATGCCCGCATGGCCTTCTTTTTCCATGACTCAGGCTCGCAATACCTGCTGCCGCCGGCAACGAACGGCTGGGCGATCTTCAACATCTGTCTGATTATCGCGCTGACCATTGGCGGGCTGGTGACAATGGAGCTTGTGCTGCGCAAACAGGAGCGAGCGTGATGAGTACCCTGCGCTACCATTTCAAGCTGCTGAACTATGATTATCTGCTGATTACCGGCATCGTCTGGGCGCTGGCCGCGTTCCTGACGTGGTTCACTTACCATACCTTTAACCAGTTCGATATGACTATCAGCGTGCTGGAGTTGATCTTTCCGGTGCCGGTGGCCGTGCTGGCAAGCGGCGTCTTCGCCGGCGATCCGGCCCGCGAGGTGGTCTGCACCGCCGAGCGGCCCACCTGGCAGGTGGTCGCCTCGCGGCTGGCGATTGTGCTGGCGCTGCTGGTCGTCATGGCCCTGCTCTTCGATGGCTATCTGGCCGTCTTAAAGATTCCGCTGCCCGGCGACGGAAACTGGCTGGAGCAGCAGTTGGTCTGGCTCTCGCCCAGCCTGGTGCTGATCTTTGTCTCACTGCTATCCTCGCTCTGGAGCCGCTCGGCAACGGTGGGCGCGGCGCTGGCTGTCGGCATCTGGCTGCTGGAGATTGTCATCCATGACCTGTTTGTCAACGATGTCGTGCTGCATGGCTTCTGGCTGGATGCCAGCCGGCGGCTCTTCCTGTTTGCGACGCTCTGGGAGAAGGGCGCGCCCTACTGGCTGGTGAATCGTGAACTGCTGCTTGCCATCTGTGTGCCGCTGATTGGCGCCTGCCTCTGGCGGCTCAGCCGGGCCGAATGGCTGATTGGGGGAGAATAGCGATGAAAATTGAGATCGAGCATCTGAGCAAGACCTATTCCGGCAGCGTGCGGGCGCTGCGCGAGGTCCAGCTTACCATCCAGCCGGGGCTGATCGGCCTGCTGGGGCCAAACGGCGCGGGCAAGACCTCGCTGATGCGCATTCTGGCAACGCTGCTCACGCCCAGCGCGGGCACGGTGCGCATCGGCGGCTACGATGTCCAGCGGGCGTCGGACCGCCGGCAGATCAAGCGCCTGCTGGGCTATCTGCCGCAGGAGTTGGGCCTGTACCCCAACCTGAACGCCTATGAGTTTCTGGACTATATGGCGATCCTCAAGGGTCTGCACGAGAAAGACGCTCGCAAGAAGCGCATCGAGGAGTTGCTGGCGACGGTGGGGCTGGCCGAGGCGGCGAAGCGCAAGCTCAAGGGTTTTTCCGGCGGCATGAAGCGCCGCGTGGGGCTGGCGCAAGCCCTCCTGACCGACCCACAGTTTCTGATTGTCGATGAACCCACCTCCGGGCTGGACCCGGAGGAGCGCATCCGCATCCGCACGATGCTCTCCGAGCTGGCGCTGGCGCAAGAGCGGGTGATTATCCTCTCGACACATATCGTCGAGGACGTGGCCCAGACCTGTCGCCGGCTAGTCGTCTTGCACCAGGGGCAGGTTCGCTTTGATGGCGCGCCGGAAGAACTGTCCTCTATCGCCGAAGGGCGCACCTGGCAGATCACCACCAGCGGCGCCCGCCCGGAGCATCTGACCGTCGCCTCGATCCTGCCGCGCGCTGGCGCCATCGAGTATCGCGTCGTCGGCCAGCCGCGCCCCGAAGATCAGGCGATCCCGCTCCAACCGACGATGGAGGATGGCTATCTCTGCCTGATGTCCGAAATAAGCGAGCGAGCAGTAGTAGCAAAAGGCTAGCCTTGCAGCGCCGGCATCTTTGCCGGCGTGTTGCCTGTAGCGCCGGCTTCCAGCCGGCCCGTACCACTTGGCAAGCGAATATGCTGGCGTTCAGCAGAGATGCTGCTGTCGTAGCGCGGGCGTCTCGCTGCGGCGCAGCCCTCAGGCGCGGTTTCAACCGCCAGCCTTCTGCTGATAGAGGCCGATCAGTTCGGCCTTTTCCAGCACATGGTCCTGCATCGCGTTCTGCAATTCCCGTTTGGTGACGCCTGCTCGCAGGGGCAAGATGGTGTCCAGTGCGAAGACCTCGAAGTGATAGTGGTGCGGCTTGCCTGGCGGGGGCTGCGCGCCATCGTAGCCCGTGCTGCCAAAATCGTTCTTGCCCTGCACCGCCGTTTCGCCTATCGAATCGGTCTTCGGCACGCCGGTAGGCAGGCCATGCGTCTGCGCGGGGATGTTGAAGCAAACCCAATGGGTGAACACGCCTCTGGGGGCGTCCGGGTCTTCGACGATCACTGCATAGCTGGCCGTCTGCTGCGGCTCCCCTTGCCAGGCGAGCGCCGGCGAGAGATTCTGCCCATCTTTCGTATAGCGCGGCGGAATGGGCCGGTTGTTTTTAAACGCATCGCTGCTGAGATTGAGGCTCACAGGTTCCTCCTTGCATGGTCTGATTTCTCTTATAAGAGAGTGGGAAAAAGACCCTCCCATCCACGAGCGCTGCATAGGCAATGCCGATGATTGCAGTGCCGATGATTGCTCTTCCTCTTGCTATTGGGCCTGAGGAAATGATACAGTAATGCCTGATTTTGTATGCCCTCGTTCTTCTGCTGAGGGGCGCTTGAGGCGGCGTCGATGAGGAAGGATTCTCACTACCATCGGTCGGATGGGGGCAAAGGGGGCACTGGTGAGCGAGCAGAACCCGCATATCTCCGCTGATGACTTTTTGGGGGCCAGACGTCAAGACGATCCCACTGGCGTTCCACGTCTCGATCAGGTGTTGGGGGGCGGACTCCCGCGCGGCGCGCTGGTCATTATTGTGGGGCCGCCCGGCAGCGGCAAGACGACGCTGGCAAACCAGATGGCCTTTGCCGCAGGGCGGGCAGGCCGCCGCGCAATGGTGTTGGCGGCGCTCTCTGAGCCAACCAGCAAGCTGATCGCCCATCTGCGCTCATTCACCTTCTATGATGATGAACTGACCGGCGATGCCATTCAGTTCTTGAGCCTCCAGCAGTTCCTCTCCGGCGGCCTGGAATCGACGGGCAACGAGATGGTGGCGGCGGCGCGCCGCTCGCACGCAAACTTTGTCGTGCTGGATGGCTTTCGCGGCGTGCGCGGCGTTGATGTTGACCCGCAGGCCGCCCGCAAGTTCCTCTATGATGTTGGCACGACGCTCAGCATCCTGGGCGCGACGACGATCATCACCAGCGAGGCCGACCCACGCGATCCAGCCTTCTTCCCTGAGGCGACGACGGCTGATGTGATTATCGGCCTGCACTTTGATCTGCTGGGTATTCGCCAGCGCCGACGGGTCGAGGTCATCAAGATGCGCGGCTCAGCCCCCCTGCCGGGCCTGCATGGGCTGGCGATCAGCGACGAGGGCGTGGTGGTCTATCCGCGCCTGGAGAGCCGCGTGACCCTTGCCTCCCAGACGCCGCTGCCTGAACCCATTGACCTCGAAGCAGATGAATCAACAGTGTCGGAACTGGCCGATACGCCGGAAAGCCGCGTGCCCTTTGATCTGCCAGCGCTGGATGCCATCCTGAGCGGTGGGCTGACCCGTGCTACCAATACGCTGGTGATCGGCAGCCTGGGCACGGGCAAGACGCTGTTGGGGCTGCATTTTGCCCTGGCTGGCGCGCGCCGGGGCGAGCCGGCGCTCTTTCTGGGCTTTCGTGAGAGCTATCGCCAACTGCTGCTCAAAACCAATCCCTTTACGCTGGGGCAGGAATTTCGGGCCACGCTGGCGCCCGGCGGCGGCCTGACGCTGCTGCGCTGGCCGCCAGTGGAACTGAACGCCGACATTCTGGCAACCGAACTGCTGGCGGCACTTGACCGCACAGGAGCGAAGCGCCTGGTCGTCGATAGCATTACCGAACTGGAGCGGGCGGCTATTGAGAGTGGCGACCCCCGCCGCGTCGAAAATTATATGGCGGCGCTGGTGGAGGCGCTGCATCGGCGTGGGGTGACGGCCCTCTTTATCCGCGAGGTGCCTTATGAGATTGGCTGGCCGCCGGACTTTTCCTCTGAACCAACCTCTATCCTGGCAGAGAATATGCTGCTCTTACGCCAGATAGAGCAGCGCGGTCACTTATATCGTCTTGTTTCTGTGCAAAAAATGCGTTTCTCAGCCTACGACTCTACGCTATGGCGCGAGGTCAAGATTGAAGTCCCTGCCTGCATCCGTGTGCTGGAGCCTGATCGGAGCGCTGTTCAGCCAAGACGCTTCCAATCACACACTCCGCGCACAAGACGCAGGACGGGCGCCGAAGATACCACGCCGGAGGCTTGATTGTGAGCGGCGCCGACACCGATGCTCAAAGCGGCGGGCAAGACGAGCGCATCGATGCACGCTCTGCGCCGGAGCAGAGGCCGGCTGGAGTACGTGAGCCGTTCCTGGTCTTGATCGCCGAAGATGAAGAACCGATTGCCGAGGCCATCGCTCTGCTGGTGGAGGACTGCGGCTATACCCCGCTGATTGCCAACAATGGGCGGCAAGCGCTAGAGCTTGCCCGCACTCGCCGGCCCGCGTTGGTCATCACCGATCTGATGATGCCCTATCTGAATGGTGATGAACTGATCGCCGCGCTGCGCAGCGACGCCTCCAAAGACGGTCATCAGTCTGCGCCCACTATCTTGCTTTCGGCGGCGGGCCTGCGGCGCATGCAGAGCGCTCACGCAGATGTCTTGCTGCCCAAACCCTTCGATCTAGACGAACTAGAGGCGCTGCTGCGGCGCTTCCTGGGGTCACCCCCCGGCGGCCAGGAGGCTGGCGGTTGATGACGTTTGACACATACACCCGGTCTTCGTCCTCGCCAAGCCATCGCCGAATGAATTCGGCGCTAGGGGCGCCTGCGGCGCCACGAAGTCCCGTCGGGACTTGCTGGCGGCACGCCCTTAGCGCCGATTTTAATCGGCGAGCGGTTGGAGCGCCTCAGACTCAGAGAAAAAGTCAAACCTCATCAACCGCGCCTGCCGGCTGGAAGCCGGCGCTACAAGCGGATTCGTCTTGGCCTTCGCTAGCCAAAAAGTCCTGCTTGCTCGAAAGAGATCAGCCAAAGGCTTGCATATCAAGCAAGAATATGGTACACTCGTGATGTGCCCAGGTGTGGCACACTCACAACTGAATACAGCATAGCGCGGCGGTGC